>NZ_CP108996.1:1844161-2151521 GCF_036226565.1 Kribbella sp. NBC_00709
GCGGTCGCGGGGCTGAATCGCCTTGGTTACAAGGTTCCTGAGGACATCTCGGTACTGCCGTTGCTGATGGCACCGGAGATGGCGGCGCTGACGAATCCGCAACTGACGATCATGCGTACGCCCGGCCCGGAGCTGGGTCAGCTGGGCACCGAATCCCTCATCCGCCAGGTCGAAGGCGGCGACCCGCTCCCACCCCAACTCGTGCCCGCCAAGCTCTATCCCGGCGCTACGGTCGCAGGTCCCAGAGCGCCGCGATCAAAGGCCGGTGCAGGTCGGCGCGGCGCACGCAAAGCCCGATCGTGAGCGCCTCCAACTGCGCAGGCACTTCAACCAGCCGATCCCGGACCACCGACGACTCCAACACCAGCCGCGGCACGACTCCGGTCCCACATCCCAGGGCTATCAGGGCGAGCAGTGCTTCATGCCCGTCCGGCTCGGCGGCAATCACCGGCTTCGTCCCGGTCGTCCGAAACCACCGGAACGCCGCTTCCCGCACCAGCCCGCGCGCAGGTACGACGTACGTCCCGTCAGGCTCGGTGTCCCGGGCGTGCACCAGCACAAGATCCGTGACCGCAACCGGCCGGCTCACCAGCGTCTGCGGAAGCCGCTTCGGGATGCCCGCAACCGCTGCGTCGACCTCGCCCTCGTCCAGCCGCGCGAGGGCAGCCGCCGCGTCACCGGTCCGTACATCGAGCCGGATCTGCGGATGCGCCGCCCGCAGGGGCGACAACAGGTCCGGTAGCAACGTCTGGCACGCGGTCACGGTCGCGAAGATCCGCAACTCCCCCGTCAGCCCGGCCGGCTCATCGGAGCCGGCCCGGTAGTCGTCCCACAGTCCCAGCACCTGCTCGGCGTACGTCGTGAACCGCCGGCCCTCCGCGGTCAGTACGACGCCGCGCGGCCCGCGATCGAGCAGCCGGGCGCCGACCCGCGTCTCCAGTCGCTGGATCGTGCGGGTCAGCGTCGCCGCGCTGACGTGGCATTCGAGGCTGGTGCGTCCGTAGTTCAACGTGCGCGCCAGATGCAGGAACAGCTCCAGCTCCCGATGCTCCACTAGAGCTTGAGAGACGTCGCAACCACGTCGGCGAGGGAATGGGCGATCTCGTGCGCGGTGTCCGAGGACTCGGCCTCGACCATGACGCGGACGAGCGGCTCGGTGCCCGACGGGCGGAGCAGAACCCGTCCCGAGTCACCCAACCGGGAGGTGGCTTCCGCGACGGCGGACTGGACTGCGGCGTCGGTGCCCGCGCGGTTCTTGTCCACGTCCTTCACGTTGACCAGGACCTGCGGGAGGCGGGTCATCGCGCCGGCCAGGTCGGCCAGGCTCTTCCCCGTCTGCGCGACCCGGGCCAGCAGCATGACCGCGGTCAGCGTGCCGTCGCCGGTGGTGGCGTGGTCGGACAGGATCACGTGCCCGGACTGCTCACCGCCGAGCTTGTGGCCGCCGGCCTTCATTGCCTCGAGCACGTACCGGTCGCCGACCTTGGTCTGCTCGACCGCGATCCGCTCCCGGACCATCGCCTGGACGAAGCCCAGGTTGCTCATCACGGTCGCGACGACCGTGTCGTTCGACAGCCGGCCGCTGTCGCGCATCGCGAGCGCCAGCACCGCGAGGATCTGGTCGCCGTCGACGAGCTCGCCGTTGGCGTCCACCGCCAGGCAGCGGTCCGCGTCGCCGTCGAGCGCGATGCCCACGTCGGCGCGGTGACCGATCACCTCACGCTGCAGACCCTCGGTGTGCGTGGATCCGCAGTTCAGGTTGATGTTCAGCCCGTCGGGAGCAGCCGCGACCGTGACGACCTCGGCGCCGAGCCGGCGGAGTGCCTCCGGCGCGGTCTGCGAGGCGGCGCCGTTCGCGCAGTCGATCACGACCTTGAGACCGTCGAAGCGGTTCGGGGCCGAGCGGACCAGGTGCGAGACATACGTCTCGAAGCCCTGCCCGTCGTCCATCACGCGGCCGACGGCGGCGCCGGTCGGGCGCTGCCACTCCTCGTTCATCCGGGCCTCGATGGCGTCCTCGATCACGTCGTCGAGCTTGATCCCGCCACGGGCCAGGAACTTGATGCCGTTGTCCGGCATCGGGTTGTGGCTGGCGGACAGCATCACGCCGAGATCGGCGCCGGTCGAGCCGGTCAGGTACGCGACGGCCGGGGTCGGCAGTACGCCGAGCCGGACGACATCGACGCCGGCGCTGGCCAGACCGGCCACCACGGCGGCTTCCAGGAACTCACCACTGGCACGAGGATCCCGGCCCACAACGGCGCGTGGCCGGTGCCCTTCGAAGGCACCGGCCTCGCCGAGTACGTGAGCTGCCGCGACCGAAAGGTCGAGCGCCAGCTCCGCGGTCAGGTCCACGTTCGCCAGGCCACGGACTCCGTCCGTGCCGAACAAACGCCCCATCAGGTGATCAGCGCTTGCTGTACTGAGGCGCCTTACGGGCCTTCTTGAGTCCGGCCTTCTTGCGCTCCTTGATCCGCGCGTCGCGGGTGAGCAGACCGGCCTTCTTCAGACCAGGACGGTTGGCCTCCAGGTCCGCGGCGTTCAGGCAGCGGGCCACACCGAGCTGCAGCGCACCGGCCTGGCCGGTGATGCCGCCGCCGTTGATCCGGGCGATCACGTCGTACGAACCCTCGAGGCCCGCGACGACGAACGGCTCGTTCACGTGCTGCTGGTGGACCTTGTTCGGGAAGTAGACGTCGAGGTCCTTCCCGTTGATCTTCCACTTGCCGGTGCCCGGGACGATCCGGACGCGGGCGACGGCCTCCTTGCGGCGACCAGTGGCGCCGGCCGGGTTGATGACCGCGACCCGACCCTGCTCGGCGCGCTGCTCCGGAGCCGGGTTGGTCTCGGAGGTGTAGGCGACCGGGCCCTCGTTGTCGATGGGGACCTCGGGGTCGAACTCTTCGGTCTCGGTGGTGATGTCGCTCACGCTGTGAATCCTCGTTTACCTGGTTCGTCGATCGCTTACTGGGCGATCTGGGTGATCTCGAACGGCTTCGGCTGCTGGGCCGTGTGCGGGTGCTCCGGGCCGGCGTACACCTTCAGCTTGGTCAGCAGCTTCCGGCTCAGGCGGTTCTTCGGCAGCATCCCCCAGACGGCCTTCTCGACGGCCTTACGCGGGTCCTTGTCGAGGATCTCGCCGATCGGCGTCGCGGTCAGACCACCCGGGTGACCCGAGTGGCGGTACGCCAACTTGTCGGTCCGCTTGGTGCCGGACAGGGCCACCTTGGAGGCGTTGACGACGATGACGAAGTCCCCGCCGTCCACGTGCGGTGCGAACGTCGGCTTGTGCTTGCCGCGCAGCAGGGTGGCGATCTGGACGGCGAGCCGACCGAGCGTGACGTCGGTGGCGTCGATCACGTGCCACTCACGGGTGACGTCAGCAGGCTTCGGGCTGTACGTGCGCACGGTCGTTGACCTTCGTTTCTCAGAGGTTGACAAATCTGGACGTCGGCGAGCGGTCCGCCGACAGAGGTCAGGACCTGGAACGCACAACAGCAGCCCAGAATACCGGCGAGGGTAGGCGTGGGTCAAAGCGAGCCCACACGCCGAGGGGACCCCGGCTTGGAAGCAGCTGAGGACCGCACTAGTTTAGCGGTGAAGATTGCAGTCCGAACCCGCGTCCCGCCGGCTGATCTACCCTCATTCATCCAGGCGATGACGCCAGCTTCCGAAGAGGGCATTGTGACCGAACAGTCGCTCACCGTCCGGGACAACCGGACCGGCAAGGACTTCGACCTTGCCATCACCGATGGCACTATCCGTGCCGCCGACCTCAAACAGATCAGCGCATCCGACGGCGACGGCGGGCTCGCCACCTACGACCCCGGCTTCGTCAACACGGCCTCGTGCCGTTCCTCCGTCACCTTCATCGACGGCGACAAGGGCATCCTGGAGTACCGCGGGTACCCGATCGAGCAGCTCGCCGAGCAGTCCAACTACCTCGAGGTGGCCTACCTCCTGGTGAACGGCACGCTGCCCAACAAGGCGGAGTACGAAGCCTGGGCGCACGACGTGACGTATCACACGTTCGTGCACGAGAACCTGAAGACCTTCATGCAGGGCTTCCGGTACGACGCGCACCCGATGGGCATGCTGCTGGCCTCGGTCGGCGCGCTGTCCACCTTCTACCCCGAGTCGCGCAACATCTTCGACGAGGAGTCGCGGGCGCTGCAGATCCGCCGGCTGATCGCGAAGATGCCGACGCTCGGCGCGTTCGCGTTCCGGCACGCCCAGGGCAAGCCGTACGTGTACCCGGACAACGAGCTCAGCTACACGGCGAACTTCCTGTCGATGCTGTTCAAGATGAGCGAGCCGAAGTACGCCGCCGACGACCGGCTGGTGCGCGCACTGGAGATCCTGTTCATCCTGCACGCTGACCACGAGCAGAACGCGTCCACGAACGCTGTCCGCGCCATCGGCTCCACCCAGGTCGACCCGTACACCGCGGTGGCCGGCGGGATCGGGGCGCTCTACGGCCCGCTGCACGGCGGCGCCAACGAGGCGGTGCTGAAGATGCTCCGCCGGATCGGCTCGGTCGACCACGTCCCGTCGTTCATCGAGGGCGTGAAGGCCGGCGAAGAGCGGCTGATGGGCTTCGGCCACCGGGTCTACAAGAACTACGACCCGCGCGCGAAGATCATCAAGAAGGCCGCCGACGACGTCTTCGAGGTCACCGGCATCAACCCGCTGCTGAAGATCGCCGTCGAGCTGGAGAAGATCGCGCTGGAGGACGAGTACTTCGTCTCCCGCAAGCTCTACCCGAACGTCGACTTCTACTCCGGCCTGATCTACGAGGCCCTGCAGTTCCCGCCGGAGATGTTCACCGTCCTGTTCGCGATCCCGCGAACCTCCGGCTGGCTGGCCCAGTGGCTGGAGATGCTCGGCGACGGCGACCAGAAGATCGCCCGCCCGAAGCAGATCTACACCGGCCAACGCGGCACCCAGTACGTCCCCATGGGCGACCGCTGACCCAGCGAACTACAGCTCCACCAGCCGCCGCGAAACGAACCCCGCTTCGCGGCGGCTGTTCTTTGGAATGGAGATGGCCCCGGGCGGGCTTGGTGGCTCGGTCCGGGGCCGTCTGGCGCTTCTGGGGACTAGGACGTGGCTGCGGTGGTGGCCGGTTCCCGGAGGTGAGTGATGAGTTGTTCGACCTGGCCGCGGGCGCGGATCATCGCCAGGTGGTCGATGTAGTCGCGGGACTCGACGATCAGTCCGTCGCGGATCCGGAGTACGAAGATCGCGGGCACGGTGAACGGCTCGTCGGTGGCCACGACGGTCCCGGCGTACTCGAACTCGGCGACGATCACCTCCGGGTCGGCGGTCTGGTGGACCCGGATGTTGGCGGGCTGGAAGCGCACCACCTCGCTGACCCGCGGGCCGGTGACACCGAAGTGCTCGCGGAGCGCGTCCTTCGACAGCAGCGGGTGGTCGCCGTACGGGTTCATCGGGTGGCGGACGTCGGTCTGCTCGGCGTACAGCTCCGGCAGGACGGCGAAGTCGCGGTCGGCGACGCCGTGGACCAGCTTCAGGAAGACTTCTTCGGGAGTCATCGGGTTCCTCACAGGAGATAAACGGAGTGATGACTATCGAATATATGGAGTAACGACTTCGTTTACAACTCCTTACCGGTTCGCCGCGTCTCTTAGGCTGAGGGCGATGGAGGGGAGCTGGGGTGCGAGCAGACGCGCGCGACAACCGGGCCAGGATCATGACCGCGGCGGACGATGTGTTCGGGCGGTCACCTAGCGCGTCCACCGACGATGTCGCCCGGCTCGCGGGGGTCGGGATCGCCACCGTGTTCCGGCACTTCCCGACGAAGACCGAGCTGCTTGAGGCCGTACTGACGCTGCGCCTGGAGCGGCTGCGCGACCGGGCGCTGGAGCTGGCCGGCAGCGACGACCCGGGAACGGCGTTCTTCGAGTTCTTCACCCAGGTGGTGTCGGAGTCCGCGTCGAAGCTGGCGATCGCGGAGGCGCTGACCGCGTCCGGGGCGGCCGCGGGTGACGAACCACGGGCAGCCGGTCGTGGGATGCGCGAGGCGTTCGACGGCCTGCTCACCGCGGCGCAGAAGACCGGCGCGGTGCGGGCCGACGCGCAGTTCGCGGAGGTCTACGCGCTGCTGATCGGCGCGTCCCGCGGCGCGACCGCGGCCAACCTCGAGCCGCCCGTCCGCGACCGGATGCTCGCCCTGATCTACGACGGCCTGAAGCCGCGTTCGTGAGACGCCGCTGGCGCTCGTGGTCCCGCCTTCGCCGAATCCTGGTCTCCGCCGCGCTGGCGATCGTCGTGCTGGTGGTCGCACCTGTCGGCACCTATGCGACGTCACTGAGACTGCAGTACTCCGGTGACCCAACAGCTCGGACGCGGGACCACGACGCGCTCTGGCTCGGTCATGCCTGGGTCGACGGCCGGAAGACCGCCGCCGACGTGACCGCGCTGGCCCAGCGACTGCAGAACACCGGCATCCGCGACCTGTACGTGCACACCGGCCCGCTCGAGCACAACGGTTCGCTGCCGTTGGCAAAGGTTTCGCCGAAGGCACGGTGGTTCGTCGACGCGATGCATGCGGCAGCTCCCGACGTACGCGTGCAGGCCTGGCTCGGCGACGTCGTACAGCCGGGCAAGAATCCCGGCATGGATCTCGATGATCCTGGCGTCCGCCAGCAGGTGGTCGCGTCGGCGAAGGCCGTGCTGGCGCAAGGATTCCAGGGCATTCACTACGACTTCGAGCCGGTGCGGTCGGGCTCGAAGGGCTACCTGGCGGTCCTGGACGAGACCCGTGCGCTGGGTACGACGCTGTCGGTCGCAGCCGCGCAGATCGACCCACTCTGGTACCTGCACGCGACCCCGGTCGACAAGTGGTGGTCGCAGGACTACTTCGCCCAGGTGGCACGCAGGGTCAACCAGATAGCCGTGATGTCGTACGACACCGCCATGCCGCTGGAGTCCTTGTACGGCGGCTACGTCGCCAAGCAGACCACGCTGGCCCTGGAGGTCACTCCCCCGACGACGGACCTGCTGATGGGCCTCCCGGCGTACTGGGAGAACAACCCGGCGCACTGGGGCAACGCCGAGACCGTCGCCGCTGCTGTCCGCGGCGCCCGCCTCGGCCTGGGCGACTCGACCCGCCAGAACTTCGGACTGGCCCTGTACGTCGACTTCGCCGCCACCGACGAGCACTGGGCCGCCTACCGCGACGGCTGGTGCGTCAGTCCTTGAGGTAGGTGAGTACGGCGAGGACGCGGCGGTTCGCGGAGTCGTCGGCCTGGATGCCGAGCTTGTCGAACGTGCTGGTGGTGTACTTGCTGATCGCGCCCTCGCTGAGGAACAGGCGCTTCGCGATAGCGGCGTTGGACAGGCCTTCGGCCATCAGGGCGAGGACGGACCGTTCCCGCTCGGTCAGCCGGGCGAGGTGCGATGCGGAGGCCGGCCGCGCGAGCAGCTTGGTGACGACGACCGGGTCGAGTGCGGTGCCGCCCGCGGCGACGCGTTCCAGAGCATCGAGGAACTGGTCGGCCTCGAACACGCTGTCCTTGAGCAGGTAGCCGACGCCTCCGGCCTGATCGGCGATCAGCTCGCGCGCGTACAGCTGCTCGACGTGCTGGGACAGGATCAGCACCGGAAGGCCCGGCACCTCCCGGCGCGCGTCCAGCGCGGCGACCAGTCCCTCGTCGGTGTTGGTCGGTGGCATCCGTACGTCGATGATCGCAACGTCCGGCCGGTGGTCGAGGAGGGCGCGGAGGGTCTCCGGGCCGGTTGCAGCCGTCGCGACCACCTCGTGGCCGAAGGTCTCGAGCAACCGGACCAGGCCGTCACGCAACAGGTAGAGGTCCTCGGCAACGACTATGCGCATGGGAGCTCCATCCGTGCTCGGGTCGGCCCTCCGGGCGGGCTGTCCAGGGTCAGAGTGCCGTCGAAGGCCTGTAGCCGGCGACCGATGCCGTCCAGCCCGCCACCTGGGACGACGACGGCCGCACCGGGACCGTTGTCCTCGACAACGACTTCAAGAGTGCCATCCGTGCGGTGGACACTGACCTGCACCTTGCCGACGGCTGCGTACTTGGCCGCGTTGGCCAGTAGCTCGGCCACGCTGAAGTAGACGGCGGCCTCGATCGGCGCCTCCAGACGCTGGTCGAGATCAGAGACGACCGACACCTCGACCGGGCTGTCCAGAGCGAGCGCCCGGATCGCGTCGGCCAGGCCGCGTTCGACCAGCACTGGCGGATGCACTCCGCGGACCAACTCACGTAGCTCGGTCAGCGACTCGGACATGCCCTTGCGTGCTTCACGCAGCAGGGCCTTGGCGCGTTCCGGGTCGGCGTCCATCAGGCGCTCGGCTGTGGCGAGCGACAACCCCACCGCGACCAGGCGGGCCTGTGCTCCGTCGTGGAGGTCCCGCTCGATCCGGCGAATCTCGGCGGCCTGCGCCCTGGTCAGGTCGGCACGCTGCAACTCCAGCTCCCGCACCCGCTCCGTCGCGCCGGCCCCGTCCGGCAGCCGCAGCCAGCGTCCGGCGAGCCGACCGAGGAGCTGCCACGCGTACCACGAAGCCGCACCGGCGATCGCCAGCAGGACGACACCGATCACGATGGCGAGCGGCGACGGACGGGTGAAGGCGATCACGGCTCCTGCCAGCGCGGCCGGCGGTACGGCGCACACCGGCCCGAGCGTGACCGCGCTGATCAGGATCCACCGCACATCCCGCCAGAGGGCCGGGTCACCGATCCGGCGCCGCCACTGCTGATCCATCTCGGCGTCCCGCCGGGTGCGTTCGTACGAGTGACCGTTCCACCAGTAGCCGGTGGCCAGCTGCACCGGCTCTGGCCCGGCCTGCCGGTACCCGTCCTCGATCCGAAGACCGCACCAGCGGAGCGCGAGTCGCCGTGCCGCTGTCCCGATCGGGCGGGCCAGCCCCAGCGCAGCAGCAGTGAAGAAGAGCAACCAGCCGATCCACGTCCACACATTGGTCAGCGACCACGGCGAGCCGGTCAGCTGACCCACGAGGGGTACGACGATCGACAGCACCGGCACGACCGCCACCAGGGCGAGCAACACGACCGCGCGCGCGAAACCCTTTGCCACCAGCACCAGCGATCCCATCTCGTCCCTTCCGTTCAGGAGCTCGTGGGGGACGCACCGTCGAGGGCGCGCCGGCGGGTGATGACTGCCACGGCGATCAAGGCCAAGGCCGAGACGCCCTGCAGCGCGGCGTACCATCCTGGGCACACTCCCGGGATCAGGTCAATCACCACGATCGCGATCGGCAGCACCGTCGTGACGGTCCGCAGCCGGTCGAGGCTCGGCCGGGATCCTTGCGACGCACGGACCGCGAGCCGGTGCAGCATCGGCGCGACGGCCAGCAGGAGCCCGGCGCGGACCCACATGAACGTGCTCACCGGGCCGTGCAGCACGGCGACCACGATCAGCGTGGCCAGCACGATGGCGCCGGCCACACCGTAGATCCCGATGCATTTCTTCGCCGTCTCGTACAGCTCCTGGACCTTGGCGTTGTTGGGGTGAACCTCTGAATTCGTCATACCGAAAACGCTAGAAATCTTTGGCTCCGCGCAGTACAGGTCCAGGCCCACACCCCGGTGGGTCCAGCCCCACCGGGGTCAGCGTGCGCGCTCGACCCGGCCCTCGTCCCAGACCGGTTCGTCGGGTTCGTAGACGGAGCCGTCGGCGCCGAAGACCAGGAAGCGGTCGAAGCCGCGGGCGAACCAGCGGTCGTGGGTGACTGCCAGGACCGTGCCGTCAAAGGCGTCCAGCCCCTCCTCCAGCGCCTCCGCGGACTCGACGTCCAGGTTGTCGGTCGGCTCGTCGAGCAGGAGCAGCGTTGCACCGGACAGCTCCAGCAGCAGGATCTGGAACCGGGCCTGCTGCCCACCGGACAGGCTGTCGAACGTCTGCTCGGCAGCATGCGCCAGCTCGTACCGGTCCAGCTTCCGCGACGCCAGCTCACGACCCATGCCCTCACGGTGGTCGTCGCCACGGTGCAGGATCTCCAGCAGGGTCCGGCCGACCAGCTCCGGGTGCTCATGCGTCTGCGCGAACCAACCGGGCCGCACGCGCGCACCGAGCTTGGCGTTGCCGGTGTGCGCCACCGAGGCGATCTTCACCTCGCCGACCGGCTGGTGTTCCACATCCGGATCCGAACCACCGTTGGCGAGCAGCCGGAGGAAGTGCGACTTCCCGGACCCGTTGGATCCCAGTACGGCGACACGTTCGCCGTACCAGACCTCCAGGTCGAACGGCTTCATCAGGCCGGTCAGCTCGAGTCCTGTGCACACCACGGCCCGCTTGCCGGTGCGGCCGCCGGTGAGGCGCATGCTGACTTTCTGCTCGCGCGGCAACGCCTGCGGCGGTCCGGCCTCCTCGAACTTGCGCAGCCGGGTCTGGGCGGCGCGGTAGCGCGACGCCATGTCGGAGTTGTACGCCGCCTTCTGCTTGTACATCAGCATCTGCGCCCGGAGCTTCGCGTGCTCCTCGTCCCACCGCTTCCGCAGCTCCTCGAACCGCTCGAACCGGTGCCGCCTGGCCTCGTGGTACGTCGCGAAGCCGCCGCCGTGCGTCCACGCCGTATTACCCGCGGCGCCCAGCTCGACCGTGACGATCCGGGTAGCGGTGTTGGCCAGCAACTCCCGGTCGTGGCTGATGTACAGCACGGTCTTGTCGCTGGTCCGCAGCTGCTCCTCCAGCCAGCGCTTCCCTGGTACGTCGAGGTAGTTGTCCGGCTCGTCCAGGATCAGCACCTCGTCCGGCCCGCGCAGCAACGCCTCCAGCACCAGACGCTTCTGCTCACCGCCGGACAGCGTCTTCACCTCACGCCAGCGGCAGCGCTCGAACGGTACGCCGAGCGCCGACGTCGTACACACGTCCCACAGCACCTCGGCGTCGTACCCGCCGACCTCGCCCCAGTCCGACACCGCCTGCGCGTACTTGAGCTGGGTCTTCTCGTGGTCGGACTCCATCATCGCCAGCTCGGCCTTGTCCAGCTTCGCCGCGGCCTGCTGGATCGCCTCCGGCGCGACGGCCAGCAGCAGGTCGCGGACCGTCGACGAGTCCCGCACCGAGCCGACGAACTGCCGCATCACGCCCAGCCCACCGGACCGGGAGATGCTGCCGCTGTGTGCCTTCAGGTCGCCCGCGATGATCCTGGTCAGCGTCGTCTTGCCGGAGCCGTTCGCACCCACCAGCGCGACCTTCGCGCCGTCACCGACGCGGAACGTGATGTCGTCCAGCAACACCCGCCCGTCCGGCAACTCGAACCCGACACCGCCGACATCCACGTGACCCATCCCCCCAGTCTGGCCGTACGACGACCGCCAGGCGAACGGTTATCGTTTGCCCGTGGCGCGTCGCTTGATGGGACCCGAGATCCTGCCCGGCACGCGGGAGTACGAGTGGGTCGCGAGCATCGTGGCGGCCGTCGAGCGGCGTACCGGCATCCCGTCGTCCTGGAACCGGCGGCTGTACGAGGAACGCGGCGGCATGGGCGCCACGGCGGAGTACGGCGGGCCGATGACGATGGACCGCGAGCTCGTACTCGAACCCGTGCTGCGCGCGTACGACGCGACCGGTCCGCTCGACCTCGAGGCGACCGGCTGGGCCCGGATCGGCGCTCTGACCGTGATGCACGAGACCGACCACCATCAGCACGAGGTGGGCGACGAGGACGCACCTGATGCGGTCCGCTTCCTCTCGGCGGAGGCAACGGTCCTGACCGAGGGTCTCGCGGACAGCAACAAGGACCGGATCGCCGACCTGGTCATCAAGGACGTCGGTATGGACAAGGAAGTCCCCCGGATCCTCGAAGTACATGCGGTGATGCCGTACGCCGGCTACCAGGCCGGCGTAGAAGGTGTGCTGCACGGTCTGCACAAAATCAGCGGCCGGTCGCCGGATGAGGTCTGGACCGCCGTCGACCGGACGCCGTTCGTGCAGCGCTACAACGCGATGGCGGATGTGGTCATCAACTCGCGGTTGAACGGCCTGATGCCACCGGAGCACCGGTCCCAGATCAGGCTCCGGCTGGGTCGGCCGCTGAAGGAGGAACTCGCGGCGCTCGCTGCTTACACCGCGGACATCGAACCCCCGGTCCAGCTCGCCGCCCGAGGCCGTGACACGGGCATCAGGGCGGTCCAGCGGCTGGAGCAGGAGCTGGGCGCGGTCGAACAGCACTACCGGCAGTACGGCGAGCATCCGCCCCGGATGCCGATGTCGCCACAGGACAGGGCTCTGGTCCAGCGCATCGAGGCGCACTACGGGCGAAGTACTGCCGATCTGGACACTGACCATCTGCGGCAGTTCCTGGGCAGCGCACCGAGCACAGGTAGAGCTGCGGGCGGAGGTGCGGCAGGAGCAGGCGCCGCGGCCGGAGCGGCGGCGTCTGGCGCGGCAGCTGCGGCTCTGCCACCCCGTGACGCTTGGCGGGTCGACCGGGCACGCGGACCTGCGGCGCGTAAGCCGGAGCGTGGGGTCGAGTGAGCTACCAGTCCTTGAGGGCGTCCAGGTAGGTCCCGCCGGACGGGCGCACCGATCCGGTCATGAACAGCTTCAGCGGCGCCGAGAACAGGCCGTAGGGGTGCGTGCCGGTGAAGAAGCCGGCCGACTCACAGCCGTCGTACTCGACCCAGATCTCCCGGACCCCGTCCGACGTGTCGAACCGGAGCACGATCGCCTCGGACGGCTTGGCGGTCGGCGGCGCGCACTTGAACACCGGCAGCTGCGCATTCCGCTCCGGGAGGACCTTGATCGCGTCCACCACCTGCTGCGCTGTCGCGGCGTTGAACACCTCTTGGCCGAGCAGCCCAGTCCCGCCCTCGGCAAAGCCGTAGCGGCAGGCGCGCAGGCCGGTCACCGGAGTGTTCACGTCGAGCCCCACATCGGCCTGCAGGGCGTCCGGACCGGGAGCCTTGAGGATCGGGTGGTCCACCGGACATCCGGTGTCCGGTACGGAAGCCTCTGACGGATCGACGCCCTGGACAGACTTGTTAGGAACCAGGGCCTTGCTGTCGCCGCTGCCACTGCTGTCGCTGGTGGCAACCGGTGACTCGCCACCAGCCAGACCCCAGACGCCCCCGATCGCAACAGCCACCAGTACGGCGCCTGCTGCCACCGACCAGCCCTGCCGGCGTCGGTGCACGCGTCGACGAGCCTCCCGGGCCAGGCCACCCTTCTGCAGATCGGACTGGTTGTCGGCCTGGTTGTGCAGGGCAGACGTGAACTTGGGGCCGAGCTCCTGCTCAGGGTCGTGCTCAGGCATCCTCGGCTCCTTCCGTGCTCTCAGTGCTTTCAGTGCTCAGCGTGGTTTTCAGTGCGGCCAGTGCTCGATGGACATGCGACCGGGCGGTCGCCTCCGCGCAGTGCAGCAGCTGCGCGATCTCGGCGTACGACAGCTCCTCGTAGAACCGCAGTACGACGGCTGCTCGCTGTTTGTCCGGCAGCGTCGCGCACAGCGCCCAGATGGCCTCCGACTCGGCCCGGGCCGCCGTACCGTCCGACACCGCTCGCGCGGTCCGCACCGGATCCGGCGCGGGCGCCTCCCGCCGGCGAAACCTGCGCCACCAGGAGATGTGCGCGTTCACCACCATCCGCTTCACGTACGCCTCAGGGTCATCGGCCCGGCTCACCCGGCCCCACCGCGCACACGCCGTGGTCAAGGCATCCTGTACGGCGTCCTCGGCCAGGTTGGCGTCCCCGGTCAGGACATAGGCGAACCGCAACAGGGCGTCGGCCTTCTCGGTGACCCACACCTCGAAGTCGAGCGGCCCTGTCCGTGCCTCTGCTGCCGCCAAGGCTGCCTCCATACCCTCAAGGACGGCGCCGGTGGCGCGTTCGTTGCAGCGGGACCCGAACCCCGCAACTGACGGTCGGCAGCGTACCCAATCGGTGCTTGACGCCTGCTGTTCATCGACCGTTCGGTCGTTAGTCTGGCGCGGAAATCCGGCCGGCGGACCACCGAGCGCAGTTAGTTCAGCGGGTGGCGCGAAGGACGCGGAAGCCCTTCGCGCTGCCCACCCGCTCGCAGGGGTAGCCCTGTTCGGTCATCCAGCGCTGCAAGGAGTCGCCGCCAAGGTTCTTGCCGACGACGAACCACGCCACGCCGTCAGGAGCAAGGCGAGCCAGCCAGTGCAGCAGCATCTTGTGCAGCTCGGGCTTGCCGATGTGGATCGCCGGGTTGGACCAGATCTCGTCGAACACCACGTCAGCCGGTACGTCGTCCGGCAGCGCGGCATGCACCCGGTCCGCCACCCCGGCGGCCGCCGCGTTCAACCCGGTGAGCTCGAGCGCCCGGTTGTTCACGTCGACCGCCCACACCGTCGCCTTCGGGTCCTCCAGCGCCAGCGCACAGGCGATCGGCCCGTAGCCACACCCCAGGTCGAGGAACGTGCCGGCCTGCTTCGGCGGCTCGGTCTCGCGTAGCAGCACCGCCGTACCGATGTCCAGACGGTCCCGGGAGAACACACCGGTCGCCGTCGTGAAGACATACGGCTTCCCCCAGATCCGCGCCTCGACGGTACGCCGCACGTCCGCCGACTGCGGATCCGCCGAGAAAAAGTGATCAGCCACGCTGGTGCACCTCTCCCCTGACCTGACGGGCCTGCAACGCCCGCGCGGCCAGCTCGTCGTCCGCTGGATAGCGCACTTCCTCCAGCGTCAACCCATGCGCCGGCAGCACCGACACAGCCGAGTCGCGCACCTTCCCGGCCAGTACTGCGGCCGGCCAGTCGACATCACGGCGTCCGTCTCCCACTGAGATCATCGCGCCGACCAGAGCCCGGACCATTGAGTGGCAGAACGCATCCGCGATCACAGTGCCCTCCAACCGGCCGACAGCTGTCCGCTGCCACGAGTACTCCAGCAGGGCCCGCACTGTGCTCGCGCCTTCCCGCTTCTTGCAGTACGCCGCGAAGTCGTGCTCGCCGAGCAGACCGGCCGCGGCGGCGTTCATGCGATCCACATCCAGCGGCCGCCCTACTCGAAGTACATGTCCCCGGGTCAGCGGGTCCCAGCCGACCGGGTCGTCGCACAGGCGGTACACGTACCGGCGGGCCAGAGCGGAGAACCTGGCGTCAAAGCCCTCTGGAGCCACCGTGACGGCCGTGACGGCTACATCCTCGGGCAGGACGCCGTTCAGCCCTCTCAGGAGCCTCAGCGGGTCCACAGCGCCTTCCAGGTCCACATGGGTGACCTGGCCGCGAGCGTGCACTCCAGTGTCCGTCCGGCCCGCACACGTCACGGTCACCGGCTCCGGCAGTCGCAGTACGACGCGGACCGCCTCTTCCAGAGCACCTTGCACAGTACGGAGTCCCTCTTGACGAGCCCAGCCGTGGAATCCCGCTCCGTCGTACCTGAGGTCTATCCGCCAACGCACACGGCAATCTAACGCAACAGAGCCCCCTCACCGTGCGGTGAGGGGGCTCTGGAGGAGTGCTTACTTGTCGTCGTCCTCGGTCTCGCCGGCCTTGGCGAAGCCCGCGGCCTCGGCGTCGGCCTCGGTCTTGAACCAGACCTCGGCGACCGTCTGGTCGTACCACGGCGACTCGGTGGTGTGGTACTTCATCGAGTTCTCGTTGCCCTTGATGGTGAAGCCCTCGGGCGCGGAGCCGTCCTCGAGCGGGGCGGCGGAGTTGTCGAACTTACCGGCGACGACGTCCTGGACCTTTTCGTCCTTCGGCTCGTCGACCTTCTCCTCGGCCTTGGCGGCCGCCTTCTTGGCCGGAGCCTTCTTGGCGGTCTTCTTGGCCTTCGGGGAGTCGGCCAGCGCCTCGACCAGCTCGATCTTCGCCATCGGGGCGTTGTCGCCCTTGCGCGGACCGAGCTTGGTGATCCGGGTGTAGCCACCCGGACGGTCGGCGTACCGCTCGCCGATCTCGGTGAAGAGCACGTGCACGATGCTCTTGTCCTTGATCCGCTTCATCACCTGACGGCGCGAGTTCAGGTCACCACGCTTCGCCTTGGTGATCATCTGCTCCGCCAGCGGCTGCAGGCGCTTGGCCTTGGCCGCGGTGGTGGTGATGGCGCCGTGCTCGAACAGCGACGTCGCGAGGTTGCTGAGGATCAGCTTCTCGTGCGCCGGGCTGCCGCCCAGCCGGGCACCCTTGGTGGGGGTTGGCATCTCATTACTCCAGGAATCTCAGGCCGTGGGGCCTCGGGAAGAGGCCCCGACGGGCCTTCGGTCAGCTCAGTACTGCTCGGTCTCGGCGAAGCTCTCGTCCTCGTCGTCCGCCTCGTTGCCGTAGGCACCGGACGCCGCGCGCAGGTCGAACCCGGGCGGGGAGTCCTTCAGCGACAGGCCCATCTCGGCCAGCTTCAGCTTGACCTCGTCGATCGACTTGGAGCCGAAGTTCCGGATGTCCAGCAGGTCCTGCTCGCTGCGCGAGATCAGCTCACCCACGGTGTGGATGCCCTCGCGCTTCAGGCAGTTGTACGACCGGACGGTCAGCTGCAGGTCCTCGACCGGCAGCGCCAGGTCGGCGGCCATCTGCTCGTCCACCGGCGACGGGCCGATGTCGATGCCCTCGGCCTCGACGTTCAGCTCGCGGGCCAGGCCGAACAGCTCGACCAGGGTCTTACCGGCCGACGCGACGGCGTCGCGGGGCAGCATCGACGGCTTGGTCTCGACGTCGACGACCAGCCGGTCGAAGTCGGTGCGCTGCTCGACACGGGTCGCCTCGACCTTGTAGGTGACCTTGAGCACCGGCGAGTAGATCGAGTCGACCGGCATCCGGCCGATCTCGGCGTCGGCGGACTTGTTCTGTACCGCGGACACGTAACCGCGGCCGCGCTCGACGACCAGCTCCATCTCGAGCCGGCCCTTCTCGTTCAGGGTGGCGATCTTCAGGTCCGGGTTGTGCACCTCGACACCGGCCGGCGGCGCGATGTCGGCGGCGGTGACGTCACCGGGGCCCTGCTTGCGCAGGTACATGGTGACCGGCTCGTCGTGCTCGGACGAGACGACCAGGTCCTTCAGGTTCAGGATCAGCTGGGTGGCGTCTTCCTTGACCCCGGCAACGGTCGAGAACTCGTGCAGGACACCGTCGATCTTGATGCTGGTGACGGCGGCACCGGGGATGGAGGACAGCAGGGTCCGGCGGATCGAGTTACCGAGGGTGTAACCGAAGCCCGGCTCCAGCGGCTCGATCACGAACCGCGAGCGGTACTCGTCGACGACCTCTTCGGTCAGGGTGGGGCGCTGTGCGATAAGCACTGTGTTCTTCTTTCTGGTTCCGCGACGACCACTATTTGAGGCCGCGAAGGTGAAGCACGGACCGTTTCCGGCCGGTGGCCCGGAGGCCACCGGCCGGAGCAGGATCAGTTCTTCGAGTAGAGCTCGACGATCAGGTGCTCGGCGACCTGGGTGTCGATCTGCTGCCGGGTCGGCAGCTGGTGCACGAGGATCCGCAGCCGCTCGGGCATCACCTCGAGCCACGCGGGGACGACACGCTCGGCGTGCGTCTCGCGGGCGACGATGAACGGCGTCGTCTCGGCCGACTTCTGCTTGACATCGATGATGTCGTGCGCAGCCACCCGGTACGACGGGATGTTCACCTTGACGCCGTTCACGGTGAAGTGACCGTGGACGACGAGCTGACGGGCCTGCCGGCGGGTCCGGGCCAGGCCGGAGCGGTAGACCACGTTGTCCAGGCGGGACTCGAGGATCTGCAGCAGGTTGTCACCGGTCTTGCCGGAGCGCCGCGAGGCCTCCTCGTAGTACCGGCGGAACTGCTTCTCGAGAACGCCGTACGAGTAACGCGCCTTCTGCTTCTCGCGCAGCTGGAGCAGGTACTCGCTCTCCTTCGGGCGGCCGCGGCCGTGCATACCCGGCGGGTACGGACGACGCTCGAACGCCTTGTCGCCACCGACGAGGTCGACCCCGAGACGGCGCGACTTCTTGGTCATAGGTCCGGTGTAACGGGCCATGGTTCGCTACCTTCCTCTCTCTGGGATCAGACCCGGCGCCGCTTGGGCGGGCGGCATCCGTTGTGGGCGACCGGGGTGACGTCCTGGATGGTGCCGACCTCGAGGCCGACCGCACCCAGCGAACGGATCGCGGTCTCACGGCCGGAGCCGGGACCCTTCACGAACACGTCGATCTTGCGCATGCCGTGCTCCATCGCCCGGCGTCCGGCGGCCTCGGCGGCCATCTGGGCGGCGAACGGGGTGGACTTGCGCGAACCCTTGAAGCCGACGGTGCCCGCGGAAGCCCACGAGATGACCGCGCCGGTCGGGTCGGTGATCGTCACGATCGTGTTGTTGAACGTGCTCTTGATGTGCGCGTGGCCGGCGGCCACGTTCTTCTTCTCCTTGCGGCGCACCTTCTTCGCGCCGGCCGCGCTGCGGCTCTTGGGAGGCATAGGTCAGTTGCTCCTGGGCTGGTCGTAAGTCATCCGGGTCACTTCTTCTTCTTGCCGGCGATCGCCTTACGACGACCCTTGCGGCTACGGGCGTTGGTCCGCGTGCGCTGACCGCGCACCGGAAGCCCGCTGCGGTGCCGGCGACCCTGGTACGACCCGATCTCGATCTTGCGGCGGATGTCCGCGGTCACCTCGCGACGGAGGTCACCCTCGATCTTGTAGTTGCCTTCGATGAAGTCCCGGAGCTTGACCAGTTCTTCGTCGCCCAGTTCGTGGACGCGCTTGTCACCGGAGATCCCGGTGGCTTCGAGCGTCTTCAGGGCGCGAGTACGACCTACACCGAAGATGTAGGTGAGAGCGACCTCGATGCGCTTGTCGCGCGGCAGGTCGACTCCTACGAGGCGTGCCATGTGGCGGTGTTCCTTTCGTCGGCAGAGGTGTGGTGGCGCGCTGCGTCCTTGCCCGCCTCGGTGACTCGTCGTGCTTCACCGGCAAGGCCCCGGCCTCTGTTCCGGGGGCGACGTACGGTCCGTGGACCGCACGAGCATGCGCGCTGTGGTGCGAAAGTGCCGTGTCCTACGTGCGGGCTGAACTCAGCCCTGCCGCTGCTTGTGCCGCGGGTTCTCGCAGATCACCATGACCCGGCCGTGCCGGCGGATCACCTTGCACTTGTCGCAGATCTTCTTGACGCTCGGATTGACCTTCATCGAGCTACTTTCTTCGACAGGTGTTGGTGGTTGTTACTTGTACCGATAGACGATCCGACCCCTGGTGAGGTCGTACGGCGACAGCTCCACGACGACCCGGTCCTCGGGGAGGATCCGGATGTAGTGCTGCCTCATCTTGCCGCTGATGTGCGCGAGCACTTTGTGCCCGTTGGACAGCTCAACACGGAACATCGCGTTCGGCAGGGCCTCGACGATGGTGCCCTCGAGTTCGATTACTCCCTCTTTTTTGGGCATGTCCTCGCACTTCTGTAGACGTGACTGGCTATGGCTACAAAGAGCCAAGGAAAAAGTGTACGCCACGCACCCACGCGAAACCCAATCGAGCCCTGCGGTCAGGTATTGGTGGCCGCCCACTGCTCGCCTGCACGCCAGACCTGCTCCGGCATCAGATCCAGCAGATCACACGCTGCATCCAACTGTGCGAGCGCAGTGACGGAATCGCGGTACGCCGGAAGGATCGCGACGAACCGCCGCCCTTCGCAGCTGAAGCCGAACGGGGGTACGTCGGCCAGCGCCTCGACCGCCCGCGGGTGCAGGATCGCCGTCGCGTGGTCCTCGCGGCCGTTGAACAACCGGTACTGCGCCGGCAGCCCGTCGATGGTGAGCGGCAGCGGCAACAGGCTCGCTGCCGCTACCGGCGCCAGGCCCGCGGGCAGCACCTGCAGCGGCGGTAGCGGTCGATCCACCTGCAGGTCGATGAAGTCGAAGCCGAGCTCACGGCGCCGTACCTTGTGCCGGAAGCGCCCGGTCCAGAACTCGCGGCCCCGGTGCCGGCCGGTGGTCACGTCGACGACCTGGGCCTTGGGGTCGCTGTCGAACGGTGGGAACGGCCAACGATCCCGCAGGTCCGCGCCGGACGCGCTGATCCGCCAGCCGAGCTGCTGGGCCGCATCCGCCCAGGATCGCCGGCGGCGACCGTCACCGATCCGCAGCGCCAGCGTGAACCCGATCAGCACCAGGAACCAGGCCAGCACGAACCAGCCCACCCAGCGCGGCTCCAGCAGCAGCCCGACGATCGCCAGCGGTACGGCGACCGCGAACCAGATCACGTAGACGACCGCGGTCCCCTGGTGCAGCTGCCACGCCCAGTCCGCCCGCACCTGGGACGCCCGCACCGGGGCCGCCGTCAACGGCGCCTGCCGAGGCCGCCGAGGGCGATGATCGCCCAGGGAATCAGCAGCCAGACCGGCCAGAACGACGGCCAGTGCCCGCCGTTGCCGAGTCCGATCACGAACCAGATCACGACGTTGATCATCACCACGCCGGTGAAGCCGCCGCCCAGCGCACCGATCCCGTGGCGGTGCGGACGGGTGTCCTTCTTCCGCTCCGGGAAGTTGCCCGGCTCGGGGGCGGGCTTGGTGTCCTGCACGACCTCGGGCGTCTGGTACGTGCGCACCGGCGGCAGGTCCCGCACCAGCGGCTCCAGCTCGCCGTACGTCTGCACGGTGTAGAGCTGGTCGAGGCGGGAGGAGAACTCGGGTTGATCGAGCCGGCCGTCCGCGAACGCGTCCCGCAGCCGTCCGGCGATCTTGTCCCGGTCGGCTTCGGTGAAACGCTGGTACGGCTGGTACTGAGGCATGTCTCAAGTGTGCCTCAGCTACGGGCCGCTCCGCGTCCCCCGACGGGTGGACCCCCGGTGTCCGTCAGTCGGACCCGGTCAATTGGCCAGGGCGCCGAACTTGACCCCGAGCTCGGCCAGCTCGGACTCGCCGCCGTCGATCGCGGTCAGCACCCACGGTCCTTGCGGAGTGAGAGTGAACGTGTGCTCGGTGTGCGCGGCGGACCGGCCGTCGTCGGTGACGACCGTCCAGTCGTCCTCGAGCGTGTGGTTGTCCTGCTTGCCGAGTGTGAGCATGGGCTCGACGGCGAGCGCCATCCCCTCGATCAGCTTCGGGCCGCGGCCCGGGCGGCCGAAGTTCGGCACGTTCGGCGGCTGGTGCATGGCCGAGCCGATCCCGTGCCCGACGAAGTCCTCGACGATGCCGTACGACGAGTTCGCGCGGACGTGCGCCTCGACCGCGGCCGAGATGTCGGTCAGCCGGCCGCCGAGCCGGGCAGCCGCGAACCCGCGCCACATCGACTCCTCGCAGATCCGGGCCAGCTCGAGCAGTTCGTCGTCGACCGCACCGACCGGAACGGTGATCGCGGCGTCGCCGTGCCAGCCGTCGACGATCGCGCCGCAGTCGATCGAGATGAGGTCGCCCTCGGCCAGCACCCGGCCACCCGGGATGCCGTGCACGATCTCGTCGTTCACCGAGGCGCAGATCGAGCCGGTGAAGCCGTGGTACCCCTTGAACGACGGGGTCGCGCCGGAGGACCGGATGTTGTCCTCCGCGATCGCGTCCAGCTCGCCGGTGCTGATACCGGCCCGGACCTCCCCGCGGAGCAGCTCCAGCGTGCGGCCGACCACCAGGCCGGCCGTCCGCATGGCGAGGATCTGCTCGCGGGTCTTGATCTCGATCCCGCGGTCTCTGAACATCACTACCGGCCTACTCCGTGACGGTCTTCAGCGCGGCGAGGACGCGCTCGCTGACCTCGTCGATCTCGCCGACACCGTCCACCTCGACGAGCAGACCGCGCTCGGCGTACACCTGCAGCAGCGGCTTGGTCTCGGCGCTGTAGACGTCCTGCCGGTGCCGCACGACCTCTTCGGAGTCGTCCGTGCGGCCCTCGATGTGGGCCCGCTTGGTCATCCGCTCGACGAGCACGTCGATATCGGCGACCAGCGCGACCACGGCATCCAGTTTGTGGCCGTGGTCGGCCAGGATCTCGTCCAGCGTGCCGACCTGGGCCAGCGTCCGCGGATACCCGTCGAGCAGGAAGCCTTCGCCCGCGTCGGCCTCGGACAGCCGGTCGCGAACCATCGAGTTCGTGACCTCGTCCGGGACGTAGTCGCCGGCATCCATGTACCGCTTGGCCTCGACACCCAGCGGCGTCTCGTCCTTGACGTTCGCACGGAAGATGTCACCGGTGGACACGGCCGGGATATTCAGGCGATCCGCAAGCACCTTTGCCTGCGTGCCCTTGCCCGCCCCGGGCGGACCCATCAGCAACATTCTCATCAGCGCAGGAACCCTTCGTAGTTTCGCTGCTGCAGCTGACTCTCGATCTGCTTCACCGTGTCGAGACCGACGCCGACCATGATCAGGATCGACGTACCGCCGAACGGGAAGTTCTGGCTGGCGTTCAGCAGGACGAGAGCGACCAGCGGGATCATCGAGATCGCCGCGAGGTAGACCGCGCCCGGCAGGGTGATGCGGTCCAGCACGTACTTGAGGTACTCCTCGGTCGGCCGCCCCGCCCGGATCCCGGGGATGAAGCCGCCGTACTTCTTCATGTTGTCCGCGACTTCCTTCGGGTTGAAGGTGATCGAGACGTAGAAGTACGTGAAGAAGATGATCAGGGCGACGTACGTCACCATGTAGATCGGGTGGTCGCCCTTGACCAAGTTGCCCTGGATCCAGTTGGACCAGCCCTTGCCTTGCTGGAACTGACTGATCAGGACGGGGAGATACAGCAGGCTGGACGCGAAGATCACCGGGATGACACCGGCCTGGTTGACCTTCAGCGGGATGTACGTCGACGTACCGCCGAACATCTTCCGTCCGACCATGCGCTTGGCGTACTGCACCGGGATCCGGCGCTGGGCCTGCTCGATGAAGATGACCGCGGCCATGATGACCAGACCGATCGCGATCACCACGACGAACGTGGTGACGCCCTTCTGCTTGCGGATGCTCCACAGCTGGGTCGGGAAGGTGGCGACGATCTGGGTGAAGATCAGGATCGACATACCGTTACCGACGCCACGGTCGGTGATCAGCTCACCGAGCCACATGATCACGCCGGTGCCGGCGGTCATGGTCAGCACCATGACGGCCACGGTGAACCAGTTGTCCTTGTACAGCAGCGGCTCGGTGCAGCCCTGGAACAGCCGGCCCGGCGTCCGGGCGAGCGCCACGAACGCGGTCGACTGCAGGATCGCCAGACCGACGGTCAGGAACCGGGTGTACTGGGTGATCTTCCCCTGTCCCGCCTGGCCCTCCTTCTTCAGCGACTCGAGCCGCGGGATCACCACGGTGAGCAGCTGCAGAATGATGCTGGCGGTGATGTACGGCATGATGCCGAGCGCGAAGATCGCGAGCTGCAGCAGCGCTCCGCCGGAGAACAGGTTGATCAAGTTGTACAGGTTGGCGTTCTGGCCACCCTGGGAGATCTTGATACACGTGTGCAGAGACTGAACGTTGACGCCCGGTGCCGGCACGACCGAGCCGATCCGGAAGATCACGACGATGAAGAGCACGAACAAGATCTTCCGGCGCAGGTCCGGAGTCTTGAACGCGTTGGCAAAGGCGCCTAACACCCTGTCCTCCCACAAGTTTCCCTTGCCGCGGGCACGGCAGGGGCCTAGCTAAGCCGCTGGGCAAGAGACGAACCAGGGCTCGTCCGACCGGCGCAGGATATCAAGCACCGGGCGTTACGAGCCCTGGACCTCGTGTCACACCTCGGTCGTGGTCCCCCCGGCCGCCTGGATCTTGTCCGTGGCGGACTTGGAGAACTTGTGAGCCGAGACCTGCAGTGCCACGGTCAGCTCGCCATCACCCAGCACCTTGACCGGCTGACCGCGACGGACCGCGCCCTTGGCGACCAGTTCGGCTACGCCGACCTCGCCACCTTCGGGGAACAGTTGTCCGAGCTTGTCCAGGTTAACGACCTGGAACTCCACCCGGTTCCTGCTCTTGAAGCCCTTCAGCTTCGGGAGCCGCATGTGCAGCGGCATCTGGCCACCCTCGAACCACTCGGGGATGTTGTTACGAGCCTTGCTGCCCTTGGTACCGCGGCCGGCTGTCTTGCCCTTGCTGCCCTCACCACGACCCACGCGGGTCTTGGCGGTCTTGGCACCGGGCGCCGGACGCAGGTGGTGAACCTTGAGCGCCATGTCAGTCGACCTCCTCGACGGTGATGAGGTGGCGAACCGCACGAACCATGCCGCGAACCTCAGGCTTGTCCTCGTGGACGGCGCTGTCGCCGATCCGCTTGACGCCCAGGGTGCGCAGCGTGTCGCGCTGGTTCTGCTTGCCACCGATGCCGGAACGGACCTGGGTGACCTTCAGGCGTGCCATCAGGACGCCACCTCCGCCCGCGCCTTCAGCAGGGCCGCCGGGGCGACATCCTCGACCGGCAGGCCACGGCGCGCGGCCACGGCCTCCGGGGTCTCCAGGCTACGCAGCGCCTCCACCGTGGCGTGCACCACGTTGATGGCGTTCGACGAGCCCAGCGACTTGCTGAGGATGTCGTGGATCCCCGCGCACTCCAGTACGGCGCGCGCCGAGCCACCCGCGATCACACCGGTACCGGGAGCGGCCGGACGCAGCATGACAACGCCTGCGGCCTTCTCGCCCTGGACCGGGTGCGGGATGGTGCCCTGGATCCGCGGCACCTTGAAGAACGACTTCTTGGCCTCCTCGACACCCTTGGCGATCGCCGCGGGCACCTCCTTGGCCTTGCCGTAACCCACACCGACGGTGCCTTCACCGTCACCGACGACCACGAGGGCGGTGAAGCTGAAGCGCCGACCACCCTTCACGACCTTGGCGACACGGTTGATGGCTACCACGCGCTCGATGTAGGCGGTCTTGTCCGCCTGCTGACCGCGACCACCGTCGCGGCCACGGCGCTCACCACCGGCGCCGCCTCCGCGACGCTGCTGGCCTCCGCTCATTTCGAACTACCTTCTTCCCTTGTCGCCATCTCAGAACCCGAGCCCGCCCTCGCGGGCGGCGTCGGCCAGTGCCGCGATGCGGCCCTGGTACTTGTTCCCGGCCCGGTCGAACACGACCGAGTCGATCCCGGCGGCCTTGGCACGGTCGGCGATCAGGCCGCCGACGGTCTTGGCCTTGTCGGTCTTGTTCGCCTCTGCCGCGCGCAGGTCGGCCTCCATGGTGGAGGCGGAGACCAGCGTCTTGCCGGCCACGTCGTCGATGACCTGAACGAACAGGTGCTTCGAGGACTTGGAGACCACCAGCCGCGGCCGGTCGGCCGTGCCGTTGATCTTCTTCCGGACCCGGATCTGCCGACGCAGCCGGGAGGCCGTCTTCTTGGCGGAGTGCTTGTGCGGACGCAGTCCGATCGCCATGGGTTACTTACCAGCCTTTCCGACCTTGCGGCGCACCTGCTCGCCGGCGTACCGCACACCCTTGCCCTTGTACGGCTCGGGCTTACGCAGCTTGCGGATGTTGGCGGCGACCTCACCGACCGACTGCTTGTCGATGCCGATCACCGAGAACCGGGTCGGCGCCTCCACGTTGAACGTGATGCCTTCCGGCGCGTCCACCGTGATGGTGTGGCTGTACCCGAGCGAGAACTCCAGCTGGGTCGGTCCCTTGGACAGGACGCGGTACCCGACGCCGACGATCTCGAGCTTCTTCTCGTAGCCGTCCGTGACGCCCGTGACCAGGTTGGCGATCAGGGTGCGGGACAGGCCGTGCAGTTCCTTGCTCTTGCGCTGGTCGTCCGGACGGGTGACGGCGATCGCGCCGTCCTCGTCGCGGTCCACCGCGATGGGCTCAGCGACGACGTGCGACAGCTGACCCTTCGGACCCTTCACAGTGACCGTCTGGCCGTCGATCGTGACGTCGACGCCGGACGGGACCGTGACCGGGAGCTTACCGATGCGAGACATTTCAGTGGTCCTCCTTCCGGTTCTTCGTCACCAGACGTAGGCGAGGACTTCCCCGCCGACGCCCTTGTTCTTGGCCTGGCGGTCGGTCAGCAGTCCCTGGGACGTCGAGATGATCGCGACGCCCAGGCCACCGAGGACCTTGGGCAGGCTGGTCGACTTCGCGTAGACCCGCAGGCCCGGCTTGCTGATCCGGCGCACGCCCGCAATGGAGCGCTCCCGGCTCGGGCCGAACTTGAGGTCCACGATGAGGGTCTTGCCGACGGCGCCCTCCTTGGGCTCCTCCACCTTGTAGGAGGCGATGTAGCCCTCCTGCTGGAGAATGTCGGCGATACCCTGCTTGATCTTGCTGTACGGCATCGCGGTCGACTCGTGGTACGCCTGGTTGGCGTTCCGCAGACGCGTCAACATGTCTGCGATCGGGTCGGTCATCGTCATGGCCTGGGGCCTCTTTCCCGCCGTGGTTTCGCCGTCCGGCGACCTACGGTGACTAGATGGTGAGTAGGGAGAAGTTCGGGGGTGGAGACGGTCACCAGCTGGACTTGGTCACACCGGGCAGCTCGCCCCGGTGCGCCATCTCCCGCAGGCAGATCCGGCACAGGCCGAACTTGCGGAAGACCGCCTTCGGCCGGCCGCAGCGCTGGCAGCGCGTGTAGCCACGCACCGCGAACTTCGGCTTCCGGGCCTGCTTGACCTTGAGTGCTGTCTTCGCCACGTCAGTTCTCCTTGAACGGGAAGCCGAGCGCCCGCAGCAGGGCCCGACCCTCGTCGTCGTTCTTCGCGGTGGTCACCACGGTGATGTCCATACCCCGGACCCGGTCGATGCGGTCCTGGTTGATCTCGTGGAACATCACCTGCTCGGTCAGACCGAAGGTGTAGTTCCCGGTGCCGTCGAACTGCTTGGGCGACAGACCGCGGAAGTCGCGGATCCGGGGCAGCGCGAGCGCCAGCAGCCGGTCCAGGAACTCCCACATCCGGTCGCCGCGCAGCGTCACGTGGGCGCCGATCGGCATCCCCTCGCGCAGCTTGAACTGCGCGATCGACTTGCGGGCCTTGGTGACCTGGGCCTTCTGGCCGGTGATCGCGGCCAGGTCCTTCACCGCGCCCTCGATCAGCTTGGAGTCGCGCGCCGCCTCGCCGACGCCCATGTTCACCACGATCTTGGTGAGCCCGGGCACCTGCATGACGTTGGCGTAGGTGAACTCGTCCTGCAGCTTGCCGACGATCTCCTCGCGGTACTTCGTCTTCAGCCGCGGCTGGACCTTGGTCTCGGTAACTGCGGTGGTCATCAGATCTCCTCGCCGGTACGCCGGGCGATCCGGACGCTGCGGTAACCGGTGTACGTCGAACCGTCCGGACGGCGCTTCTGCACCTCGACGCGGTTGTAGCCGACGCGGGTGGTCACCTTCTGCTTCTTGCCGTCCTTGTCGACCTCGACCAGAAGCGCCACGTTCGAGACGTGGATCGGGGCTTCCTGGGTGACGATGCCACCGGTGGTGCCGCCGCGCTGGGCCTGCTGCACCTTGGTGTGCTTCTTCACCCGGTTGACGCCCTCGACGATGACCTTCTCGTCGTCGGGGAAGACCTGGATGATCTTGCCCTCGAGGCCCTTGGACTTACCGGCGATCACACGAACCTGATCGCCCTTCTTCACGTGCAGCTTCTTCTGCTGGGCCATCTCAGAGCACCTCCGGCGCGAGCGAGATGATCTTCATGAAGCGCTTCTCCCGCAGCTCCCGGCCGACCGGCCCGAAGATACGGGTACCGCGCGGCTCGCCGTCGGCCTTCAGGATCACCGCGGCGTTCTCGTCGAAGCGGATGTAGGAGCCGTCCGGACGCCGGCGCTCCTTCACGGTCCGCACGACGACCGCCTTCACGACGTCACCCTTCTTGACACCACCGCCGGGGATCGCGTCCTTGACGGTGGCGACGATCGTGTCACCGACACCGGCGTAGCGCCGACCGGAGCCACCGAGAACGCGGATGCACAAGATCTCCTTGGCACCCGTGTTGTCGGCGACCTTCAGTCGCGACTCCTGCTGGATCATCTGTTGATCTCCTGGTTGTCTCGCTGGTTCTCACTCGCGTGAGCCTTGCGGAACGAATAATTTCGAATGGTTGCCGATCGCACCGGTGTTGTCCTGGTGCGGCCGGGAACAGCTACTTGGCCTTCTCGAGGACCTCGACGACGCGCCAGCGCTTGGTCGCCGACAGCGGCCGGGTCTCCATCAGGAGGACGCGGTCGCCGGTGCCGGCGGCGTTCTGCTCGTCGTGCGCCTTGAGCTTGCTGGTACGCCGGATGACCTTGCCGTACAGCTTGTGCTTGACCCGGTCCTCGACCTCGACCACGACGGTCTTGTCCATCTTGTCGCTCAGCACCAGGCCCACCCGGGTCTTCCGGTGGCTGCGCGCCGCGGGGGTCGTGCTCACGGTCTCGTCCTTCGTGTTCTCGGTCATGCGTTCGCCTTCTCACTGTCGTCCGCAGGCTCGTCGGCCTCGGTCTCGGCCTCGGCAACCGGGGCGTCGACCTCCTCGGTGATCCCGAGCGCACGCTCGGACAGCACCGTGTAGATGCGGGCGATGTCCTTACGGACGGCGCGCAGCCGGCCGTGGGACTCCAGCTGGCCCGTGGCAGCCTGGAACCGGAGGTTGAACAGCTCCTCCTTGGCTTCACCGAGCTTGGTCATCAGCTCGTCCCGGCCGAGGTTGCGCAGCTCAGCTGCGGTCACGGTGGTAGCCATCAGTTCTCACCTGCCTCTCGGGAAATGAAGCGGCACTTCATCGGCAACTTGTGGATCGCGCGGCGCATCGCCTCGCGAGCAATGTCCTCCGGCACACCGGAGAGCTCGAACAGCACGCGCCCGGCCTTGACGTTGGAGATCCACCACTCCGGCGAACCCTTACCGGAACCCATCCGGGTCTCGGCCGGCTTCTTGGTCAGCGGGCGGTCGGGGTAGATGTTGATCCACACCTTGCCGCCACGCTTGATGTGCCGGGTCATCGCAATACGCGCGGCCTCGATCTGCCGGTTGGTGACGTAGTGGTTCTCCAGCGCCTGGATACCGAAGTCACCGAAGGCCAGCGTCGTACCGCCCTTGGCAGCGCCGGAGCGCCCCGGGTGGTGCTGCTTGCGGTGCTTGACCTTACGGGGGATGAGCACGGTTCAGCTCTCCGTTCCGGTCGTCTCGGCGGGCTTGTCGGCCGCCGGAGCGCTCGCCTCGGCGGCCGGAGCCGCGTTGTTGTCGCGCCTGTTGTTGTCCCGGCGGTCGTCGCGACGGCCACCACGGTCGCCACCGCGACCGCCACGGTCACCACGGTCGCCACCGTCGCGGCGGGCCGGACGGCCACGCTGCTGGGTCGCGGCCCGGGCGGCGGCCTGCGCCTCGCGCTCGGCGCGGGTGCCGGCGACGTCGCCCTTGTAGATCCAGACCTTCACGCCGATCCGGCCGAAGGTCGTGCGGGCCTCGTAGAAGCCGTAGTCGATGTCCGCGCGCAGCGTGTGCAGCGGGACGCGGCCTTCGCGGTAGAACTCCGACCGCGACATCTCCGCGCCACCGAGCCGGCCGGAGCACTGGATCCGGATGCCCAGGGCGCCGCCACGCATGGTGGTCTGCATCGCCTTGCGCATCGCGCGGCGGAACGCCACGCGGCCGGACAGTTGCTCGGCCACACCCTGTGCGACCAGCTGGGCGTCGACCTCGGCGTTCTTCACCTCGAGGATGTTCAGCTGCACCTGCTTGCCGGTGAGCTCCTCCAGGCTGCCCCGGATCCGGTCCGCCTCGGCGCCGCGGCGGCCGATGACGATGCCCGGACGGGCGGTGTGGATGTCGACCCGGACCCGGTCACGGGTGCGCTCGATCTCCACGCGGGAGATGCCGGCGCGCTCCATGCCCTTGCTCAGCAGGCGGCGGATCTTGACGTCCTCGCCGACGTAGTCCTTGTACAGCTTGTCGGCGTACCAACGGCTCTTGTGGTCCGTGCTGATGCCGAGACGGAAACCGTGCGGGTTTACCTTCTGTCCCACGTCAGGACTCCTTCTTCTCAGCGGTGGCCTTCTTGGCAGCCGACTTCTTGGCGGTCGCCTTCTTGGCCGGCTTGTCGGCGGCCTCGGCCTTGTCGGCGGCCTTCTTGGCCGTCTTCTTGGCCGGAGCCTTCTTCGCCGTGTCCGCGGTGTCCGCGGACTTCTTGGCGGCCGCCTTCTTGGCCGGAGCCTTCTCGACCGGCTCGTCGGTGACCCGCGGGGTCACCACGATGGTGATGTGGCTGGTCCGCTTGTCGATCCGGGTGGCCCGGCCCTGCGCACGCGGGCGGTGACGCTTCAGCGTCGGCCCCTCGTCCACGAGGACCTTGGCCACGACCAGGTCGGCCCGGCTCAGGTGCTCGGTGCCCTCGGCGTTCGCCGCGGCGCTGTCGACGACCTTGTACACGGTCGCGGCAGCGGCCTGCGGGGCGAACTTCAGAGTGGCGAGTGCGTCGTCGACGCCCAGACCGCGCACCAGGTCACCCACGCGGCGCGCCTTCATCGGCGTCACGCGGACGAAGCGCGCGACCGCGAAGGCCCCGGGCTGCTCGCCCAGCAGGCTCTCGCGACGGGCGCTGATCGCCCTACGCTCTTGAACGCTCATGATGTTCGAATCTCTCCGTAGATTGCTTTCGCTTCGTCACTGGCCATTGGTCAGCGACGCCGTGACTTCCGGTCGTCCTTCTCGTGACCCCTGAACGTCCGGGTCGGTGCGAACTCGCCGAGCTTGTGCCCGACCATCGCGTCCGTCACGAACACCGGCACGTGCTTGCGGCCGTCGTGCACCGCAATCGTGTGGCCGATCATGTCCGGCACGATCATCGATCGGCGGGACCAGGTCTTGATGACGTTCTTGGTGCCCTTCTCGTTCTGCACCTCCACCTTCTTTGCCAGGTGGTGGTCGACGAACGGGCCCTTCTTCAGGCTGCGTGGCATTCTGGCCGGCTCCTATCAGCGCTTCTTGCCGGCCTTGCGGCGCCGGACGATCATGCGGTCGCTTTCCTTGCGGGTGCGGGTACGGCCCTCAGGCTGACCCCACGGGGACACCGGGTGGCGACCACCCGAGGTCTTACCCTCACCACCACCGTGCGGGTGGTCGACCGGGTTCATCGCGACACCGCGGACGGTCGGGCGCTTGCCCTTCCAGCGCATCCGGCCCGCCTTGCCCCAGTTGATGTTCGACTGCTCGCCGTTGCCGACCTCACCGAGGGTGGCGCGGCAGCGCACGTCGACCATCCGGACCTCGCCGGACGGCATCCGCAGGGTGGCCATCCGGCCTTCCTTCGCGACCAGCTGGATGCTGGCACCGGCGGAGCGGCCCATCTTGGCGCCACCGCCCGGCCGCAGCTCGACCGCGTGGATGGTGGAACCGACCGGGATGTTGCGCAGCGGCAGGTTGTTGCCGATCTTGATGTCGGCGGCCGGACCGTTCTCGACGACCGTGCCCTGCTTCAGGTTCGACGGGGCGAGGATGTAGCGCTTCTCGCCGTCCACGTAGTGCAGCAGCGCGATCCGCGCGGTGCGGTTCGGGTCGTACTCGATGTGCGCGACCTTCGCCGGCACGCCGTCCTTGTCGTACCGCTTGAAGTCGATCAGCCGGTACGCCCGCTTGTGACCGCCACCGTGGTGCCGGGTGGTGATCTTGCCGGAGTTGTTCCGGCCGCCCTTCTTCGGCAGCGGACGCAGCAGCGACTTCTCGGGGGTCGAACGGGTGAGCTCGACGAAGTCGGCCACGCTCGAGCCACGGCGGCCCGGCGTCGTCGGCTTGTACTTGCGGATTCCCATTACGACTGGCCTCCGAAGATGTCGATGCGGTCGTCGCCCTTGAGGGTCACGATCGCTCGCTTGGTGTCCGGGCGCTTGCCCCAGCCGGCACGAGTGCGGCGGCGCTTGCCCTTGCGGTTGAGGGTGTTGACGTCGTTGACCTTGACCTTGAACACCTTCTCGACCGCGAGCTTGATCTCGGTCTTGTTGGCGTCCGGTGCGACCTCGAACGTGTACTTCTGCTCGTCCAGCAGGCCGTAGCTCTTCTCGCTCACGACCGGCCGCAGCAGCACGTCGCGGGGGTCTTTGTTGACTCCGTGGCTCATGCCTCTACCTCCTCGGCCTCAGTCGACGTGGCGACGGCCTTGACGGACTTGCCTTTGGGCGCGCCGGCGACGAACGAGTCGAGCGCGCTCTTGGTGAACACGACCGCGTCGCTGCACAGCACGTCGTACGCGTTCAGCTGGTCGGCCGCGATCAGGTGCACGTGCTGCACGTTGCGCAGGCTCAGCCAGGTCAGCTCGTCGGCGCGGTCGACCACGACCAGCGCCTTGCCCGGGTCGGTGACCTCGCCGAGCACCTTCAGCGCCGACTTGGTGGAGGGCTTGTCGCCGTCCACGAAGCTCTCGATGACGAACACGCGGCCGTCACGGGCCCGGTCCGACAGCGAGCCGCGGAGCGCGGCGGCGATCATCTTCTTCGGGGTCCGCTGGCTGTAGTCCCGCGGCACCGGGCCGTGGACGACGCCACCACCGGTGAACTGCGGCGCCCGGGTCGAACCCTGGCGGGCGCGGCCGGTGCCCTTCTGGCGGTACGGCTTGGCGCCACCGCCGGACACCTCGCCCCGGCTCTTCACCTTGTGCGTGCCCTGACGGGCCGCAGCCAGCTGGGCCACCACGACCTGGTGGATCAGCGGGATGTTGACCTGGACGTCGAACAGCTCGGCCGGAAGCTCGGCGGAACCCTTCTTGCTGACCTTGTCGCCCTTCACGACGACGACGTCGACGGTGCTCACTTCGCAGCTCCCTTCGCGGCGTTGCGGATCAGCACCAGACCGCCCTTGGGGCCGGGTACGGCGCCCTTGAGCAGGATCAGACCGCGCTCGGTGTCGATCGCGTGGACGCTGATGTTCTGCGTGGTGATCTGCTCGGCGCCCATCCGGCCCGCCATCCGCAGGCCCTTGAAGACCCGGCCCGGGGTGGCGCAGCCGCCGATGGAACCCGGCGAACGGTGCTTCTTGTGCACACCGTGGGTGGCGCGCAGGCCGTGGAAGCCGTGCCGCTTCATCACACCGGCGAAACCCTTGCCCTTGCTGGTCGCGGAAACGTCGACCCGCTCACCGGCCTCGAAGGCCTCGGCCTTGATCTCCTGGCCCAGCGTGTACTCGCTGGCGTCGGCGGTGCGCAGCTCCAGCAGGTGGCGCCGCGGCGTCACGCCGGCCTTGTCGAAGTGGCCGCGCAGGGGCTTGGTCACCTTGCGCGGGTCGATGTCGCCGAAGGCGATCTGGACGCCGTCGTAGCCGTCCCGGTCCGCGGTGCGGACGCCGGTGACGACACAGGGTCCGGCCTGGACCACGGTGACGGGGACGACACGGTTGTTCTCGTCCCAGGTCTGGGTCATGCCGAGCTTGGTGCCCAGCAGACCGCGCGTGTTCTTGACAGTGCTCATTGGCTGTTCGCGTCCCTCAGAGCTTGATCTCGATGTCGACACCGGCCGGCAGGTCGAGACGCATCAGCGAGTCGACGGTCTTCGGCGTGGGGTCGATGATGTCGATGAGCCGCTTGTGGGTGCGCATCTCGAAGTGCTCGCGGCTGTCCTTGTACTTGTGCGGCGAGCGGATGACGCAGAACACGTTCTTTTCCGTCGGCAACGGCACCGGGCCAGCAACCTTCGCACCAGTACGCGTCACCGTGTCGACAATCTTGCGTGCCGAGCTGTCGATGACCTCGTGGTCGTAGGCCTTCAGCCGGATGCGGATCTTTTGTCCCGCCATCGCTTCGCTTTGTCCTTCTCTATCGTCTTTCGGTTCGTTGCTCCGACCCCCGCGGTCGGGTGTGTCGCGTACGCGGCACGCGCGTGACCCACCGCTTCTTCGACCTGAGATGGTGATCGGGGCCCGGTCTCGGACCGGAACCTCGGCATGGTCTCCGGTCCGGCGCACCAGCCAGACGACAGTCTGGGGCGCGCCCCGGCGGCCTCGCCTGAGCAACCTGAATATTGTGCCAGAGATCGGCGCCGAAACGCCAATCGGGTGGCTTTCCGCCTGATCCGGTACCACCTGAGCGCCGGATCAGGCGCAAAGCAGAGGTCCGCGGGGGCTCAGTCGTGCGAGCCCTCGCGGACCTCGTGAGATCACTTGATGATCTTGGTGACCCGGCCGGCGCCGACGGTGCGGCCACCTTCACGGATCGCGAACTTCAGGCCCTCTTCCATGGCGATCGGCTGGATCAGCTCGACCGACATGTCGGTGTTGTCGCCCGGCATGACCATCTCGGTGCCCTCGGGCAGCGTGACGACGCCGGTGACGTCCGTGGTGCGGAAGTAGAACTGCGGGCGGTAGTTCTGGAAGAACGGCGTGTGCCGGCCGCCCTCCTCCTTCGACAGGATGTAGACCGAAGCGTCGAAGTTGGTGTGCGGGGTCGTGGTGCCCGGCTTGATGACGACCATGCCGCGCTCGACGTCCTCGCGCTTCGTGCCACGAAGCAGCAGACCGACGTTCTCACCGGCCTGGCCCTCGTCGAGCAGCTTGCGGAACATCTCGATACCGGTGACCGTGGTGGTCTGCTTCTCCGGACGGATGCCGACGATGTCGACCGTCTCGTTGATCTTGACGACACCGCGCTCGATCCGGCCGGTGATGACCGTACCGCGACCGGTGATGGTGAAGACGTCCTCCACCGGCATCAGGAACGGCTTGTCGATCTCACGGGTCGGCTGCGGGATGTAGGCGTCGACCGCGTCCATCAGCTCGATGATCGACTCGCCCCACTTGGCGTCGCCCTGCAGCGCCGGGTGCGCGGCAACCCGCACGATCGGCGCGTTGTCACCGTCGAACTCCTGCTCCGAGAGCAGCTCGCGAACCTCGAGCTCGACGAGCTCCAGGATCTCCTCGTCGTCGACCATGTCGCACTTGTTCAGCGCGACGACCATCGCCGGCACGCCGACCTGACGGGCGAGCAGCACGTGCTCACGCGTCTGCGGCATCGGGCCGTCGGTGGCGGCGACGACCAGGATCGCACCGTCCATCTGGGCCGCACCGGTGATCATGTTCTTGATGTAGTCCGCGTGACCCGGGCAGTCAACGTGGGCGTAGTGCCGGGCCTCGGTCTGGTACTCGACGTGCGCGATGGAGATGGTGATACCGCGCTGACGCTCTTCGGGCGCCTTGTCGATCTGATCGAAGGCCGACGCCTCGTTGAGGTTCGGGTACTTGTCGTGCAGCACCTTGGTGATCGCCGCGGTAAGCGTGGTCTTACCGTGGTCGATGTGACCGATGGTGCCGATGTTGACGTGCGGCTTAGTCCGCTCGAACTTCGCCTTCGCCACTGGGGCCCTCCTAGATAAATGTTGACTACGCCGTACGCCGACGCGCTTGGGGTGTGGTGGTCAGGAGCGAGAGATTACTCGCCCCGGGCCTTCTTGATGATCTCTTCCGCCACGTTCTTCGGAACCTCGGCGTAGGAATCGAACTGCATCGAGTACGACGCGCGGCCCTGGGTCTTGGACCGCAGGTCACCGACATACCCGAACATCTCGGACAACGGCACCAGAGCCTTCACGGCCCGGCTGCCACCGGGGCCCTCGTCCATCGACTGGATCTGGCCACGACGCGAGTTGAGGTCGCCGATCACTTCACCCATGTAGTCCTCGGGGGTGATCACCTCGACTGCGAACATCGGCTCGAGGATGACCGGGGTCGCACGCCGCGCGGCGTCCTTGAAGGCCATCGAACCGGCGATCTTGAACGCGAGCTCGGAGGAGTCGACGTCGTGGTAGGCGCCGTCGGTCAGCGTGACCTTGACGTCCACCATCGGGTAGCCGGCCAGTACGCCGAACTCCATCGCCTCCTGGGCGCCCTCGTCCACCGACGGGATGTACTCCCGGGGGATGCGGCCACCGGTGACGGAGTTGACGAACTCGTAGCCACCCTCGCCACCGGCCTCGACCGAAGTCGGCTCGATGTTGATGATCACACGCGCGAACTGACCCGAACCACCGGTCTGCTTCTTGTGCGTGTAGTCGACCTTCTCGACCTTCTTCTTGATGGTCTCGCGGTAGGCGACCTGCGGCTTGCCGACGTTGGCCTCGACGCGGAACTCGCGCTTCATCCGGTCGACCAGCACCTCGAGGTGCAGCTCGCCCATACCGGCGATGATGGTCTGGCCGGTGTCCTCGTCGGTCCGGACCTGGAAGGTCGGGTCCTCCTCGGCGAGCCGCTGGATCGCGACGCCCAGCTTCTCCTGGTCGGCCTTCGACTTGGGCTCGATGGCGACCGAGATGACCGGGGCCGGGAACTGCATCGACTCCAGCACGACCGGCTTGGCCGGGTCGGACAGGGTCTCACCGGTGGTGGTGTCCTTCAGGCCCATCACGGCGACGATGTGGCCGGCGCCGATCGACGCGATCTCCTCACGCTTGTTCGCGTGCATGCGGTAGATCTTGCCGATCCGCTCCTTGCGGCCCTTCGTCGGGTTCAGCACCTGGGTGCCGGTCTCGAGCTTGCCCGAGTAGACCCGGATGAAGGTCAGCTTGCCCAGGTGCGGGTCGGCCGCGATCTTGAACGCCAGCGCCGAGAACGGCTCGCTGTCGTCCGGCTTGCGCAGGACGACCTGCTCCGCGTCCTTGACGTCGTGGCCCTCGATGGCCGGGACGTCGAGCGGGCTCGGCAGGTAGGCGTTGATCGCGTCGAGCAGCGGCTGGACGCCCTTGTTTTTGAACGCCGTGCCGGTCAGCACCGGGGTCAGCTTGCTGGCGATGGTCGCCCGCCGGATGCCCGCGACGACCTGCTCCTGGGTCGGCTCGTCGCCCTCCAGGTACATCTCCATGATCTCGTCGTCGGCCTCGGCCAGCGTCTCGATCAGCTTGTCGCGCCACTCGGCGGCGATCTCGGTGTGGGTGGCCGGGATCTCCTCGACGGTGTAGTCCTCACCCATCGTGGTCTCACCACGCCACGTCAGCGCGCGCATCCCGACCAGGTCGACGACACCGATGAAGTCGGACTCGGCACCGATCGGCAGCTGCAGCACCAGCGGCACCGCGGCCAGCCGGTCGACGATCATGTCGACGCAGCGCATGAACTCCGCGCCGGTCCGGTCCAGCTTGTTGACGAAGCAGATCCGCGGCACGCCGTACCGGTCCGCCTGGCGCCACACGGTCTCGGACTGCGGCTCGACGCCGGCGACACCGTCGAACACCGCGACAGCGCCGTCGAGGACGCGCAGCGAGCGCTCCACCTCGACGGTGAAGTCGACGTGCCCCGGGGTGTCGATGATGTTGATGGTGTGGTCTTTCCAGGTGCAGGTCGTCGCGGCGGACGTGATCGTGATGCCGCGCTCCTGCTCCTGCTCCATCCAGTCCATCGTGGCGGCGCCGTCGTGGACCTCACCGATCTTGTAGGTGATACCGGTGTAGAAGAGGATCCGCTCGGTCGTCGTCGTCTTGCCGGCGTCGATGTGGGCCATGATCCCGATGTTGCGGACCTTGGCCAGGTCGGTGGTGATTTGTACGGCCACCTCGGTGGTCTACCTCTCGATTCTGTCTTGCGTCAAAGGGGTGAGCGCTGGGGTCCGGATCGGACCCCGGATCACCAGCGGTAGTGGGCGAAAGCCTTGTTGGCTTCGGCCATCTTGTGCGTGTCCTCGCGGCGCTTCACCGACGCACCGAGACCGTTGGACGCGTCCAGGATCTCGTTCATCAGGCGCTCGGACATGGTCTTCTCGCGACGCGCACGGGAGTACGACGTCAGCCAGCGCAGGGCGAGCGTGGTCGAGCGACCCGGCTTGACCTCGATCGGCACCTGGTACGTGGCACCACCGACGCGGCGGCTCTTCACCTCGATGCTCGGCTTCACGTTGTCCAGCGCACGCTTCAGCGTGATCACCGGGTCGGTGCCGGTCTTGGTGCGAGTGCCCTCGAGCGCGTTGTACACGATGCTCTGCGCGATCTGCTTCTTGCCGTCGACCAGGATCTTGGAGATCAACTGGGTGACGAGCGGCGAACTGTAGACCGGGTCGATGATGACCGGGCGCTTCGGGGCGGGGCCCTTGCGCGGCATTAGCTCTTCTCCTTCTTCGCGCCGTACAGGCTGCGCGCCTGCTTCCGGTTCTTCACACCCTGGGTGTCGAGCGAACCGCGGATGATCTTGTACCGGACACCCGGGAGGTCCTTCACCCGGCCACCGCGGACGAGCACGATCGAGTGCTCCTGCAGGTTGTGGCCGACGCCGGGAATGTAGGCGGTGACCTCGATGCCGCTGGTCAGGCGGACACGTGCAACCTTGCGAAGCGCCGAGTTCGGCTTCTTCGGCGTGGTCGTGTAGACGCGCGTGCACACACCACGACGCTGAGGGGAACCCTTCAGGGCCGGCGTCTTGTTCTTGGACACCTTGTCCTGGCGGCCCTTGCGGACCAGCTGGTTAATGGTGGGCACCGCGTGGGTCTCTTTCTGTCGTCCGGCTGGGTTTGTAGCTCTTGCCTGACCCCCGCGGTCGGGTGTGTCGCGTGCGCACGGGCGTACCGGGGCCTTAATCTCAAGACTGTCGGCAGGAAGTCCCGTGCCACGCGGCCCGACCCGTTGGACGAGGGGCACGCATGACGGCCCAAGGAAGACCCCGGGCACGATCGTTAAGACTAGCGGGTGCCTCAAGCACGGTCAAAATGAGTAATCAACCATGGTCGAGGAGCTTCCGCTTCTCTAGTGTACAAGGCCTACGCAGTGGCTCGCGCCGCGAGGAAATCGGCGGCCGCACCGGCGTCCCCCTCGACCGTCAGAACGGCTCCCGGCAAGCGCTTCCACAGGCACAGGTCGAGCTCCGCCGCGGTCCCTGACAAGACCGCTTCCCCGGCCGCCCGGCCCCGCTCGACCTGGGGCGGATCGCCTTGTGACACAGGGGTCAGCGTCCATTCGTGGCCGGTGTCGGTAGCACGTACGCCGAGCTGCCGGGTGACCGCCGGCGCGAACCCGCGGGCAAGCATCCGGGGCAGGTACACCCCGAACACCTCGTCCACCCCGTCGGCCGCGACCGCCGCCGGCACGCCGGCCGGATCGGCCGCCCCCGGATCGGTCGCCTGCAGGGCGTCCACGAGATGGATCACCGTCTCATGCATGCGCCGGCGGGCCCAGAACCCCGCGCGCTGGTCCACCGGCGAGAAGTTCCAGCAGGGTTCGTCGGGATCGATCGCCCGGATCGCCGCGATCAGCGCCGCGCTCGTCCCGGCGTACCAGTCGGCCCAGGAGATCGTCGTACGGAGCACCTGCGGGGTCTCCTGGGACGTGCCGCTGAGCAGGATCGACGCGGCCCAGCGCTGACCGGAGCCGAGATGCAGCGCCAGGTCGGCGATCGTCCAGCCGGGGCACGCCGGCACCGGCAGGTCCGGGTCGGCGTCGGCCAGGACGGCCGCGAACCGCGCGGCCGTCCGGTCGAATTCGGCGAGGTGGTCGATCACGGGTCAGGCGCGGAACTCGACGTCGGTGATCAGGCCGTCGACGACGCGGTACAGACCGAGCAGTGGGGTGGTCCCGCCGTCGTCGTACGACAGCACGTGCTCGACCACCCACTCCCCCAGCATCAGGCGCTGCACGACTTCGGTCTTGCACTGGCCGGCGTCGAACCCCGGCCGGTAGTGCTCGCGCAGGAACCGGCGGCCCTTCAGTTCGGTGCCGTCGATGAGCAGGATCCGCGCGGTCGGCGAGTACATGGCCAGGAAGGCCTCGAGGTCGTGCGCGGCGAACGCGGCGTGCTCGCGGCCGATCACCCGGGCCGCCGGGGTGTCGGCGGTGACGGCCGCGACGGTCGCCATCCCGAGATCGGCCAGTGGGGCCTGCACGGGGGCAGCAACAGGAGCAGGGGTGGCCTTCGGTGCCGGGGGTGGCGTCTGCTGGGTAGCGGGTCCAGCAGGCGCTTCCTTGACCGCTGTGGCCGGTTTGGCGGCGGACGGCGTCCGTCGCGGGGTGGAAGTCTTCTTCTTGGCCGGGGGTGGTGGGACGAGGAGCTTGCCGTCGTCACCGGGCTCCTCGCCGAGGTGGGCAATAGCCCAGTCCAGAGCCTTGGTGACGGCGGCGCGTGATTCTTCGGTGTGGTCGAGCATGTCGAACCCGTGGTGCCCTTTCGGTACGTCGATGATGTCCAGCGCGGCGCCACCCGCGGAAACGAACTCCGCGACCGGACCGGCGAGCTCCTCACGCTCGAGTCCAGCTCTGGTCAGCAGCACCGGCAGGTCCTTGTGTTTGCCGATCACTTCGGCGGCGGTTACCAGGTCGTCGACACCGGGCGGGGTGGCGAGCAGGGGATAGGTCAGGGCGACGAACCGCAACCAGTCGGGGCGGCTGTCGAGCCACTCCCCGGCCAGCAGGCCGGCACCGGAGAAGAACCACAGACCGACCCGATCAGGGTCGACCCGCGGATCGGAACGCAGTACGCCGACCGCGGCCTCCACCTCGTCCGCGGCCGCGACCAGTCGGTCGAGACCGTGGATCAGGCTGTGGTCGACGACTGCGGCCACCAGGCCTCGCCTGGCAGCAGCGGTCGCATAGCCCTTGTAGACCGGCCACTCCCGAGGCATGACCTCGAGACCGGCAGGTCCAGGACCCCCGTGCACAAAGAGAATTGCACCGCCTCGGGCGGTCCCGGGCGGGCGGTACAGGTCGATCTCCCCCAAGCGATCGACACGTACATCAGGACCATCCAGAACCCCCAAGACGAAAGGCCGCAGGTAGGCCGGCAGATCCGTCATGCACCAATCTTGGCCTATCCCGCGCACACTTTCAGCCGCCACCCCGAGTGTCTTTTCCAGGCGGCCTCGTACCGGCGGGTAAATGCCGCGAGGGCGGCACCCCCAACGGGAGTGCCGCCCTCGGCGGAGTGACTCGAAATCAGTTCTGGTAGGAACCGAGGTCGAAGTCGTCGAGCGGGACCGACTGGCCCGAGGACGGGCCGAAGTCGTAGTCGTACGACTCGTAGCCGACCATCGAGTACATCGCGGCCTTCGCCTCCTCGGTGGGCTCCACCCGGATGTTGCGGTAACGGTCCATGCCCGTACCGGCCGGGATCAGCTTGCCGATGATGACGTTCTCCTTCAGACCGACCAGCGAGTCGGACTTGCCGTGGATCGCGGCCTCGGTGAGGACGCGGGTCGTCTCCTGGAAGGAGGCGGCCGACAGCCACGACTCGGTGGCCAGCGAGGCCTTGGTGATACCCATCAGCACCGGACGACCCGAGGCCGGCGTACCGCCCTCGGCCACGACGCGGCGGTTCTCCGCCTCGAACATGATCCGGTCCGCGAGCTCACCCGGCAGCAGGTTCGCCTCGCCGGACTCGATCACCGTGACCCGGCGCAGCATCTGCCGGACGATGATCTCGATGTGCTTGTCGTGGATGGCCACACCCTGCGACCGGTACACCTCCTGGACCTCGTCCACCAGGTGCTCCTGCGCCTTGCGCACGCCGAGGATCCGCAGAACCTCCTGCGGGTCCGGCGTACCCTGCGTCAGCTGCTGACCGACCTCGACGTGCTGACCGTCCTCGATCAGCAGGCGACCACGCTTCGACACCGGGTAGGCGACCTCCTCGGAACCGTCGTCCGGGGTGAGCACCAGCTTCCGGGTCTTGTCGGTGTCCTCGATCGCGATCCGGCCGGCGGCCTCCGAGATCGGCGCCTTGCCCTTCGGCTGGCGGGCCTCGAAGAGCTCGACCACACGCGGCAGACCGTGGGTGATGTCATCACCCGCGACACCACCGGTGTGGAAGGTCCGCATCGTCAGCTGCGTACCCGGCTCACCGATGGACTGGGCCGCGATGATGCCGACCGCCTCGCCGATGTCGACCGGCTTGCCGGTCGCCAGCGAACGGCCGTAGCACTTCGCGCAGGTACCGGTCTTGGCGTCACAGGTGAGCACCGACCGGACCTTGACCTCTTCGATCCCGGCCGCGACCAGCTTCGCGATCGACACGTCGCCCAGGTCGGCGCCGCCGGCGAGCACGACGTTGCCGTCGGCGTCCAGGGCGTCGGTGGCCAGGGTCCGCGCGTACGCGCTCGTCTCCACGTTCTCGGCGTGCACGACCTTGCCGGACGGGTCCTTCTCGCCGATCTGCTTCGGCAGGCCCCGCTCGGTGCCGCAGTCCTCCTCGCGGATGATCACGTCCTGCGACACGTCCACCAGACGACGGGTCAGGTACCCCGAGTCGGCGGTCCGCAGCGCGGTGTCGGCCAGACCCTTCCGGGCGCCGTGGGTGGCGATGAAGTACTCGACCACCGACAGACCCTCGCGGAAGTTGGACTTGATCGGCCGGGCGATGATCTCGCCCTTCGGGTTGGCGACCAGACCACGCATACCGGCGATCTGCCGGATCTGCATCATGTTGCCTCGGGCACCGGAGTGCACCATCATCCAGATCGGGTTGTCCTTGGCGAAGTTCTCCTCCATCGCCTTACCGACCTCGGCGTTGGCGCCGGTCCAGATCTCGATCAGCTCCTGGCGCCGCTCGGACGAGGTGATCAGACCTCGCTCGAACTGCTTCTGGACCTTCTCGGCCTGGGACTCGTACCGAGCCATGATCTCCGGCTTGGACGGCGGCGTGCTGAAGTCGTCGATCGACACCGTGACACCCGAGCGGGTGGCCCAGCGGAAACCGAGGTCCTTCAGGTTGTCGAGGGCGTTGGCGACCTCGACCTTCGTGTACCGCTCGGCCAGGTCGTTGACGATCCCGCCCAGCTGCTTCTTGCCGACCTCGAGGTCGACGAACGGGTAGTCGTGCGGCAGCGCCTCGTTGAACAGCGCCCGGCCCAGCGTCGTCTCCAGCGCGAAGCCGCCGTCGGGCCGCTCGTCCGCACCGGCCGGCACCCCGGACTCGTTCAGCCGCAGCGTGACCTTGGCCTGCAGCGACAGCTCCTTGCGGTCGAAGGCCATGATCGCCTCGGCCACCGAGCTGAACGCCCGGCCCTCGCCCAGCGCGCCTTCCTTCAGCATCGTCAGGAAGTAGATGCCGATGATCATGTCCTGCGTCGGCATCGTGACCGGACGGCCGTCGGCCGGCTTCAGGATGTTGTTCGTCGACAGCATCAGGATCCGGGCCTCGGCCTGCGCCTCGGCCGACAGCGGCAGGTGCACCGCCATCTGGTCACCGTCGAAGTCCGCGTTGAACGCGGAGCAGACGAGCGGGTGGATCTGGATCGCCTTGCCCTCGATCAGCTGCGGCTCGAACGCCTGGATGCCCAGCCGGTGCAGGGTTGGTGCACGGTTGAGCAGGACCGGGTGCTCGGTGATGACCTCTTCCAGCACGTCCCAGACCTGGGCGCGCTGGCGCTCGACCATCCGCTTGGCGGACTTGATGTTCTGCGCGTGGTTGAGGTCGACCAGCCGCTTCATCACGAACGGCTTGAACAGCTCCAGCGCCATCGCCTTCGGCAGACCGCACTGGTGCAGCTTCAGCTGCGGGCCGACCACGATGACCGAACGGCCCGAGTAGTCGACGCGCTTGCCCAGCAGGTTCTGACGGAAACGACCCTGCTTGCCCTTGAGCATGTCGGACAGCGACTTCAGCGGCCGGTTGCCCGGGCCGGTGACCGGACGGCCACGGCGACCGTTGTCGAACAGTGCGTCGACGGCCTCCTGCAGCATCCGCTTCTCGTTGTTGACGATGATCTCCGGCGCGCCCAGGTCGAGCAGCCGCTTGAGCCGGTTGTTCCGGTTGATCACCCGGCGGTACAGGTCGTTCAGGTCCGAGGTGGCGAACCGGCCACCGTCGAGCTGAACCATCGGCCGCAGGTCCGGCGGGATCACCGGGACGCAGTCGAGCACCATGCCCATCGGGCTGTTGTTCGTCGCCAGGAACGCGGTGACGACCTTGAGCCGCTTCAGGGCGCGGGTCTTGCGCTGGCCCTTGCCGGTCTTGATCGTCTCGCGCAGGTTGTCGGCCTCGGCCTTGAGGTCGAAGGTCTCGAGCCGGCGCTGGATCGCGGCCGCACCCATCGCGCCCTCGAAGTACTTGCCGAACCGCTCCTTCATGGCGCGGTAGAGGATCTCGTCGCCCTCGAGGTCCTGGACCTTCAGGTTCTTGAACCGGGTCCAGACCTCGTCGAGGCGGTCGATCTCGCGCTGCGCACGGTCGCGCAGCTGCTTGACCTCACGCTCGGCGCCTTCCTTGACCTTGCGCCGTACGTCGGCCTTGGCGCCCTCGGCCTCGAGCTGCGCCAGGTCCTCCTCGAGCTTCTTCATCCGGGTCTCGATGTCGTTGTCGCGCCGGTTCTCGAGCTGCTTGCGCTCGACGTCGGTCCGGCCCTCCAACGACGAGAGGTCGCGGTGCCGCGCCTCGTCGTCGACGTCGGTGATCATGTACGCCGCGAAGTAGATGACCTTCTCCAGGTCCTTCGGGGCGAGGTCGAGCAGGTAGCCGAGCCGCGACGGGACACCCTTGAAGTACCAGATGTGGGTGACCGGCGCGGCCAGCTCGATGTGGCCCATCCGCTCGCGGCGCACCTTGGAACGGGTGACCTCGACGCCACACCGCTCGCAGATGATGCCCTTGAAGCGAACACGCTTGTACTTGCCGCAGTAGCACTCCCAGTCCCGGGTGGGACCGAAGATCTTCTCGCAGAAGAGTCCGTCACGCTCGGGCTTGAGCGTCCGGTAGTTGATCGTCTCCGGCTTCTTGACCTCGCCGTGCGACCACTGACGGATCTCATCCGCGGTGGCCAGGCCGATCCGAAGCTCGTCGAAGAAGTTCACGTCGAGCACGATGTGTTATCTCCCGTTGCTAAAAGTGGTCTGAGTGAGTTGGTGTTGTTGTCAAGCGGCAACCCGCTCAGACCTCCTCGACACTGTTCGGCTCGCGCCGGGACAGGTCGATGCCCAGTTCCTCTGCCGCCCGGAAGACGTCCTCCTCGCTGTCGCGCATCTCGACCCGGCTTCCGTCGGACGAGAGCACCTCGACATTGAGGCAGAGGGACTGCATTTCCTTGACCAGAACCTTGAACGACTCCGGGATACCCGGCTCCGGGATGTTCTCGCCCTTGACGATCGCCTCGTACACCTTGACCCGGCCGACGACATCGTCGGACTTGATCGTCAGCAGCTCCTGCAGCGCGAAGGCGGCACCGTAGGCCTCGAGGGCCCACACCTCCATCTCGCCGAACCGCTGGCCACCGAACTGGGCCTTACCACCCAGCGGCTGCTGGGTGATCATCGAGTACGGACCGGTCGACCGTGCGTGGATCTTGTCGTCAACCAGGTGGTGCAGCTTCAGCATGTACATGTAGCCGACGCCGACCGGCTCCGGGAACGGCTCACCCGAGCGGCCGTCGAACATCCGGGCCTTACCGGTGCCGTCGACCATCCGGACGCCGTCACGGTTCGGCAGCGTCGAGCCGAGCAGGCCGGTGACCTCCTCTTCCCGGGCGCCGTCGAAGACCGGGGTGGCGACGTTCGTCATCGCCGGAGCGGAGCCCGCGCCGATCTTGATCAGCCGCTGCGCCCACTCCTCCTGGTTCTCCGGGTCGACCTCCCAGCCGCGGCTGGCAACCCAGCCGAGGTGGGTCTCGAGGACCTGACCGACGTTCATCCGGCCGGGCACGCCCAGCGGGTTCAGGATGATGTCGACCTGGGTGCCGTCTTCCATGAACGGCATGTCCTCGACCGGCAGGATCTTCGAGATGACGCCCTTGTTGCCGTGCCGGCCGGCCAGCTTGTCGCCGACCGAGATCTTCCGCTTCTGGGCGACGTACACCCGGACCAGCTGGTTGACGCCCGGCGGCAGCTCGTCGCCGTTGTCGCGGTCGAAGACGCGGACACCGATGACGGTGCCCTCCTCGCCGTGCGGCACCTTCAGCGACGTGTCGCGGACCTCGCGCGCCTTCTCACCGAAGATCGCGCGCAGCAGCCGCTCTTCCGGGGTGAGCTCGGTCTCGCCCTTCGGCGTGACCTTGCCGACCAGGATGTCGCCGGTGGTGACCTCGGCGCCGATGCGGATGATCCCGCGCTCGTCGAGGTCGGCCAGCATCTCGTCGGAGACGTTCGGGATGTCCCGGGTGATCTCCTCCGGACCCAGCTTGGTGTCGCGAGCGTCGACCTCGTGCTCCTCGATGTGGATCGAGGTCAGCAGGTCCTGCTGTACGACGCGCTGGGACAGGATGATCGCGTCTTCGTAGTTGTGACCCTCCCACGGCATGAACGCGACCAGCATGTTCCGGCCGAGAGCCATCTCGCCCTCGTCGGTGCACGGACCGTCGGCCAGCGGCGTACCGATCTCGACCCGCTGCCCGGCGTCGACCAGCGGACGCTGGTTGATGCAGGTGCCCTGGTTCGAGCGGCGGAACTTCGCCATCCGGTAGGTCTGGTACGTGCCGTCGTCGGCGGCGATCTCGATCAGATCGGCCGAGACCTCCTTGACCACGCCGGCCTTGTCGGAGACGACCACGTCGCCGGCGTCGACCGCACCGCGGAACTCCATCCCGGTGCCGACCAGCGGCGCGTCCGAGGTGATCAGCGGCACCGCCTGGCGCTGCATGTTCGAACCCATCAGCGCGCGGTTGGCGTCGTCGTGCTCGAGGAACGGGATCAGCGCGGTCGCCACCGACACCATCTGGCGCGGCGAGACGTCCATGTAGTCCACGTCGTCGACCGGCACCAGCTCGACCTCACCATGACGCCGGCGAACCAGCACGCGCTCCTCGGCGAACCGGTTGTCGTCGGTCAGCGCGGCGTTGGCCTGCGCGATGACGAACCGGTCCTCCTCGTCCGCGGTCAGGTAGTCGACGTCGTCGGTGACCTGGCCGCCGACAACCCGGCGGTACGGCGTCTCGACGAAGCCGAACGCGTTCACCCGGCCGTACGACGCGAGCGAACCGATCAGGCCGATGTTCGGGCCTTCCGGGGTCTCGATCGGGCACATCCGGCCGTAGTGGGACGGGTGCACGTCGCGGACCTCGAAGCCGGCCCGCTCACGGCTCAGACCACCCGGGCCGAGCGCGTTCAGCCGGCGCTTGTGGGTCAGACCCGCGACCGGGTTGGTCTGGTCCATGAACTGCGACAGCTGGGAGGTGCCGAAGAACTCCTTCAGCGCCGCCACCACCGGACGGATGTTGATCAGGGTCTGCGGCGTGATCGCCTCGACGTCCTGGGTCGTCATCCGCTCGCGGACGACCCGCTCCATCCGGGCCAGGCCGGTGCGGAGCTGGTTCTGGATCAGTTCACCGACGGTACGCAGCCGGCGGTTGCCGAAGTGGTCGATGTCGTCTTCCTCGACGACGATCTCGCCCTTCGGCGCGGGCAGCTCGGTCTTGCCTTCGTGCAGCGCGACCAGGTACTTGATCGTGGCGACGATGTCGTCGACGGTCAGCACCGCCATGTCGTGCGCCTCGTCACGGCCGAGCTTCTTGTTGATCTTGTAGCGGCCGACCTTGGCCAGGTCGTAGCGCTTGCCGTTGAAGTAGTAGTTCTCCAGCAGCGCCTGCGCGGCCTCGCGGGTCGGCGGCTCACCCGGACGCAGCTTGCGGTAGATGTCCAGCAGCGCGTCGTCCTGCCCGGAGGTGTGGTCCTTCTCCAGGGTCAGCCGGATCGACTCGTAGTCGCCGAACTCTTCCAGGATCTGCGCGTCGGTCCAGCCGAGCGCCTTGAGCAGGACGGTGACGTTCTGCTTGCGCTTGCGGTCGAGGCGGACGCCGACCATGTCGCGCTTGTCCACCTCGAACTCCAGCCACGCGCCGCGCGACGGGATGATCTTGGCGGTGAAGATGTCCTTGTCGGACGTCTTGTCCGGGGTGCGCTCGAAGTACACACCGGGCGAGCGGACGAGCTGGGACACGACGACCCGCTCGGTGCCGTTGATGACGAAAGTGCCCTTGCGGGTCATCAGCGGGAAGTCGCCCATGAAGACGGTCTGGCTCTTGATCTCACCGGTTTCGTTGTTCATGAACTCGGCGGTGACGAACAGCGGCGCGGAATAGGTGACATCCCGCTCCTTGCATTCGTCCACCGTGTTCTTCGGAGGCTCGAAGCGGTGGTCGCGGAACGACAGCGACATGGTGCCGCTGAAGTCCTCGATCGGGGAGATCTCCTCGAAAATCTCTTCCAGGCCGCTGGGGCCGGACAGGTCCGACCGCCCCTCGGCCTCGGCGGCGGCCACACGGGCCTGCCACGTTTCGTTACCGACCAGCCAGTCGAAACTGTCCACCTGAAGCGCAAGCAGATCCGGAACCTGAAGCGGCTCGGAGATCTTTGCGAAGGAGATGCGGCGGGGGCCGGTGACGTTGGAAATGCTGTCGGACTGGGGGTTGCGCGAGGCGACCAAGGGGCGTCCTTCCACGGGCTCGCAAAATCACATCGGTGCTGGGAGCGCACGCCAAGCCGCCCCAGTCAAGTCGAGACCCGAGCCGAGGCGAGGAAAAAGGCAGCGCAAAGCAATAGGCTACATGATCCAGGCAAGCCTGTCCAATGGGGTCCAATAGTTTGCCGTTGGACCACCCTCTCCGTCAAGGACCGACCCGGGGTCTCCAGTGGGTAGATCACCCACGAGACATCCGGCGTCCTCTTGGTGCGGAGTCACCTAGAGATTACAGTCCGGCGATCTCTTGGACCAGCCATCGATCGCCGTTTCGGACCATTGTGAACCGGGTCCGGTTCAGATCCACCCGGGGACTACCCTTGGTGATCGTGCTCGTCGTCGTCTGGTTGACGAAGATGATCAGCGTGACCCGGTCGGCGTCACCGTCGCGGACCCCGACCTCGCGGACGTCGGCCTTCACCGTGGCCTTGGTCTTGGTGGCCAGTTCGCCGGCCACCTTGGCGGTCGCGTCGAACTTCGCGGCGAAGTCCGGGGTCATCGTCGCGCGGGCGGCGGCGAAGCTTTTGTCCAGGTCACGGTAGTCATAGCTGAGCGCGGTCTCGGCCGCTTTCCGGCCCGCGGCGGCGGCCTGGTCGCGGGCGTCCTCGGCCTGCTTCCCGTGCCACGCCTTCACGCCGAGCACGGCCGTGACGGTGAGCGTGAGGACCACGACCACACCGAGGACGATCGTCAGGACATTGCTCAGCCGATGGTCACGCTCGGTAGTTACGGGGGCCTCAGATCGAGGCTCCGGGACCTCGGGTGTGGCTGGTGTCACATCGTCCTGAAGGTCCTCGGACACCTCCTCCTCGACGACCGGCGTCTCTTCGACCGTGGTCGACGTACCGGAGGAGGTCCGGCGCTGGCCGGCGATGCGGGGGCGGTTGCGACGGTCTGCCATCAGCCCACCACCTGCAGATCGGCGGTCAGCCAGTGGCTCTTCTCCCGGACCAGGTCCAGCTTGATCCGGTACCGGCGCTCGACCCCGTCGGTCGACGCCGTGTTCGTCACCACCGCGTTCACGATCACCAGCACCTGGGCCGAGTCCTTGTCGTTCGAGACCACCGCGGCCTCCTTCACGTCCCCCTTCGAGGTGGCCTTGTTGGCCACCACGTCGGTCTTCACCGCGTCGATCCCGGACTGGAACTCCTGCTTGAACTGCCCGGTCGAGTCGTCCAGCACCCGCTTCGAGTCCGCGTCCCAGGTCTGGTAGTCGTACGTCGTGAAGTCCAGCGCCAACTGCCGCGCAGCCTTCATCGCGCCGTTCCGCTGCGAGTCGGCGGCCCGCTGCTTGCTCAGGCCGACCACCGACAGCGTCAGCCCGGCCAGCGCCACCAGGAGCAGCAGGCTGAGTGCCCAGGCCAGAATCATCCGGCCGTTCCGTGCGATCACTTGCTCGTCACCGGTCCCAGGATCAAGGCCTTCCAGGAGTCGCTGCCGAGCAGCTCCTCCTGACCGCCGGTCGAGCCGAGCGTCAGCGCCGGCATGCCGCCGGACCCGCCGGCCGCACCGGTCACCGGGTCGTACCCGACGCCGTAGCCGGTCCGGTTCAGGTCGCGTGACGACGGGCTCGGCTTGTTCTGCGAGCCGCGGACGTTGATCCCGGTCGACGGGCTCGCCGTACAGCCGGCCTTGGTGTTGGCCGGGGTGTTCGAGGTGGCCTGTGGGACCCGCTTGTCGGTGCCGCCGTACCCGGGCCGGCAGGCCGGCGGGGTCAGGCCCACGACCAGCCCGAAGTGCGCGTCGTAGTGCCCGGTGCCGGGGTCCTTGGCCGGTACGACGTACCCGCCCATCGCCACCGCCGGGTACACCACGAACAGCTGCTCGACGGCATCCAGCCGGACCGCGGTCAGTTCGCTCACCGTCAGCAGGTTACCCAGCAGCACCGCGATGTCCGCGCGGTTGTCCTGGATCAGGCCGGTGATCTGGGTGGACGCGAGCGAGCCCTGGTCGATCACCTTGCGCAGGTTCGCGTCCGAGCTGACCAGGGTGTCGGACAGCAGCGCGAGGTTCTTCGCCCAGGTCTTGATGGCGTCGCCGCTGGCCACCTGGGTGGCGAGCACGGTGTCGCCGTCGTTGATCAGTTTGATCGTCTGCAGCACGTTCGCGTCCGCGGTGTCGATCAGCTGGCCGGAGCTGTCGATGATCTTCTGCAGGTCGGTGCCCTTGCCCTTCAGGGCCGCGCCGAGCTCGCGGACGGTGACCTTCAGGCTGTTCTTGTCGACCGAGTTCACCAGCTGGTCGAGGTTCAGCAGCAGCTCGGTGGTGTCGATCGGGATCGCGGTGTCCTGGCGGGCGATCTTCGAGTTGTTCTGCAGGTACGGCGCTCCCTCGCGGCGCGGCTGCAGGTCGACGTACTGCTCACCGATCGCGGACCGGTTCGCGACCACGGCGAGCAGGTCGTTCGGGATCTTGAACTTCTTCTCGATCACGAGGTTCACGTCGACGCCGTCGGACAGCAGCTTGAGCTGACCGACCCGCCCGACCGGCTGGCCGCGGTACGTCACCTCGGCCCCGGAGAAGATGCCGCCGGACTCGGCGAAGCTGGCGCTGACGGTGTAGTCGGTGTCGACGATCAGCTTGTCGACCTGGGCGTACTTCGCGCCGACGAACGCGACGCCGACGACGGTGATCAGCAGGAACACCATCAACTGGATCCGGACCGCTCTGGTGATCACTTGACCGCCCCCGGCATCAGCGCGCGGGCAAGGTCGGGATCGAACCCGGACCGCTTCAGCTGCGGCGTGCAGACCGGCAGTCCGAGCACCGTGATGCAGGTCGTCGCCGTACCGGTCGGAACCGGGAGCGTCGGCAGCACGCCGCCGCTCTTGCCCGGACTGGTCGGCAGATGCACCGGGAGGCTGATCCGGCCGGTCGGCAGCGCGGTCGGGCCGACCGTCGGCAGGTTGAGTCCGAGCAGGCCCTTCAGCGCCTTCTGCGTGTTCACGTCGACCGTGATTCCGAGGTTGGTGAAGTCACCCTTCGCAGCGTTCGCGGCCTGGTCGGGGAACGGGTAGGTGAACAGCAGCTCCAGCGACTTCGGCAGGTTCGCCCCCGCCTCGGCCAGCTTGGTCAGGATCGGGTACAGCGACTGCAGGTTGGCCACCAGGTCCTTCTGCGCCGATGTGATCACCCGGGTCGCGGTGTTGCCCAGCGTGGCCAGCGCCTGCAGCGTCTTGACCAACGCGGCCCGCTGCTTGTCCAGGGTCGCGATCGACTTCGGCAGCGAGTCGATCGCGGTCGCCAGCGTCACCTTCTGCGCGTTCAGCTTCTTGGCCAGCGCGTCGACCGCGGTGATCGCGGTGACGATGCGCTCCTTGTTCTGGTCGAGGGTGCCGACGAAGGTGTTCAGCTGGGTCAGCACGTCCCGGATGGCGGGCTCGTTGCCGGTCAGCGCCTTGTTCAGCTCCTGGGTGATGATCTGCAGCTGGGCCACGCCGCCGCCGTTCAGCAGCAGCGAGAGCGCAGACAGGACTTCCTCCACCTCGACGTTGCTGGTCGTCCTCGACAACGGGATCAGCTCGCCGTTCTCCAGCTTGCCGCGCGGCTGCTCGGAGCCGGTCGGCCGCGACAGCGACACGAACTTCTCGCCGAGCAGGCTGGTCTGCCGGATGGTGGCGTGCGTGTTGTCCGGCAGGTCGAGGCTCTTCGGCAGCTTGATCCGCACCTTCGCGACGTACCCGTCCAGCCAGACCTTCTCGACCGTGCCGACGGTGACGTCGTCCACCTTCACCGTCGACTTCGGCACCAGGTCCAGCACGTCGGCGAACTCGACAGTGACCGTGTACGACGGCCCCTTGATCTTCGCGCCACCGGGCAACGGCAACGAGTACACGCTGAAATCGCAGCCGGTCAGCAGGGTCGCGAGCGCGAGCACTCCGGCGACGATCGACGTACGGCGTCTCACTTGACCAACCCCCCGAGCGTCGGATCCACCGGATCGGGGCTGTTCAACGGGGCCTTCGGCGCGGGCGCCCACGGCGTACCGGCCGGTCCACCGCTGACGGGCGCGTTGGCGCCGGTCAGCTGGGTGATCAGCGGCAGCTTGGCCAGGGCGTCGAGGACCGGCTTCAGGGCCGAGCAGGTCGACATCGACTGGTTCGCCTGCAGCAGCAGCGAGCAGATGAACGTCGCCGGATCGTCGAGCTGCCCGGGGTTGATGCGCTGGTCCAGCGTGCCGAACTGCGGGTTGTAGATCCGGGCCAGGTTGCCGAGACCGAGCGGCGCGGTGTCGAGCACCTCGGCGATCGCAGCCTTCTCCTTGACCAGGATCTGCGACAGCTGGGTGGCGCTGCTGACCGTGGTCTTCACCAGCCCCCGGTTGTCCTTGACGAACGTCGCGACCTCGCCGAGAGCGGTCGCGAGCAGCGACAGCGCGGCGCCCAGGTCCTTCCGTTCGCCGGCCAGGGTGGTCGAGACCGAGGCGAAGTTCGAGTTGAACTGGCGGACCAGCTGGTCGTTCGCGGCCAGCGCGGACACGAACGTCTGCAACTGCCGGATCGTGTTGAACAACGCCGACGAGTTGCCGGACAGCGTGCTGGTCAGCTTCGAGACGTCGGTGATCGTCTGGTTGAGCTTGGCGCCCTGGCCGTTCAGGTTCTTCGCCGAGACGTCGAGCAGCCGCGCCAGCGCGCCCTGGTCGTTCGCGCCCTTCGGCCCGAGCGCCACGGACAGGTCGTTGAGGCTCTGGTAGATCTGGTCCAGCTCCAGCGGTACGGCGGTCCGCTCGATCGGGATCTGGGCGCCGTCGGCCATCACATCGCCCTTGGAGTACACCGGGGTGAGCTGGATGTACCGGTCGGCGACGATCGACGGCGAGGCGATCACTGCCTTCGCGGTCGCCGGCACCTTGTGCTTGGCGTCCCACCAGAACTTCACCCGGACGGTCCGGCCGGCCGGAGTGATGCTCTCCACCTCGCCGACCTTGATGCCGAGGATCCGGACGTCGGATCCTGGGTACACCGAGACGGCGCGCGGGAAGTACGCCGTCGCCGTCACCCGGGCGGGCTTCGGCCACAGCGTCACGACGCTGACCGCGAGGATCACCACGACCACGCCGATCGCGATCAGCCGGGACAGGGCGTTGACCTTCATCAGCCGCCACCTCCCAGGATCGCCGGCAGGCCGGGAATCGGAACCTTGGGCAGCGGGATCTCCGGGACCGGCGCCAGGTTCTGCAGGTAGGTGTCGAACCACGGCCCGGTGCCGAGTGTGTTCGTGAAGACCCGGACGAACGGCGCGAGGCCCTTGATGCTCGCGTCCAGGGAGGTTTGGTTCTGCAGCAGGACGGCGAGGACCGCGTTGACCTTCTGCAGGGTCGGGGCGAGGTCCTTGCGGTTCTCCCGGACCAGCGCGGTGATCTGCGCGGACAGCTGCTGCGTCGACACCAGCAGCTGGTGGATCAGCGCCCGCCGGGCCTGGACGGCCTGGAACACGGTGTTGCCGTCCTTCATCAGCTTGATCAGCTGCTGGTTGCGGTCGGCAAGGACCTTGGTGACCACGTTCGAGTGCTGGAGCAACAGTTTGAGCTGCTCGTCCCGCTTGGCGACGTTGCGCGACAGCCGGGACAGTCCGGTCAGCGAGGCCTGCACCTCTTCCGGGGTGTTCTTGAACGTCGCCGACAACGTGTCCAGGGCCTTGGCCAGCTGGGCGGTGTTGATCCGGTCGGTCGTGTTGGCCAGATCGGTGAAGGCGTCCACGACGTCGTACGCCGAGATGGTCCGGGCCAGCGGGATCTCGGAGCCGGGCTTGAGCTCGCCCTGGCCGGCCGGGTCGAGCTTCAGGTACTTCTGCCCGAGCAGGGTCTTGATCTTCATCTCGGCGCCGGTCTGGTCGCCGAGCTTGACGCCCTTGTCGACCACGAAGTCGACCCGGACGTGGGTGCCTTCGAGCTCGACCTTGCGGACCTTGCCGACCCGGACGCCGGCCACCCGGATCTCGTCGTTCGCCTTCAGGCCGCCGGCCTCGGAGAACTGCGCGGAGTACTTCGTCCCGCCGCCGATCAGCGGCAGGTCCTGCGCCTTGAACGCGGCCAGCATGATCAGCCCGATCACGGTCAGCCCGATCACGCCGATCGTCACCTGGTTCTGCTCGCGGAACGGCCTCACGGAGTGACCCCCCTCGGCTGTTGGTGCGTAGCTCCGGTGTCCAGGTGGGTGCATCGCAAGGCGGAGGAGGTGCTCGATGCGGGTTTCATCGTGCGCCGACGACAACGCAGCGAGGTGCCCGCCTGGGCGCCGGAGATGCGTGCCGAACAGTCGAGGGGGGTCACTTTGTGCACCTCGCCGAGTTGAGGTCGTAGGCGACCGGAACGCGGGTCCCCGTCGGCAGCGTGACGTTGCCGTCGAAGTTGCACAGGTAGAAGTTGAACCAGGAGCCGTACGACGCGGTGCGGGTCATCGTGTTCAGCTTCTGCGGCATGAACTGCAGGGTCTTGACCCAGATCGCCTGGGTGTCGTCCAGCGTGGAGGCGGTGATCCGCAGCTTGTCCAGGTCGGCCTTGATCGGCACCCGGGTCTGCTGCAGCAGGCCGGCGGTCTTGGTGTTCAGCGAGTTGATCGAGCCGAGCGAGTTCAGGATCGGGGTGACGTCCTGGCTCAGTCCGGTGATGAACTGCTGCAGGTTGACCAGCAGCTGGGAGAAGTTCTGCTGCCGCTGGGAGACGATCTGCAGGGTCGACGTCAGGTTCGTGATCAGGTCGCCGATGACCTGGTCCGCGTCGGCCAGCGTGGTGGTCAGCGACGCGGTCTTGGCCAGCAGCGACTCGATCGTGCCGCCCTCGCCCTGCAGCACCTTGATCACCTCGAACGCGAACTGGTTCACGTCCGCCGGCGTCAGCGCGGTGAACAGCGGCTTGAAACCGTTGAACAGCACCGACAGGTCGAGCGCGGGGGTCGTGTGCTCCTTGGGGATGATCCCGTTCTTCTTCAGCCGCTGGCCACCGCCGACGCCGTCGGTCAGCGCGATGTACCGGTTGCCGACCAGGTTGCGGTACCGCAGCGTGGCGTGTGTCGAGGTGTCGACGACCTGGTCGGAATCGACGCTGAACGTCACCAGCGCCAAGGTGTTCTGGTACAGCTGGATCTTGTCGACCTGGCCGACCTTCACACCGGCGATCCGGATGTCGTCACCCTGGTTCAGCCCGACCGCGTCGGTGAACACGGCTTTGTACTTCGTCGTGGAGTTGAAGGTGATGTTGCCGATCGTGACCGCGAGCAGCGCGGTCGCGATCGTGGTGACCACCACGAAGATCCCGAGCCGGACGGTGTCGAACGTCGTCTTCTTGTCGAAGAAACTCACTTCAGGTTCACCTGGCCTCCGCGGAGCAGGGGGCCGACCATCAGTGTGGTCAGGTCCGGTACGTCGCTCGGGGCGAGACCCATCTCGGGGCCGACGACCGAGTCGATCACCTTCTGCTCCGCCGGCGTACCGACGCCCTGGGTGTCCATCGCGAACCCGGGCATCGCCCGGTTCAGCTGGACGTTGAGGGGGAAGCGCTGGTTCTTGCCGTGGTCGCCGATCACGCCGTCGTCACCGGTCACGTACGGCGCCGGGTTCTCCTGGTTGTACGGCCCGGGCTTCTCCCCCGGGACGCTGTAGTCCTTGCCGACACAGGTCGGGCCGCGGTGGTCCTTGTAGGCCGGGAGCTCGTTCGGCTCGTACGGCGTGGGCTGGTTGGTGATCAACTCGAGGTTGATGTTCAGCCGCCCGTCGCGGAACGTGTCGTTCAGGATCGGGGCGGTGTCCGCCATCACCTGGAGGAAGCACGGCACCTCGGGCGAGTACTCCTCGAGCAGGTCGAGCACCGGGCGGCTGACCTGGCCGAGCCGGATCACGCGGTCCTCGTTCTCCTTCAGGAACGCGTTGCCGGTCGTCGACAGGTTCTGCACGTTGCCGAAGAACTGCTGCAGCTGCTGCTCCTTCTCCACCACGGTGTTGCCGGTGATGGTCAGGTTTCGCAGGGCCCGGACCAGGTCGGGCGTCACGTCGCCGTACAGATCGGAGACCTGGGTGAGCTTGACCAGGGCGTCCATCAGCTTCGGGATGCTCGGGTTCAGCTTCTTCAGGTAGCCGTCGAGCTGGGTCAGCGTGCCGGCGATCTCGGTGCCGCGGCCTTCGAGCGCGGTGGCCAGCGTGTTCAGCGTGGCGTTCAGGTCGGCCGGGTCGACGGCCTGCAGCAGCGGCAGGGCGTCGTTCAGCACCTTCTCGATCTCGATGCCGACCGCGGTCTTGTCCCGGCTGATCACGTCGCCGGCCTTGATGTGGCTGCCTTCGGGGCCCTTCGGCGGCACCAGGGCGACGTACTTCTCACCGAACAGTGTCTTCGGCAGGATCCGGGCACTGACCGCGCTGGAGATCTCGTCGACCTGATCGGGCTTCAGCGACAAGCGGACGGTCGCCTCGTCGCCGTCGGTGGAGACCCCGCGGACCTCGCCGACGATGATGCCGCGCAGCTTCACGTCCGCGTGCTCGTTCAGCTGCAGGCCGATGTGGCTCGTCTTCAGCTCCACGTCCACGGTCTTGGTGAAGACCTTCGCGTAGAACGCGTAGGTCAACCAGAGCAGGAAGCACAGCACGCCGATGAACGCGACGCCCAGGACCTTGTGCGAGATCAGTCTGGTCACGGGGCCTCCCGTCCTGGACTGAGGAGCGGAGGGAGCGGAGGGAGCGGAGCGACCGGAGCGACCGGAGCGACCGGAGCGACGAGGGAAGGACGGGAGGCAAAGCCCCGTGACCCAGCGCGCCGGAGGCGTGCAATCAATAGAGTCATCCGGCCAGCCTCACGGTGGTCGTCGTACCCCAGATGGCCATCGACAGGAGCAGGTCGACGACGTTGATGACGACGATGGACGTCCGTACGGCGCGACCGACGGCGACGCCCACACCGGCCGGGCCACCGGTCGCGTGGTAGCCGTGGTAGCAGTGCACCAGGATGACCAGCACCGAGAACACCAGCACCTTGCCGAACGACCAGAGCACGTCTCCGGGTGGCAAGAACAGATGGAAGTAGTGGTCGTACGTACCCGTGCTCTGCCCGTAGAACGTGGTCACAGTGAGCCGGGTCGCGAAGTACGACGACAGCAGTCCGACGACGTACAGCGGGATGACGGCGACGAGTCCCGCGATGATCCGCGTCGTCACCAGGAACGGCAGCGACGGGATCGCCATCACCTCGAGGGCGTCGATCTCCTCGCTGATCCGCATCGCGCCGAGCTGCGCGGTGAAACCACAGCCGACCGTCGCGGCCAGTGCGATGCCGGCGATCAGGGGGCCGATCTCACGGGTGTTGATGTACGCCGACACGAAGCCCGCGAACGCCGACGTACCGATCTGGTTCAGCGCCGAGTAGCCCTGCAGGCCGACCTCGGTGCCGGTGAAGAACGCCAGGAACGTGATCACGCCGACCGTGCCGCCGATCACCGCGAGCGCGCCGGTGCCGAGCGTCACCTCGGCCAGCAGCCGGAAGATCTCCCGCTTGTACCGGGTCACGGACTTGCCGGACCAGGCCAGCGCCTTGATGTAGAAGGCGAGCTGCTCGCCGAGGTGGTCGAGCGAGTTCAGCGGCTTCTTGACCAGGTTGTCCATCAGGGCCGACACGTCAGGCCCCCTTCGGCGGGACGAGCTGGAAGTAGATCGCGGTCATCGAGAAGTTCGCGACGAACAGCAGCATGAACGTAATGACGACGGACTGGTTCACCGCGTCGCCGACACCCTTCGGGCCGCCGCCCGCGTTCACACCCTTGTACGACGCGACCACCGCCGCGATGAACCCGAACACCAGCGCCTTCGCCTGGCCCTGCCACAGGTCAGGAAGGTGCGCGAGCGCCGTGAAGCTCGCGATGTAGCTGCCGGGCGTGCCGTCCTGCAGGACGACGTTGAAGACGTAGCCGCCCATCACACCGACCACGCTGACGAACCCGTTCAGGAAGAACGCGACGAGCATCGTCGCCAGCACCCGCGGTACGACCAGACGCTGGATCGGGTCGATGCCGAGCACCATCATCGCGTCGAGCTCTTCGCGGATCTTCCGCGAGCCGAGGTCCGCGCAGATCGCCGAGCCACCAGCCCCGGCGATCAGCAGCGCGGTCGCGATCGGCGACGCCTCCCGGACGACGGCCAGCACCGCGGCGGAGCCGGTGAATGCCTGCGCACCGAACTGCTTGATCAGGCCGCCGACCTGCAGCGCGATCACCGCGCCGAACGGGATGGCGACGAGCGCGGTCGGGATGATCGTCACGCTCGCGACGAACCAGGCCTGCTGGAGGAACTCCTTCAGCTGGAACGGCCGGCGGAACGTGGCCCGGCCGGTGTCGAGAGCGAAAGCGAACAGCGAACCTGCGTGCTTCAGCGGGGCGGTTGCAGAAACAGTCACCGAGCCCCCACTGTTGCGGATTCGAACGAGCCGGGTGGCGGGGTCACCCCGTTGTCCCGGCACCACGCGCCTGGCTCCCGCTGCGTCGGCCGGAGCATGCCGCTGCTGGGCAGCTGCTGGATCGGGATCGGCGGCAGCGGCGGCAGCTCCTGGCCGGCCTCCGCGGCCAGCTCCTCGGCGTCCTTCTCCTCGGACATGCCGATCGGGCCGACCATCTGCGCGTTCAGGAACTGCCGGACCACCGGCTCCTCGCTGGACAGCAGCATCTCGCGCGGACCGAACATGGCCAGGTGCCGGTGGTACAGCATGCCGATGTTGTCCGGGACCGTCCGCGCCGTGTTCACGTCGTGGGTGACGATCAGGAAGGTCGGGCTGAACGCCTCGTTCAGATCGATCATGACCTGGTTCAGGAACGACGTACGGACCGGGTCCAGACCGGAGTCGGGCTCGTCGACGAGCAGGATCTCGGGGTCGAGGACCAGCGCCCGGGCCAGGCCGGCCCGCTTGCGCATCCCGCCGGAGATCTCGCCGGGCAGCTTCCGCTCGGCGCCGACCAGGCCGACCATCTCCATCTTCTCCATCACGATGGAGCGGATGTCGGACTCGGACTTCTTGGTGTGCTCACGCAGCGGGAAGGCGACGTTGTCGTACAGGTTCATCGAGCCGAACATGGCGCCGTCCTGGAACAGCACCCCGAACAGCCGCCGGATGTCGTACAGCTCGCGCTCGCTGCAGGTGGCGATGTCGGTGCCTTCGATCCACACGTGTCCCTTGTCGGGCTTCAGCAGCCCGATCAGCGTCTTCAGGAACACGGACTTGCCGGTGCCGGACGGGCCGAGCATCACGCAGATCTCACCGGCCGGCAGCGTCAGGGACACGTCGCCCCAGATCAGCTGGCTGCCGAAGGACTTGGTGAGACCTTCGACGCGGACTTCTACGCCCACCGGCCCTCCTCACGGGAATGTTCTGGCTGCCCCGAACCGACGAGTACGCGGTTCCAACGACGGAGCAGTGGCCTAGGTTACGCACGAGTACGGTTTTGCGTAACCCCTGGAAGTCAAGCGGTTGCGATACTAACCATCACGTAATGGCAGAAGGGCGGCCCCCTTGCAGGGACCGCCCTTCTCTACACATTCGTTACGCTCCTTGACGGAACGTAAGCGAGGTCACTTCAGCGTGACGGTGGCCCCGGCGCCCTCGAGGGCCTCCTTGGCCTTCTCCGCGGCAGCCTTGTCGACCTTCTCCAGGACGGCCTTCGGGGCCGCCTCGACGAGGTCCTTGGCCTCCTTCAGCCCAAGGCTGGTGAGACCGCGCACCTCCTTGATGACCTGGATCTTCTTGTCGCCGGCGCTCTCGAGAACGACGTCGAACTCGTCCTGCTCGGCGGCCTCTTCGGCCGGCGCACCGCCGGCCGGCTGACCCGGGGCGGCAACGGCGACCGGGGCGGCGGCGGTGACGCCGAACTCCTCCTCGAACGCCTTAACGAACTCCGACAGCTCCAGCAGGGTCAGTTCCTTGAACTGGCCGAGGAGCTCTTCGGTGCTGAGCTTCGCCATGATGGCGGTCCTTCCTGACAAATGTTGCTTGGTGATCACTGATGGGGTATTGCGGTTGAGATCTGCCTCAGCTCTCGGCTGAAGCGGTCTCCTCGGTGCTCGCCTCGGCAGGTGCCTCGACCGTGTCCTGCACGGCCGCCGCCTCGTCCGCCACTGCGTCCTGCACAGGGGCGGCCTCGGCCGGCAGCTTGTCCTGCAGCGCCGCGAACAGGCGCGCGGCCTGCGACAGCGGAGCAGCGAACAGCGACACCGCTTGCTGCGGGGCCGCCTTCATCGCACCTGCGAGCTTCGCGAGGAGGACCTCACGCGACTCCAGGTCAGCGAGCTTGCTGATCTCGTCAGAGCCGAGTGCCTTGCCTTCCAGCACTCCACCCTTGATGACGAGCAGGGGATTCGCCTTGGCGAAGTCACGCAGTCCCTTGGCCGCAACCACCGGATCGCCCTTGATGAAGGCGATCGCGGAGGGGCCTTCGAGCAGGGAGTCGAACGAGTCGACACCTGCGTCCTTGGCCGCGATCTTGGTCAGCGTGTTCTTCACCACGGCGTAGTTCACGTCGTCACCGAGCGCAGTCCGCAGTTGCTTGAGCTGCGCAACGGTGAGACCGCGGTACTCGGTCAGCACGGCGCCGTTGGAGCTACGGAACTCGTCCGTCAGCTCCGCGACAGCGGCTGCCTTGTCCGGCCTCGCCATGGGGGTCTCCTTCTATCGGCTTCCACGCCTAGGACCCCTGAACAAAGAGAAACGCCCCTTGCGCAGGCGCAAGGGGCGTGAACATACCTGCTTCACTATCCAAGTCACCTACGCGGGCCGCCCACCTGAATGGGACCTTCAGCTGCCCTGAGGCAGCAACCAGCGGTCTTCGGCAGAGTCCAGTGTGCCTGGTGTACAGGTATTTAGCCAAATCGGTGGGATCAGGCCGGTTGTTCCGTCCGCGGATGCGGTGGGATCCAGCGGTGCATCGCCGTGGCGGCCGCCCACCCCGTTCCTGCCATGATGACGATCGCCGGCCCCAGCCCGAGGAGTGCCGTCGCCCCCGCCAGCAGCAACGGCCCGGCGCCGTTCCCGGTATCCGCGAAGAGCCGGAAGGCGCCCAGGAACTGGGCCCTCCCGACGGGTGGCGACGCATCTGCGCCCAGGGTCATGATCACGCCGGCGCCCAGCCCGTTCCCGATGCCCATCAGCATCGCGACCGCGGTCAGCGTCACTGTGGTGTGCGTCAACGGCAGCAGCAGATGCGCCAGCCCCAGCACGAACATCGACGGTACGGCGACCCACTTGCGGCCGAGCCGGTCCATCACCGAGCCGGCCGGATAGAACAGCAGCATGTCCACCGCACCGGACAGTCCGAAGATGATGCTGGTCGTCTGGGCATCCAGTCCGATGTGCAATGCCCACAGGGGGATCACCACCTGGCGTGACGCCCGGACCGCACCTACTAGTAGCGCGCCCACCCCGAGAGTGCGCAGTACGGGGAAGTGGTCGCGGATCACGACCCAGGTTGATTGTGCGGCGACCGGCCTGGTCCCGCGGGTGTGCGCGACGTCCGGCAGGCTCACCAGGACTGCGCAGGCGAGCAGTGCGGCCACCAGGTGCACCCAGTAGGCGCCGTCCGTACCGAGGAACTTCATCACGCCGGCGCCGAGGAACGGGCCGATGAAGGAGCCGATGCGCTGCACTCCACCCAGCGTCGACAGTGCGCGCGCCCGGAGCTCGATCGGCACGGCCTCACTCAGATACGCCTGCCTGGCAAGGCCCCAGACCGCACCGGCCAATCCGGTGCACCCGATGGCGATAGCCAGACCCCACACCGTCGGTACGACGAGACATGCGGCCAGCGCGAGCGCCACCAGGACTGTGGCGCCCAGCATCGCCCTGCGTTCACCGATGCGGTTCGTCAGCGCACCCGCTGGGAGGTCACCAATCACCTGGCCCAGTCCGGCCGCCGCTACGACCAGACCGGCCACAGCTACCGAGGCGCCCAGATGAGTGGCCGACAGCGCTACGACCGGCGCGATGGCTCCCTGACCGATTCCGTACAGCAGGGCGGGCAGATAAACCGCGGGTGCGATCTTCCACAGACTGCGGGCCTGGGACATCACCGGCCGCCGGCCAGCGCCGTACTGCGGTCCCGTGCGGCCGGGGTGGCGCCCAGCAACTCCGACACCGACCAGGCACCCGCGACGATCCTCATCCCGAACTCCTCCATCCGATCCACCGGCATCCGCATCTCGGGGCCGGACACACTCAGACAACCCGCGACCTGCCCGGAGTAGCCGAACACCGGCGCAGCCACACTGCAGATCCCGGCGGTCCGCTCGGTCCTCGACATCGCGTACCCGCGCCGGCGGATGTCCGCGAACTGCTCGGCCAGCACGTCCGGATCGGTGATGGTCGCCGGCTGCACCTGCTCCAACGGGCCCTTCAGAACCTCCTGCTGCCGCTCGAACGGCAGGAACGCGAGCAACGACTTCCCTGGCGCACCGAGCGGTAGCGCAACCGGCAGACCGAATTCCGTGTAGGTACGGCGCAACTGGTGGTGGCTCTCGACCTGATCCAGTACGACGCGCTGCCCGGACGGCAACAGCTCGTGCACCGCCGCGGTCTCCCCTGTGTCATCGCGGAGCGCACGAAGCACCGGCATGGCAGCGTCCCGCAGGCCGGCCGGAATCCCACCGCTGTGCGCGAGCTGCACGACCAGCGGACCGATCGCGTACCGCCGGTGGGCCGTCTGCCGGACGAGCCCGTTCTCCTGCATGGCCAGCAACAGCCGATGCACGGTGCTCGTGGACAGGCCGGTCGCCCGGGCCAGGTCACTGATCCCGAGGTCCGGAGTACGGGCGTCGAAGCAGCGGAGGATCGCTACAGCCCGGTCGATCGACTGCACCGAACCACGCTGGGCGTCTTCCTGCATGGCGGAACTTTATCCCGCCATACGGGATAGTCGTCGAGGTTGTGTCCAGCCGGTGAGCATCACCGCCTCCTGGAGCGCGCTCGACAGCTGGCTGGCCCAGCACGCGCCGACGACGTACGCCGTACTCGCGCCGCCGGTCACCGACGCGGACCTGCGGACCACTGCGACGGTGGTCGAGTTACCACCCGAGCTGATCGAGTCGCTCCGCTGCCACGACGGCATCACGACGTGGGCGAACCTGCTGCCTGAGGCGCAGCCGTCGAGTGCGGCTCAGATCGCCGAGAACTGGCAGCTCCGGATGGAACTGGCCGCGGACTTCGACGGCTTCACCGTCCAGCCACCGTCCGAGGAGCCGAACTGGCATCCGGCCTGGATCCCCTGGGCCGACAGCGAAGGCGATCTCCAGGTCGTCGACGTCCGCAGCGGCCGGCTCGGCATGGCCTCGCACGACGGCACCGGGGACTTCACAGACAGCTGGCCGGACCTAGCGGCGTACCTCTCAGACGTGGTGGACTCGCTGCACCACGGCACCGGGGTCAACGGCTGGTACCCCTACCTCACCACCCGGCAGGAGCTGTGGTGGGACCGCGGGCCGGACCAGCGGGCCGTCAACGACGAGCCGCTGGTCCGAGTGCCGGTCGACGATTAGCTCAGGACTGCCAGTGCGTCGATCTCGACCAGCATGTCCGGCAGCGGCAGGCCGGTGAACACGGTGGTGCGCGACGGCAGGACGCCGCTCGGGGTGCGGGTCGAGACGAACTCGGCGTACGCCTCGTTCATCGCGGCGAAGTTCTCGCGCTCGGTGAGGTAGACGCGCAGCATCACCACGTCGTCGACACTCCCCCCGCCGGCCTTCAGGATCGCCTCGATGTTCTGGAGGACGCGGGTGGTCTGCGCCTTCACGTCACCGTGGAAGACGAAGTCACCGCTGGCCGGGTCGACCGAGCCCTGGCCGGACACCTGCAGGATGTTGCCCTTGCGGACGCCCTGCGAGAACACGGGCATCGGCGGCGGCGCGTCGGTGGTGGAGACGACGGTCTTGTCGGACATCAGGTCTGACACCTCTCAGTTGTAGTCGGCACTGATCGCGTTGGCGGTGGCGAGCAGCTCGGGTAGCAGCTCGAGCACCTGCTCATAGTTCAGCAGTACGTCGGGAACCGACAGCGACACGGCCCCGACAACGCGGCCTGCGCTGTCCGTCAGCGGCGCACCGATGCAGTTGATGAACGCCTCGTGCTCCGCCTTGTCCTGCGCCCAGCCACGCTCTTTCGCCGTGTCCAGCTCGTCCCGCAGCCGGTCCGGGTCAGTGATCGTGTTCGGCGTGTACACGTGGTAGTCCAGCGACTCGATCAGAGCCTCCCGCCGCCGCTTCGGCTGCGCAGCGAGCAGGATCTTCCCGACGGCAGTGCAGTGCAGCGCGGCCGGTACACCGATCTGCGAGTACATCCGCACCGACCGCACGCTGTCGAGCTTGTCGACGTAGATGACCTCATCGTTCTCCCACGCGGCCAGGTGGACGGTCTGGCCGGTCTTCTGGTTCAGCTCACGCAGATGCGGTGCAGCGACTTCGCGTACGACGTGTTGCTCGCGGGCGACGTCCGCCAGGGCGAACAGTCGCGACCCCAGCCGGTAGCGGTGCGCGGCGTCCCGCCGTACGAACCGGTCTGCCTCCATGGTGCGCAGCAGCCGCAGCACGGTCGTCTTGTGCACCCCTAGCTCAGTGGCGAGTTGGTCCAGCGACCGCTCGCCCTCACCGAGGCTGGTGAGGATCTGCAAGGCCCGACCGAGGCTCTGACTCATGCCGGACCGATCTTCGTCGCTGCCCACTCCTCGTCGGTGCAGCTCAGCAACCGCTCACGCACCTCCGGCGCCGGCGGCGGCGCGTGATCCTCGGGCGCTGTCAGTACGGCGGCTGCAGTCAGATGCCCCAGCCGCAGCCGCTGCGCCATCGGAAGCTCTTGCAGCGTGCCAGTGAGGAAGCCTGCCGCAAACGCATCCCCCGCCCCGACTGTCTCGACGACATCGACAGACAGGGCTGGAACCTCGGTGCGGCCGTCCTGCTCGAGCACCATCGCGGTGTGCGCGTCATCCTTCACCACCAGAGTCGGCGCCCCGATGCGCTCGTAGAGCTCGTCCGGATCGCTCGTCCCCGCAAAGACCTGCGCCTCGTCCGCACCGATCAGCACGATGTCGGCAGCCTTCAGCAACCGCCACAGCGACGCCGGATCCTTGTCCCGCCACAGCGCTGGTCGCCAGTTCAGATCCACACTCAGCAGGAACGACCGCGGCTCGGTCGCCAGCCACTCCAGCATCTGCGCACTGGTCTCCGAGATCGCCGCAGTGATGCCGGTGGTGTGCACCAGCCGCGCTTGCCCGAGTCGTTCGCGCACCGCAGGCCGGTCCAGAAACGCAGGGTCCATAGCAGCGGCGGCGGAACCGGTCCGGTAGTAGTGCATCCGCGACCGGCCGTCCTCCGACTCCTTCACGTAGAGGGCTGTTGGCCGGACCGGATCCTGCTCCACACCCCCGACGTCGACGCCCCGCTGCTGCAGATCCCGCAGTACGTGCTGGCCGAATCCGTCGTCACCCAGTCGCGAGATCCACGCGGTCGGGACACCCAGCGCCGCCAGCCCGCCGGCCACGTTGCACTCCGCGCCGCCCACCGACCGCCGGAACACCTCGACGTCCGCGAGCGGCCCCGGCCCGCCGGCCAGCATGATCATCGCCTCACCGATGCAGACGGCGGCCGTCTCAGGGAGCGGTTCGGGCATCGGCACTCCTCGGGGGCGGGGTGATGGGATAGGTGCGTTGACGCGACTTTGGCCGCGATGCTACAACCGACGAGTCAGAATACGCAATGAGCGTTGCGTATTCTGCAACTTCGACCCCAGGGGATCAGATGCCTGCTTACGATGCCGCCGCCGTCGCCGCTCTCGCCGACCAGCAGGTGAGCTGGCGGGACAAGGCCCTGCCGCCCGCCTTCTGGGGCCGGACCGTCGCCGGGATCCTGGCCGACCGGCCACGGCTGTCGCAGCTACCCACCCCGCTGATGACACTGTCCGCGCCCGGCCTGAGGCACAACGTCGACACCCTCGACACCTGGTGCAGGCGCCACGGCGTCGAGCTGGCGCCGCACGGCAAGACGACGATGGCGCCCGCGCTCTGGGCGATGCAGCTGGACGCCGGCGCCTGGGCCATCACGCTCGCCAACGGCTTCCAGCTCGGCGTCGCCCGCGCGTACGGCGTACAGCGGGTGCTGATCGCGAACGCGGTGATCTCCCCGTTGCAGCTGCGCTGGATCGCGGACGAGCTCGCGGCCGACCCGTCGTTCGAGGTGATGGTGTGGGCGGACTCGGTCCGCACCGTCGAGATCATGGAGGCAGCGCGGTCGGCGCACGTCGGACCCGACGCCCGGCCGCTCGACGTCATGGTCGAGGTCGGCGGCATCGGCGGCCGGACCGGTGCCCGCGACGCCGAGACCGCTCTGGCGGTCGGCCACGCGATCGCCAAGGCGTCGACACTGCGGCTCGTCGGCGTGGCCGGGTACGAGGGCGCGATCGGGCACGGCGTCGACGAGGCCAACCTCGAGGAGGTCCGCGCGTACCTGCGGGACCTGGCCACGGTCCACCACCGGTTGAAGGACCTGTACGACGCGGACGTCGTGCCCGTGGTCAGCGCCGGCGGGAGTCAGTACTTCGAGCAGGTCGCGAAGGTGCTCGCATCGGAGGCCGGCGACGGCGCCCGGGTCGTACTGCGGTCCGGCGCGTACATCACCCACGACGACGGGCTGTACCGCCGGGTCTCGCCGCTCGGCGCGAACCCCCGGACCGACGGCGAGCAGCTCGTCTCGGCGATGCACGGCTGGATGCGGATCACGTCCCAGCCCGAGCCCGGCCTGGCGATCTTCGACGGCGGCCGCCGCGACTTCCCGTTCGACCAGGACTTCCCCGAGCCGCAGCTGATCCGGCCGCGGTCCGAAGGTTCGCCGATCCTGCCGGCGACCGGGATGACGGTGACCAATCTGAACGACCAGCACGGATACCTGACCTTCACCGACGTACCGGTGGTGATCGGCGACGAACTCCGGGTCGGCCTGTCGCACCCCTGTACGGCGTTCGACAAGTGGGGCCTGATCCCGGTCGTCGACGACCCGGACGCCGCCGACCCCGTCGTCGTCGACCTGGTCCGGACGTTCTTCTGAGATGACCGAACTGCTGATCACGGGGGCGCTGGTCATCGACGGCTCCGGGTCCCCCGGGTACCACGCCGACGTTGCGGTCGACGCCGGGCGGATCGTGGCCATTGGCAACGATCTTCCGGCCGCGCACCGGACGATCGACGCCGACGGACTGGTGCTGTCGCCGGGGTTCATCGACATGCACTCGCACTCCGACCTGCAGATCCTGGTCACCCCGGACCACACCGCGAAGGTGAGCCAGGGCGTCACGCTGGAGGTGCTCGGTCAGGACGGGCTCTCGTTCGCGCCGATCGACGATCCGACGCGAGCCGTCGTACGCCGCCAGATCGCCGGCTGGAACGGTGAGCCGGACGACTTCGACTTCGACTGGTCGACGGTTGCCGGGTACCTCGATCGGCTCGACCAGGGCATCGCCTGCAACGCGGCGTACCTGGTCCCGCAGGGCACGCTGCGGATGATGGTCGTTGGCACGTCCAACCGTCCCGCGACTGCCGATGAGCTTGCGCGGATGAAGCAGCTCCTCGCCGACGGATTGCGCGACGGAGCGGTCGGGATGAGCAGCGGGCTGACGTACACGCCCGGCATGTTCGCGAGCACCGACGAGCTCGTGGCGCTCTGCGAGGTCATCGTGCAGTACGGCGGGTACTACGCGCCGCATCAACGCTCGTACGGCAAGGGTGCCCTCGAGGCGTACGGCGAGATGGTCGAGGTGGCCCGCCGTTCCGGCTGCGCGCTGCACCTCACGCACGCGGTGATGAACTTCGCGCCCAACGTGGGCCGCGGCGCCGATCTGGTCGCGATGATCGACAAGGCGCTCGCGAGCGGGGTCGACCTGACCACCGACACCTACCCGTATTTGCCGGGGGCAACCACTCTGGCCGCGATCCTGCCCAGCTGGACCGCCGAGGGCGGGCCGGACGCCCTGGTGGCCCGGCTGCGCGATCCGGACGCGCGCTCGCGGATCACCTACGAGCTCGAGCAGGTCGGCTCGGACGGCTGCCACGGCTGCGTCGTCGAGTGGGACACGATCGAGATCGGCGGAGTCCGCAACCCCTTGCTGTCCGATGCCGTCGGCAGCACCATCGCCGAGCTTTCCGAGCGTTCCGGCACTCCCGCTGCCGACATCTTCTTCGACCTCCTGGTCGGCGACGACCTCGCCACGTCGATCCTGCAGCACGTCGGCCACGAGGAGAACGTCCGCGCGATCATGCAGCACTCGTCGCACACCGGCGGCTCCGACGGGATCCTGGTCGGCGGCAAACCGCACCCGCGCTCCTGGGGCACGTTCCCCCGCTACCTCGCCCACTATGTCCGCGAGCTCGGCGTACTCGACCTCGCCGACTGCATCCACCACCTCACCGGCCGCCCGGCCCGCCGCCTCCGGCTCCCCGACCGGGGCCTCGTCCGCACGGGCTACGCCGCCGACCTGGTCCTCTTCGACCCCGACACCATCCGCGACGCGGCCACCTTCCCGGAGCCTCGCCGACAGGCCGAAGGCATCCCGTACGTCTTCGTCAACGGCACTCCCGTCATCGACGACTCGCACCGAACGCCGGCCCGCCCCGGCCGCGCCATTCGCCGTACCCCAGCTGAAAGGAACTTGTCGTGAACACCTTGGAGCTGCTTCGAGCTGACCGGGTGCTGACCGTCGTCCGCGCCCCGGAGATCTCCGACGCCCGCGACCTCTGCGCCGCATTGGTTGCCGGCGGCATCCACGTCGTCGAGCTCACCTACACCACTCCCGACCTCCCCCGGCACCTGGAACGCGCCGCCTCCACCGCCGCCGAAACCGGAGCGGTCGTCGGAGCCGGCACTGTCCAGACCGCCGACCAGGCGACTCAGGCGATCAACGCCGGCGCCCAGTTCCTCGTCACACCTGGCCAGGGCCCGGAGGCCGCCGCGATCGCCGAAGCAGCGCGCGCTGCGGAGATCCCCGTCGTACTGGGCGCGTTCACGCCCTCCGAGGTGATGACCGCGCTGGCGCTGGGCTCGGCCGCGGTGAAGATCTTCCCGGCCCACCACCTGGGCCCGAAGTACTTCAAGGACCTCAACGGCCCGTTCCCCGGCGTACCCCTGATTCCGTCCGGCGGCGTCAACGCCACCAACGCCCACGACTTCCTCGCCGCCGGCGCCCTGGCCGTCAGCGCCGGCACCGACGTGGTCTCCCCCGCCGACGTGGCCGCCGCCAACTGGTCCTCCATCACCACCAAGGCCAAGACCTTCTGCGCCGCCCTCTGACTACTGGACGGTGATGCTGCCGTAGCTGGTCCGTAGGTAGACGCGGTTCGATGAGCTGGGGTCGTTGGGGACGTCGACCTGAGTGGAGCCCTGGGCCGCGAGGGCATCGATCGCGTACGTCGTGGTGCCTGGAAGCTGCACCGTGAGAGAACCGTTGCTGGCCGTGGCGGTGACCTGATCCGGCGCACTGTCGAAGAGGATGTCGACCGAGCCGTGCCGCGCATCCACCGAAACCCGCGTACTCCGGATCCGGGTCAGCGTGACCGAGCCGTCGTCGGCTTCCACCGTCAGCGGCGAGGCGACTCCGACCGCGGACATGGATGTCCCATCGGCCTTGGCCTGTACGGCGGACGTACCGGGCACCTCCACCGTCACGTCCACCTCGCACTGCACATCGGGACAGCTGGTCTCCACATCGAGCACTCCGCCGACGGTCGAGACCTTCACGGCCGGCTGCGCGGCGGCGTACGTGCCGTCGACCGTCACGTGCACCTGCCCGTCCGCGCTGGCCTGCAACTCGAACGACACGTCCGAGACGACCTTCACCCCCTGCGGCCCGGGCGCGAACGAGGCGGAGTAGCTGTACGGCAGCCTGCCTCGAATCATCGACACGGTCAGCGCCGCGCCGCCCACGACCAGCACCAGCATCGGCACCAGTCCGATGATCAGCATCTTCCGCTGCGCGCTTGTCATCACGTGTCCAGGAACCTGAGGACAGCGAGCACCCGGCGATGTTCGCCGTCGGTCGGCGCGAGGTCGAGCTTCAGGAAGATGTTGCTGATGTGCTTCTCGACGGCGCCTTCGCCCACGACCAGCGCCTGCGCGATCCCGCCGTTCGACTTACCTTCCGCCATCGCGCGGAGAACGTCCTGTTCCCGCGGGCTCAGCCTCGCCAGCGGATCCACCCGCCGCGACCGCACCAGCAACTGCGAGATCACCTCCGGGTCCAGGGCCGCGCCGCCGCCCGCGACCCGGCGCAGTCCGTCGATGAACTGATCCACATCCGCGACCCGGTCCTTGAGCAGGTACCCGACGCCACCCGGGTTCCCACCGATCAGCTCGCTCGCGTACCGCTCCTCGACGTACTGCGACAACACGAGTACGCCGACATCCGCGTACTGCTCGCGGATCACCAGCGCCGCTCGCAGTCCCTCGTCGGTGAACGTCGGTGGCATCCGTACGTCGACCACGCACACGTCTGGCCGGTGCGCCTCGACCGCCTTGAGCAGTGCGTCGCCGTCCCCGACCGCTGCGACCACCGTGCAGTCCTGCTCCTCCAGCAGCCGCACGATGCCCTCGCGCAACAGCACCGAGTCCTCGGCGATCACGACCCGCATTTGCTCAGCCACACGGCACCTCCGCGATCAGCGTGGTCCCGCCACCCGGCGGACTGTCCACAGTGAGTCGTCCATCAACACCAGCTACCCGGTCGGTCAGCCCGCGCAAACCACTCCCCTTGGCCGAGTCGGCGCCACCCTGCCCGTCGTCGCGCACCTCGACCCGCAGTACGTCGCCGACCCGCGTCACCCGCACCTCCGCGTGCGCCGCCTCGGCATGTTTCGCCACGTTGGTCAGCGCCTCCGTCACCACGAAGTACGCGATCGACTCGATCGTCAGCGACGGCCGGGGCTGTACGTCGACGCTCAGCCTGACCGGCACCGGCGACCTGGCCGCGACCGCCGACAGCGCCGCATCCAGACCGCGATCGCTCAGCACCGGCGGGTGCAGTCCCCGCGTCAGGTCGCGGATCTCGGCGATCGCCTGCATCGCCTCCGAGTGCGCCTCCTCGATCAGCGACCGCACCGCGGGCTCCTTGTCCCCCAGCCGGTTCTTCGCCCGCCCCAGCGTCATCGCCAGCGACACGAGCCGCTGCTGCGCACCGTCATGCAGATCGCGCTCCATCCGCTGCCGCTCCGCCTCGACCGAGTCGACCACCCGCTGCCGGCTCGTCACCAACTGCGTGACGCGCTCCGCCAGGGCGCCGGTCTCGGAACGGCCGAGCAGGATCCGCGCAAGCTCTGCGTCCAGCGTCGACGCCAGCCGCATCAGCAACGGCGACACGACCAGCAGGAACACGGCCGCGGCCACCGCGACGAACACAGCGGTCTTGGGCGAGTCGATCACGAACGGTCCGAGCTGCGCCTGCCCGGCGGCGAACTGGTCGTAGTACAGCGGCAACGCGATCAGCACCGGGGGCAGCGACCACGTGACCGGGATCAGCACCAGCCAAACCATTGCCAGCGGCAACAGCAGCAGGTAGTAGAGGAACTGCCGCCACATCCCCTGGTCGGTGACCGCGAGCCTCGCGTCGGCGATCCGCGATCCGGCCGACGGCGGCGGGATCAACGGCGGGATCTCCTGCCCGCGAGTGACCCGCGCCCGCGCTCGCTCCCATCCGGCCACCAGGTACACGAACCGGTTCGCGCCGACACTCAGCGGGATCCCGACGTACCCGAGGGGCCAAGCCAGCAACACGACCAGGACGGTGGCCAGCACGAGCAGCCCCGAGGTGAGCACCACGACCGCGTCGCCGATCAGGTGAATGGTTGCCAACCACAAGTACGGCGAACGCCACAGCCGCCACGGCGCCCAGGGGACCGGACTCGCAGCAACCGTCATCCGGACCACCTCCCCGTGTCAGCGCCTGCTTGCCGTCACAACCTACGTCGTCCTGGCGGCCGGACGGCATGAGGACATCCCACGGAAGTGACCGGGGGTTATCCCCACCCCGGTTCGTGGGCTGACCGGACTGTGCCGAACGCCCGCCGCCGGAATGCTCGATGGCATGACGACGACACTCGACAGCAGGCGATCCGGCACCCTGGACGGCAAGCTCGGCGACGCGATCGACGACCGCGTCGCCGATGCTCTCGAGGACTACATCACCGAGGGCCGGTTGGACGGCCGGATCCGCCCGCGCCGGTCCCCTCAAGGCCTGGCCGCGCTGGTTGCCGCCGGAGTCGCGGCGGTGCTGCTTCCGTGGTGCCTGATCCTCGCGGCCACGCTGCCGAGCACCTACCAGGCCGGCCATTGGAAGCTCACCTGGATCGGGCTCGACTGCGGGACCGCGATCGCCGCGGGCCTCACGGCGTACCTGCTGCACAAACGCAACAGGTACGCCGCTCTGACCGCGATGGCCGCCGGGACGCTGCTGACGGCCGACGCCTGGTTCGACGTCAGTACTGCGTCCGCCAGCTTCGACCGCACCCTCTCGCTGACCGAGGCCCTGCTGCTGGAGCTGCCCCTGGCCGTGTGCGCCTTCGTGGTCGCGGCCCGTGAACTCAAGAGGCAATGAGCTCCATCACAGGACCTTCGTGCAGAGCCCGATACACCTTGTCCCGCAGGGAGTTGGCCTCTGCATCGGTGAGCGTGCGGTCCACCGGCCGGAGGATCAGCCGGACCAGCAGATTCCGTTGCCCCGGGTTCAACTGGAGGCGTTCACGGGCGGCCGTCGGCAAGTCGTCGTACGACGTTTCACCCAGCACCTCCAGCGACTCCGCGGCATCGGCATCCGGGCCCAGCGCGGCGCGGACCTTGTCACCGAGCACCTCCGCCGACACGTCGGCCGATGCATCGACCACGACGGACAGGTCGCGTCGTACCGGTGGCATGGATGAAACCGGCTTGTACGGCGAGAGATCCAGCATCTGACTCGCCACCCGCGGTTCGGTCGATCTGAGCAGACGAATGTCCCGGATGCCCTTGCGCAGCATCAGGAGCCGGTCGAGACCGGGCCCCATCGCCAGTCCGGTCCAGCTGTCATCCAGGCCGGCCAGGCGGAGGACATGCGGCGCCGCGACCCCGCACTCACCGATCTCGATCCACTGATCGTCCAGCAGGACGTCGATCTGACGGCCGTGGATCGTGTACGGGTGGACCGCCGGCACAGTCCGGTAGGTCTGACCGGGGAGGATCGTGTCGACCAGGTGGGCGATCATGTCCTCCAACTCCGGCTCCCCCAGCGTGACGTTGCGGCTGATCCGCCACAGATCGAGCTGGTGCGGAGTCCCGGTGTGCTGCCAGTCGACCGAGTCGCGGCGGTAGCAGATGCCCGCGCAGATCATCAGCACGTCGGACGCATCGGACTTCGCGAGCTCACGCAGCGCGGGCGGGATCATCGCGGAGGTGTGGCTTCGCAGTACCTCGGTCTCCGAGGCGTAGCGGGTGTAGCGAGCTTCACGGGTGACCGCGCCGGTCGCGTACCCGAGGTTGTCGTAGTTGTCGGCCAGCGGTACGACGGGATGGTCGCGGCGGGTCCAGATCTCGGTGTACGGCCAGGCCGCGCCCAGCGACGTACGGATCGAGTCGACGATCAGCTGGACGGCGTGTGGTCCCTGCGCCGGGTCGGCGAGGTCGCGAAGGGCCAGGGCAGCGTTCAGTTCTTCAGCAGTGAGGACAGACATGAGTTTCTCTCCAGGATGACGGTCTCGACGGGGGTCCACCCCGGTCGGCCGCGGTCACCTCAGGAGAGAGCGCAGCAGCAGCTCACCCCGTCGGCACCGTCGTGCCGGCCGGGGCGCAGAAATCGCCGCCCGTACTGCGTCATACCGTCAACTGTACCGCCCACCCACCAGCCCCGCCCGTGAAATTCCTCCCACCCGGACCGGGACGAGTGCGACGATGGGCCGCATGCGATGGATCGACACTCTGGAAGCCGGGGCCGCCGACAAGCTCCCGGAGGCCGTACACCGTTATTTCCGGCAGGGCTCAGCAGGCGGGGTGAGTGTCGGCGAGGCGACCGAGGCCTGGTCGGCGTACCGGTTCCGCCCGCACGTGCTGAACGACGTGTCCACGATCGATCTCGGTACGACGGTGCTCGGCGTACCCGTCGACGCGCCGATCCTGGTCTCGCCGTCGACGATGCACCGGATGGCGGATCCGGACGGCGAGCTCGCGATGGCGCGCGGCGTCGGCGCGGCGCGTTCGCTGCTCGGGGTCTCCAGCAACGCGGGCACCAAGTTCGCCGAGCTCGGTGCGACCGGGGTTCCGTGGTGGCTGCAGCTCTATATCCTGCGGAACCGCGAGATCACCCGCCGGATGCTCGACGCCGCGGTCGAAGCCGGAGCGCGAGCGGTCGTGCTCACCGTCGACACCCCGGTGGTCGGCCGGAAGGAGGACGACGGCGACACGGTCTGGGACCTGGCCCAACCCGGGCAGTTCCTGGCCAACCTGCCGGACGGCGAGTGGACCGACGACGACCTGGACAAGGCCGACGACCTGAATCCCGACGTGATCGGCTGGCTGGCGGAGCGAACCGGCCTGCCCGTGGTGGTGAAGGGCGTACTCCGCGGCGACGACGCGAAACGCTGCGCGGACGCGGGTGCCGCCGGAGTCATCGTGTCGAACCACGGCGGCCGGCAGCTCGACGCCTCGATCCCGACCGCGCAGGCGCTGCCCGAGATCGCCGAAGCCGTGGCCGGCAGCGGACTCGAGGTGTACGTCGACGGCGGCATCCGTCGCGGCGAACACATCCTCGCCGCCCTGGCCCTCGGCGCCCGCGCAGTCTTCGTCGGCCGGCCGGCGCTCTGGGCCCTGACCGTCGACTCATCAGCCGGCGTCACCCGCCTCCTCACCGACCTCGGCGAGGAACTAGACCACACCTTGCGCCTGGTCGGCCATGCGACACCGTCCTCGCTGACCCCTGACCTTGTGACCCTGAGAAGGTGACGTTGCGGATCGTCGGCCTGAACGCGTTCCTGCCCGGTTTCCGGCTCGTGCACGAGTTCGCCCGGCGGAACGGGCACGAGGTCGCGCTGGTGGTGACGCTGCCCGAGACCGGCCGGTACGGCGCCTCCGATCCGATGGTCGCCGGCCTGCCGGACGGGATGAACGTCCTGATCACCCGCAAGCTCCGCACCGTCGCCGCCCCCGGCACCATCCTCGAACATCACCCCGACGGCTGGACAATCCAAACCGCCGACCACCCCCTCCGCCTAACCCACACCTAACCCCTCCCTCGCCCCTCCCCCCGCCCCTCCCGCCCCTCCCCCCGCCCGCCCGTCCGCCCGTTCGCCGAGTCGTGGGAATCGGCTGCGAAAATCGACCACTATCCACGACTCGTGCTGCCCCACCCGAACCATTTACCACGACTCGACGGCCAGGGCAGCGGATGGAGGGCCCCGCGGCGACTCGCCGGACCCGCACCCGCGACCGCGCACCCCAACAATCGCGGCCGCGCGGGCGTGGGTTGAGAAACAAAACTGCCCCCGGGAGATCCCGGGGGCAGTTCTGGTGCTGAAGGGGTGAGGCTCAGGCCTCGACCGCGTCCTCGGACAGGTTGCGGGACAGGTTGGGGTCAACCTGGACGCCCGGACCCATCGTGGTCGAGAAGACCGTCTTCTTGATGTAGCGGCCCTTGGAGCTGGCCGGCTTGAGCCGGAGGATCTCCTCGAGCGCGGCGCTGTAGTTCTCCACCAGCTGGGCCTCGTCGAACGACGCCTTGCCGATGATGAAGTGCAGGTTCGCGTGCCGGTCGACCCGGAACTCGATCTTGCCGCCCTTGATGTCGTTCACGGCCTTCACCACGTCCGGGGTGACCGTGCCGGTCTTCGGGTTCGGCATCAGACCACGCGGGCCGAGTACCCGGCCGAGGCGGCCGACCTTGCCCATCAGGTCAGGGGTCGCGACGACGGCGTCGAAGTCGAGCCAGCCGTCGGTCACCTTCTTGATCATGTCGTCGTCGCCCACGAAGTCGGCGCCGGCGGCCTTCGCGGCCTCGGCCTTCTCACCGGTGGCGAAGACGAGGACCCGTGCCGTCTTGCCAGTGCCGTGCGGAAGGTTGACGGTGCCGCGCACCATCTGGTCGGCCTTACGAGGGTCGACACCGAGACGCATCGCGACGTCGATCGTCGAGTTGAACTTCTTGCTGCCCGCCGCTTCCTTGGCCAGCTTGATGGCCTCGAGCGGGGTGTACAGGTGATCGAAGTCGATCTTGTCCGCGATCGCGCGGTATGCCTTGCTGCGCTGTGCCATTTCTTTGTCTCCTGTGTGCGAACGGTGCTCGTCGTTCGCGTGTTGTGGTGATCGGGCGATGTGCGCCCTGCCACTCCTGCTGGTCCGCCAACGGCGGACCGGGTGACGTTACTTGTCGACGACGACGCCCATCGAGCGGGCGGTGCCCTCGATGATCTTCATGGCAGCGTCGATGTCGCGGGCGTTGAGGTCCGGCATCTTGGTGGTCGCGATCTCGCGGACCTGGTCGCGGGTGATCTTGCCGACCTTGTCACGCTGCGGAACGGCGGAGCCCTTCTGCAGACCGGCGGCCTTCTTGATCATCTCCGGCGCCGGCGGCGTCTTGGTGACGAACGTGAAGGAACGGTCTTCGTAGATCGTGATCTCGACCGGTACGACGTTTCCGCGCATGGACTCCGTCTGGGCGTTGTACGCCTTGCAGAACTCCATGATGTTGACGCCGTGCGGACCGAGCGCGGTACCGACCGGCGGTGCCGGCGTCGCGGCACCGGCTTGGAGCTGCACCTTGACCAGGGCAGCGATCTTCTTCTTCGGAGGCATTCTTCGGGTCCTTAGACTTTCTGGATCTGGTTGAAGCTGAGTTCCACCGGGGTCTCCCGGCCGAAGATCTCCACCAGGGCCTTGATCCGCTGGGCCTCGGCATTGATCTCCGTGACTGTGGCGTGCAGGGTCGCGAACGGCCCGTCGACCACCATGACCGAGTCGCCGACACCGAAGTCGGCGACCTCGACCTTCTTCTTGGCCGCGGTCTTGGCAGGTGCGGCGCCGGCTTCGGCTGCCGCCGCCTCGGCCGCCGCCACGACGGCCGGAGCGAGCATCTTCTCAACCTCTTCGAGGCTGAGCGGGACCGGCTTCTGACTGTTCCCGACGAAGCCGGTCACCGACGGCGTGTGCCGCACGGTCGACCAGGACTCGTCGGTCAGGTCCATCCGGACCAGCACGTAGCCGGGGAGGACGGTGCGCTTGACCATCCGGCGCTGACCGTTCTTGATCTCGGCGACCTCTTCGGTCGGCACGATGATCTCGAAGATGTAGTCCTCCATGTTCAGGGAGTTGATCCGGTTCTCCAGGTTGCCCTTGACCCGGTTCTCCATCCCTGAGTACGTGTGCACGACGTACCAGTCGCCGATCTGCGAACGCAGCCGGCTGCGCAGCTCCTCGAGCGGGTCGCCCGGCTCTTCGGGCTCGGCCGGCTCGGCATCGCCCTCGGTGTCGTCAGCGTCCTCGGCGTCCGCGTCGTCGTCGGCCTGCGCAGCGACGGCGGCTGCCGCCAGCGCGTCCGCGTCGGCATCGTCGTCGTCCGCATCGTCGGCCTCACCGCTGGAGAAGACCACCTCGTCGGCCGCGACGGGCGGCTCGGTGGTGGTCAGCGGGGCCGTCTCGGCGGTCTCCTCGGCCAGCTCCTCGGTGGCGTCCTCGACGTCGGCCTCGGTCACCACCTCGGCGTCCTCGGCCTCGTCGGCGGCGGCGACCACGACGACCGGCTCGTCGTCGGACGTGTCAGCGTCCGCCGGCGGCACCTCCGCCTCGTCATCGGCGGCGTACTCGTCCACGTCCACTTCCACGTCCTCGTCATCGTCGTCTGCGTCGAGGTCCGCGAACGGGTCGTCGTCATCGTCGTCGTCACCGAACAGGTCGTCATCGTCGGTGGCGTTCTCGTCGAAGTCGAGCTCTAGGTCGTCGGAGTCGGATACGTCGAACTCGTCCTCGTTGTCGAGGACCTCGTCGTCGCGCTCGGACACGTCGTACTCCGTCATCTGGTTCGGGGTCTTGTCTGCTTCGGGTCGGGGCCTGCGGTGGGTCGTTCGGCGAACCTCAGCCGAAGATCTTGAACATCGCCCAGCCGAAGGCGAGGTCGAGGACCGAGACGATCGCGATGACGAACACCACGAAGGTCAGCACGACCACGAAGTAGGTGGAGAGCTGCTTGCGGGTCGGCCAGACGACTTTGCGGAGCTCGGCGACCACCTCGCGGTAGAAGCGCACCAGTCCACGGCGCTGCTTGCCTTCCGCAGGCTTGCCGGCGCCGGACGGTGCCGGGGTGCGCGTCTCCGTCACGACCTACCTCTTTCGCTAGCGGCGGCCTGACCGGCCCTGCGCCGGTCAGGATTTGCAGGGCACGAGGGACTTGAACCCCCAACCTTCGGTTTTGGAGACCGATGCTCTGCCAGTTGAGCTAGTGCCCTCTGCAATCCATCTGGACGCCGCGTCGGACCTGATCTCAGGCATGCCGGATCAGGGCCACCAACGCCCGGACTAGAAGAGTGTACGGGGTCTGAGCCACCTGGTCGAACTGAGGCCCTAGCCCGCACGACCCCCTGCCGGGCGCCGCACCGCGGTCAGAACCATACAGCCTCCACCGGATCCCAACGGACCACACCCCCAGCGTGTTCCCGTCGCGCCCATCCCGTGAAACCGCCGCGCCCGGCCGGACGCCGTGGTGCCAGGATGGAAGCCATGAGTTCCAGGATCTCGGCGCGGATCGGCGCCATCAGTGAATCGGCGACGCTGGCGGTCGACGCCAAGGCGAAGGCACTCAAGGCGGCCGGGCGCCCGGTGATCGGGTTCGGCGCGGGCGAGCCGGACTTCCCGACACCGGACTACATCGTCGAGGCGGCGGTCGCGGCCGCGCGGGATCCGAAGAACCACCGGTACAGCCCGGCCGGCGGCCTGCCGGAGCTCAAGCAGGCGATCGCCGACAAGACCAAGCGGGACTCCGGGTACGAGATCGAGGCGGCCCAGGTCCTGGTCACCAACGGCGGCAAGCACGCGGTGTACAACGCGTTCGCCACCCTGCTCGACCCGGGCGACGAGGTGCTGCTGCCGGCGCCGTACTGGACGACGTACCCGGAGACCATCCGGCTGGCCGGCGGCGTGCCGGTCGAGGTGTTCGCCGACGAGTCGCAGAACTACAGCGTCACCGTCGAGCAGCTCGAGGCGGCCCGGACCCCGCGGACCAAGGCTCTCCTGTTCTGTTCACCGTCGAACCCGACCGGCGCGGTCGACAGCCCGGAGGCGATCGAGGCGATCGGCCGCTGGGCGCTCGAGCACGACCTGTGGGTTATCACCGACGAGATCTACGAGCACCTGACGTACGGCGACGTGCGGGCGACCTCGATCCCGGTCGCCGTGCCGGAGCTGGCCGACAAGACCGTAGTACTGAACGGTGTCGCCAAGACGTATGCGATGACCGGCTGGCGGGTCGGCTGGATGATCGGTCCGAAGGACGTGATCAAGGCCGCGACCAACCTGCAGTCGCACCAGACCTCGAACGTGTGCAACGTCGCCCAGCGGGCCGCGCTCGCGGCCGTGTCCGGCGACCTGAGCGCGGTCGACGAGATGAAGCAGGCGTTCGACCGCCGGCGGCGGACCATGGTCCGGATGCTCAACGAGATCCCCGGCGTCGAGTGCCCGGAGCCGACCGGCGCGTTCTACGCGTACCCGTCGGTCAAGGGCGTGCTCGGCAAGGAGATCGGCGGGCGTACGCCGACCACCTCCGCCGAGCTGGCCGACCTGATCCTCGACGAGGTCGAGGTGGCGGTCGTGCCCGGTGAGGCGTTCGGCGCGCCCGGGTACCTGCGGCTGTCCTACGCGCTCGGCGACGACGACCTGGCCGAGGGTCTGGGCCGGATCGCGAAGCTGCTCGGCTGAGCCGGATTTCGTGGCGCGGGTAGGGCCTCGGTAACCTTCGGTAATGACGCAGCGGGATCTGCGGGTGCTGCCGAAAACACACCTGCATCTGCACTTCTCCGGGTCGATGCGGCACCTGACGCTGGTCGAGCTGGCGGACAAGCACGGGGTCCGGCTGCCGGACGCGCTGCGGACCGATTGGCCGCCGGAGTTGTCGGCGGCGGACGAGCGTGGCTGGTTCCGGTTCCAGCGGTTGTACGACATCGCTCGCTCGGTGCTCCGGACCGAGGACGACGTACGGCGCCTGGTCCGCGAGGCCGCCGAGGACGACCGGGCCGACGGATCGCGCTGGCTGGAGATCCAGGTGGACCCGTCCGGGTATGCGAACCGCTTCCACGGGATCACCGAGTTCACCGATCTGGTGCTCGACGCCGCCCGGGACGCATCCGAGTCGACGGGCATCGCCGTCCAGGTGATCATCGCCGCGAACCGGACTCGCCATCCGCTGGACGCACGGACGCTGGCCCGGCTGGCTGCGCAGTACGTCGGGCGCGGGGTGGTCGGGTTCGGTCTGTCCAACGACGAGCGCCGCGGTACGACGTCGGAGTTCGAGCCGGCCTTCCGGATCGCCCGCCACGCCGGGCTGCTCGCCGCACCGCACGGCGGTGAGCTGTGCGGTCCGGCCACCGTGCGCACGTGCCTGGACGAGCTGGGAGCCGGCCGCATCGGTCACGGCGTTCGGTCCGTCGAGGACCCGGACCTGTTGAAGCGCGTCGTCGACGCCCAGATCGCTCTGGAGGTCTGCCCGGCCTCCAACGTCTCTCTCGGCGTCTACCGGCGCCCCGAAGACGTCCCACTTCGCGAGCTCTACGAGGCCGGCGCCCGCATCGCGCTCGGCGCCGACGACCCACTGCTCTTCGGCTCCCGTCTGGCCGAGCAGTACGAAACCGCTCGCACCGTCCACGGCTTCAGCGACAACGAGCTGGCCGACCTGGCCCGCGGCTCGGTCCTGGCCGCCACCGCACCGCCCGAGGTCCAGAAGTCCCTCCTGACCGAGATCGACCAATGGCTCGGTACTCCGGCCGCCGTCCTGGCCTGACTGTCTACCTGGCCCGCCACGGCCAGACCGAGTGGAACGTCGCAGGCCGCCGCCAAGGCCGTCTGGACTCTCCGCTCACCGATCTCGGCCTGCGGCAGGCCGCACGGAACGCTGACCTGTTGTCGACGGAGAGCATCGACGCCGTCTTCGCGAGCCCACTCGGCCGGGCCCACCGCACCGCCTCGATCATCGGCTCCGCGCTCGGACTGACCGTCGAGGTGCTCGACGATCTGGCCGAGATCGATCATGGGTCGTGGTCGGGGCTCACCTCGGCCGAGATCGACGCCGGCTGGCCGGGGCTGCGTGCGGCCCGGGAGCAGGACAAGTACGGCTTCCGTTTCCCGCGGGTGAGAGGTATGCGGACGGCGACGTACGCGCAAGTCGTGTGCTTGCGGAGGTTGTGCGAGCCGGCGTGCGGCGGCCGGTGCTGGTGTCGCACGAGATGATCGGGCGGATGCTGCTGCGGCAGCTCGGCGTACCGGACGCGCTCGAGTCCGGGCAGCCGTCCGACGTCGTCTATCGCGTGCGGAGGGGTGGCACGGTCGAGCGGTTGAGCAGTGCAAATTAAGTGCTGGTGGAGTTCCGGTTCGGGTCATTGCCGGGGCGTTGGGGTGGGCCTAGTTTTGCTGGCATGACGCCGACGAAGATCCTGCTGCCAGAGGACGAACTACCAACCCGTTGGTACAACGTGCTTCACGACCTGCCGACACCACCGCCGCCGGTGCTGCATCCGGGGACGGGGCAACCGATCGGGCCGGAGGATCTGGCACCGCTGTTCCCGATGGACCTCATCCTGCAGGAGGTCTCACAGGAGCAGTACGTCGACATTCCCGGCGAGGTGCTCGACGTCTACCGGTTGTGGCGACCGAGCCCGTTGTTCCGGGCGCATCGGCTGGAGAAGGCGCTCGATACGCCGGCGCGGATCTACTACAAGTACGAAGGCGTCTCACCCGCGGGATCGCACAAGCCCAACACCGCGGTCCCACAGGCGTACTACAACGCGAAGTCCGGCGTCCGGAAGCTGACCACCGAGACCGGCGCGGGGCAGTGGGGGACGGCGCTCGCGTTCGCCTGCGCGCAGTACGGCTTGGAGTGCGAGGTCTGGCAGGTGCGGGCGTCGTACGACCAGAAGCCGTACCGGCGGACGATGATGGAGGTCTTCGGGGCGACCGTGCACCCGAGCCCGTCGGACCTGACCGCGGCCGGGCGGAAGATCCTTGCCGAGCACCCCGATTCCACCGGTTCGCTCGGGATCGCGATCAGCGAGGCGGTCGAGGCCGCGGTGCAGGATCCCGACGTGCACTACGCCCTCGGATCGGTGCTCAACCACGTGCTGATGCACCAGACCATCATCGGCGAGGAGGCGCTGATCCAGCTCGCGATGGTCGGCGAGACTCCCGATCTCCTCGTCGGCTGCACGGGCGGCGGGTCGAACTTCGGCGGCCTGGCGTTCCCGTTCCTGCGGGAGAAGTGGGCCGGCCGGATGTCCCCGGTCGTCCGCGCGGTCGAGCCCGCGGCCTGCCCGTCCTTGACCCAGGGCACGTATGCGTACGACTTCGGCGACACCCTCGGCATGACGCCGCTGATGAAGATGCACACCCTCGGCCACGACTTCATCCCGGACCCGATCCACGCCGGCGGCCTGCGGTACCACGGGATGAGCCCGCTGATCAGCCACCTGTACGAGTCCGGCGAGATCGAGGCCGTCGCCAAACCCCAGTCCGAGTGCTTCGCCGCAGGCATCCAGTTCGCGCGGACCGAAGGCATCGTCCCGGCTCCTGAGCCCACGCACGCCCTGGCCGCCGCCATCGAGGAAGCCCAACGCTGCAAGGAGTCCGGCGAGGAGAAGGTCATCCTCACCGCCCTGTGCGGACACGGCCACCTGGACCTGGCGGCGTACGACGCCTACCTCTCCAACACGATGACCGATCGCAGCTGGGACGACGCCGAGATCCAGGCAGCCGTCGCCGATGCGCTGACCCGGCTGCCTGCCCTTGGCTAGCGGCCGCCGCGTTTCCACCAGGGCTTCGGGCGTTTGGCGACCGCGGTGAGCCAGTCAGGCGGGATGGCCCAACCGCAGGACGTCAGCGCCTCGAAGTAGTTGCTCTTCAGGCTGTCCGGCAGCCAGTACGTCGCCCTGCTCCGCCCGGACGCCTCGAAGTAGGTCGTACGTCCGCGTCGGCTCCACACCGTTGCCTGACTGGAGCTGTATGCCAGACGCACGTAGTCCCATCGCGCCTGCTCGTCGTCCATGTCGTACGCACGCTCGACCACGCGTCCCTTCTCCCGCGGCGCCCGCTCGAGCTCCTCGATCAGGCCCTGTACGACGGCGCGGTCATCCGTCATGCCCTCCGGCAGGTGCAGCCCCACCGGATCCAGCACCACCGTCCCCAACCGCGGCCGCGCCACCTCCAGGAACACCTCGAGCAGCGCAAACCCCTCCTCGGCCCGCCCGAACCGCTCCAACTCGGCACGCAACGTCGTCACAGCTTCCTCGGGCACCCGACAACCCTAAGGGCTGCCCCAGGTTGCCCCGCGCTGCCCCGCGCTGCTTACGCTCAGCAAGCGGATAGCCGAGGCGTCATCGGCGTCGATCCGGTGATCCATTGCCGCCGGAATGTCGCGATGACGCCCGAAAGCCCTTTCCCAGCAGTGTTTTCGGGGCAGCTCGGGGCATACCGGGGCAGATCATCCACAGGACCCGATTTCCTGGTCGCAGAGGGTGTTCGGCGTCTTACAGTTACCGCCATGCCAGAGCCCAACGACTTGTTGCGGGCGGCGCGAGAACACACTCCGTCCCGCCGCGCGCCGGGCGAACACATGTCCCGGGGCGAGCTCGCCGATGCGATCTGTGCCTGGCTGTGGGACACCACCGAGATCAAGTACGAACTCGACGGACACTACATCGCCAAGCTGGAACGGGGCGCCGTTCGGTGGCCCGGTGCGGCCTACCGCTCCGGTCTGCGCCACGTCCTTGATGTTGCCGCCGACAACGAACTCGGATTCTTCCCGCCGTCCGGCGGCTCCGCCCTCGAGCCGGACCTCGCCCCACCGTCGATGATCGGCCACGACGACGACCTGATCGTCGCGGGTGACGAGTCCATCGCCCTGCTGTCCTTCGCCGAGCAGTCCAACGTCGGTGAGCTCACCGTCGAGCAGCTGCAGGCCGACATCGAGCGCATCACCCAGTCCTACCTCCGGACGCCGACCCGGCAGTTGTTCGCCACCAGCCGGGCGATCCGCGATCGCGCCTTCGGGCTGCTGGCCGGCAACCAGTCGCCGCGCCAGTCCCGCGACCTGTACTCGGCGGCCGGCTGGGCGATCACCCTGCTCGCCTGGATGTCGGTCGACCTCGGCCGCCCGGACATCGCCGAGAGCCACACACGGACGGCGTGGGCCTGCGCCGAGGCGGCGGATCACGACGTACTGCGCGGCTGGATCCGGGCCACCCAGCACACCGCCGCCTTCTGGCAGGACGATTTCGCCCGCGCCGCGGAGTACGCCCAGGACGGACTGCGCTATGCCGCCGGCACCGCACGGCTCTTCCTCGCCAGCGCAGCCTCGGTCGACCTCGCCCGCATCGGCCGCACGGACAAGGCCCGCGAACTACTCGAGGTGGCCCAGACGCTCAATGTCCGCCGAGCCGGGACCGAACCAGGCGGTCTCTTCGTCTGCACGCCGGAGCGCGCCGGAGGACTCTGGGCGGACACCTACCTGGCCTTCGGCGAGGCGCAACTGACCGCGGAGCACGCGGATCACAGCGTCGCCCTGTTCGAAGCCGCGCCGTACGCGCTGCGGAACGTCGGGTCGGAACGCATGGCCCGCCTGCAGCAGGCGAAGGCGCGGCTGATCCTCGGTGAGCTCGACGGTGCGCTGGAGGCCGTCGAGCCGGTGCTGGACACCCAGCCTGAGTACCGCGTTCGCCCACTGATCCAGCGCCTGGCGGAGGTCGCGGCGCTCACCGCGCCGTACGGGCGAAGTGCGAAGACCCGGATGCTGCGCGACCGCGTCGTCGAGTTCACCCAGCGCCCGGAGCTCCCTGCGCGGCCGACGGCGAACGGATTCGCAGCGATGGAAGCCCCACGCATCTACTCGGTACGACGCACGCGAGAGGACCAGGCATGATCAAGGACGTCCGCGATCACTGGTACTGGCGCCCCAACTGGCGGCCCGGGAGATCGTTCTACACCTGGCACATCATCTTCCCGGGCGACCCGGTGATGACCGACGTGCACGCGGCGCACCAGGGCCTGATCGCCGCGCTTCCCGGCGTCACGCCGGTTCCGGTGGAGTGGCTGCACCTGACGCTGCAAGGCGTCGGGTTCACCGACAAGGTTCCGCGGACCGATCTCGGGCCGATCCTCGAGGCGACGCGGCGACGGCTCGAGCACTTCCGCCCGTTCGTGATCCAGCTCGGACCTGCGACCGTCGATGTCGAGAGCCTGCAACTGCCGGTGACGCCGGTCGATCGGATGCGCCGGCTACGTGCTCAGCTTCGGGCCGCGATCACCGATGTCTGGGGCCGCGACTCCGTTCCTGTGCTGCCGGAGCTCGATCCCCACGTCTCCCTCGGCTACTGGAACCAGATCGCCCCGGCGGAGCCACTGCAGAAGCTGACGCGTGCCCTGGGCGGCGGGGTCGCCACGACCGAGCTGACCCACGTCAGCCTCATCGAGCTCAATCGGGACCACGGCCAGTACGAGTGGACTCTGTGCGCCACTGTGCCGCTCGGGATCCAAGTGTCACCCGACGGAGCGGGCGGATGAGCGCGACCGCCGCCGCCCCGTACGCCGGAGACACGGCCGCACTCGTCATCCGTGCCCTCCTGGACTTCCGCAGTCTGTGGACAACGCACGACCTGGTCACCACCAGCGGCGTCCCAGCACAGGTGGTACGCCGAGTCGTCGACCGGCTCGAGCAAGAGGACCTCGTCGAACGCCACGCCCCCGGAGTCATCACTGTGCCGAGCTGGCTCGCCCTGCTACGCCGTTGGAACGAGGACTTCCGCTTCGCCCGCAACAGCCGCCTGACCTACTGGCGAACCAAACCCGGCGCCCCACCCCTCCTGGACCGGATCCCCACCACCCCGATCCGCCACGCCCTCACCGGCACCCAGGCGGCCCAAAGCTGGTGCCCGGAGACCCCTACCGGCCAAACAGTCATCTACACGCCGGACGCCCAGACCGCCGCCGCAGTCTGGGAGCTCGTGCCGTCAAGAACCAGATCCATCATCCTGGCCGAGCCCTTAGCCGACGTCGTCTACACCCGCGCCCGCAAGACCTCCACCGGTCTCCGCTTGGCTGCGCCCGCCCAGGTCCTCTCGGACCTCCTGACAGGTGCAGCTACCGCCCCGCGCGTGGCCGACCCCTTGACCCACTGGATGCAGGACCACCCACTCGAATGGCGCTACTGACCGTAGGCGCGGACCGAGACGACGTGGGCTCGGGGCGCTCCGTTGGTGCGGTGGGCGGTGAGGCGGAGGTGGGTCGCCTGCATCGGGACCTCCAGGCGGTGATGTTGGGTGCGGTGGTGGTTGGCGGTGACCTGGGCGACAGGCTGCCACGCCCCCTCGCCGTTGCGGGCTTCGATTGTGTACTCGGCGATGAGGGTGGGGAGGGATTCGAAGGGGGTGCGGTGATGGTGGAGGTTGATGAGGTCTTCCTGGACGTCGTCGTCGAGGATGACCACGACCTCGGAGAGCTCGACCGGCTCGGGCCAGGTGAGTTCCAGCCAGGGGTTCGGGTCCCAGGCGAGGTCTTCGGACGACCAGAGGTTGGGGCCGCCGTACGGGCGGGCGTAGCCACCGATCACCTTCGAGGCGGAGTACGCCGCCGTGTCGCCGAGGCGGATGCACAGGCCGCCGCGCGGCAGGATGTGTTTCCACGCGCGGAACTGCTCGGTCCATTGCTCGTCCGGAGCCGGCTCGCGGTGAGCGAAGTGCAGGGTCCCCGGGAGCGCGGTCGACGCCGTGTGGACCGAGATGTCCGGCGTCTGCCGCAGTACGACGAAGGCGTTGGCGGGCGCGGATGGACGCCAGGACAGCGGGACCCGGATCCATCGCTTCTCGCCGGCCGGTACTTCGATGGTGCAGGAGTCGACGAGTGCGGCGGGCAGGTAGTTCTGCGGCTTGACCGGGTCATGCAGCTCGACGGTCAACGAACCGCCGGTGGAGTCGACGAGCAGCTCGAAGCCGTCCAGGGCCGGGTCGACCGGGATGACCATGCCGAGGTCGGTCGTCAACGGGAGAGTTCCGGACGACACCTCGACGGCAGGCCGGGTGAGGGTCGACGAAGCGGTCACGGATGCGGACAAGGCGAGGTTCGCCGGGTCGTCGTCGAGCACGCCGAGCACCGACGAATCAGCCCGGGTCAACGCATGCTTCACCAGGTCGAACCGCGAGCCGGCCAGCTCCCGCGGCGACAGTCCGTTGCGTAGGGCAACAGCTGCGCCGATCCCGGCCGCCTCGCCGAGCAGGGCGCACGTCGCCATCACCCGCGTCGTACCGAACGCGACGTGACTCGCGCTGATGTTGCGGCCGGCCATCCACAGGTTGCGCACGTTCCGCGAGTACAGCGAGCGCAACGGAATGTGGTAGTTGCCGTCCGGATGCCAATGCTTCGACCCGCGCTCGGCCGCATACACCCCACCGGGCGGATGCAGGTCGATCGACCATCCGCCGAAAGCGACCCGGTCCTCGAACGCCGTCTGCTCCAGCACATCCTGCTGGGTCAGGACATGATCGCCGAGGAACCGGCGGTACTCGCGCTTCCCCGGCACCGACCCGATCCACTCCAGCGTCAGGTTGTCCGCGTCGAAGCGCCCGGAGTTCTTGATGTAGTCCCAGATCCCGTACACAACCGCTTGCAACTCGTCCCGGATCGCCTCGTTGTCGTCGACGACGTCGAGCGAGCCGCCCCACTCGATCCACCAGAACGCGCACCCGTTCATGTCGGTCCGGATCACCCGGCGGTCCGGGATCGCGGTCTCGGTGACGTCCCGCGCGAACGACGGCGGCACGAACCGTACCGGCTCGCCCGCGTCCTTGGTGTAGAAGAGGATCGTGCTGCCGAGCGTGTTCGCATCGGGCACGAGCGGGGCCCACGACTCGTCGTACTCCGATCGGGGTTCGCGCCCGGTGCGGAAGTCGGCGCCGGCGAGCACTCCGACCAGGCCGTCACCCGAGCAGTCGACGAAGGCCGGGCTGACGAACCGGATCTCCTTCTCCGATCCCATCTGCCAACCGGTCACCGACCGGATCTCCCCGTCCGCCGCGTCGATCGAACGGACGTCGGTGTTCAGGTAGAGCGTGATCAGCGGCTCGGCGCGCACCGCCTCGAGCAGCACGAGGTCCCAGTAGTACGGGTTCCCCAGCGGGTTCTGGAACTGGTTCTCGACGAACAGTTCGCCCATGATGCCGGTCTCGCGGGCGAAGCTCTGGACGCCGTGCCCGGTCGCCCCGCAGACCCACACCCGCACTTCGCTGGAGGAGTTGCCGCCGAGCACCGGCCGGTTCTGCACCAGCGCCACGGTGCTCCCCTGCCGCGCGGCTCCGATCGCCGCGCAGATCCCGGCGAGCCCGCCGCCGACGACGGTCAGATCGGTCTGAACCTCGAGCTGCTGCATGCACAAACCTTTCAGGTATCCGGATGTACGACGGGTTGCCCCGGCCCGTTGGGGTGATTCGCGGTGAGGTGATCGGGCACCCGCTGCGCGACCAGGACGAACAACAGACCGGCCGTCAGTACGTCGCTCGCGCGGCCGGCGAAGAACTCGGTCCAGGTGGCGCCGTTCGGCGTACCGGTGTCGAAGGTGACGTCGGCGAGCCGGGCGATCGGCGAGTCGACCATCCCGGTGATGGCGACCGTCAGCGCGCCTTCCTCAGCGGCGCGCTTGATGAAGTCGAGCGTGGTCGGATCGGTCCCGGACCGCGTGACCGTCAACGCGACGTCGCCCTCGCTGAGCAGGCCGGCGCCGATCTGCGAGGACTGCGGCCCGTCGAAGAACCACACCGGGATCCCGATCCGCAGCAGCCGGATGTACAGCTCGCGGGCCGGGATCGCGTCGCCCCACTCGCCGTAGATGTGGGTACGCCGGGCGCCCGCGATCGCGTCGGCGACCCGAGTGGCCGCAGGAAGATCGATCGCCGCCAACGCGTTCCGCAGGGCGTTCGCCTGGGTGGAGGCCAGCACGTTCAGCACCTGCTCGGGCGGATCGGCCGGACCGATCGCCATCCCGATGTCACTCGCCCACCCGGCCTCCAGGCCGCGCCCGACCTCCATGGCCAGCGCGGCCCGCAACGCCGGGTACCCCGCGAACCCGAGATGGGTCGACAACCGCGTCACCGTCGCCGCCGACGTCTGCGCCGCCCCGGCCAGCTTGGTGATCGACCCGCGCGCGACCTCGTCCGGGTTCGCCAGGATGTGCTCGGCGACCCGCTGCATCGCACCGTTCAGCTCGGGCAGAGCCCGCTTGACCAGCTGCAACGGACTCGGACTGCCGGCTCGTTCCATCGAGGAATCCATTCCGTGATCATCACCCACCGCGACGTCTCACTTGATCCCGGTGTGAGTCATCGCCGCGATGAAGCGGCGCTGCAGGACGACGAAGACGATCAGCACCGGCACGATCGAGATCACCGAGGCGGCCATCGTCAGGCCGGGGGCGATCTGGCCCTGCTCGTCGACGAAGTTGGTCAGGCTGAGCGGCAGCGTGTAGCGGTCCGGGTTGCTGATCAGCACCAGCGGCGTCTCGAAGTCGTTCCAGGACCAGACGAACGCGAGGATCCCGAGCGCGCTCATCACCGGTGTCGCCAACGGCAGGTAGATCCGGGTGAACACGCGCCATTCGTTCGCGCCGTCCATCCGGGCCGCCTCGGCGAACTCAGCCGGCTGGCTGATGAAGAACTGCCGCATCAGGAACGTCCCGAGCACGGTGAACATGCCGGGCAGGATCAGCGCCCACAACGTGTCGTACAGCCCGAGCTTCTGGAAGTAGATGAACCGCGGCACCAGCAGCAGCTGCGCCGGGATGATCGCGGTCGCCAGGTACAGCAGGAACAACTTGTCGCGGCCCTTGAACGACATCCGCGCGAAGGCGTACCCGGCCATCGTCGCGGTGATCAGCTCACCCGCGACCCGCAGTACGGCGACGAACACCGAGCGGCCGAACGCCGGGAGTACCGAGGTCGCGCCGGACAGCACCGTGGTGAAGTTGTCCCACTGGAACGGGTTCGGGATCCATTGCATCGGGATCTTGTACGCGTCCACGTCCGGCTTCAGCGCGGTCGAGATCATCCACGCGAACGGCGCGAGGAACGCGATCGCCAGGATCCACAACGGGATCCCCCACAGCCACTTCGACCTAGTCATTGAGGCTCCTCCCTCGCTGCGCCCGCCACGTGAGCAGAGTCAGGACGAGTACGCCGACGAACGTCACCAGGCCGATCGCCGACGCATATCCGAACCGGTAGAACTGGAAGCCCGTCTGGTACATGTAGTACGAGATCGTCGTGGTCGAGTCGCCCGGACCGCCGGCCGTGATCAGCGCGATCAGACCGAAGCCCTGCGACGCCCCGATGATCAGCGTCACCAGCAGGAAGATCGTTGTCGGCAGCAACGACGGCCAGGTGATCACGCGGAACTTCGCCCACGCGGAGGCACCGTCGATGTCGGCCGCTTCGTACAGCTGCCGCGGCGCGTCCTGCAGCGCGGACAGATAGATCAGCGAGCAGTACCCGACACCGCCCCAGACCGCCATCACGATCAGCGCGGGCAGCGCCCAGTGCGAAGACGCGAACCATCCCGGCTGGATGCCGAACGCGTCCAGGACCTGATTGACCAGGCCGGCCCTCGGGTTCATCAGCATCAGCCAGGTCATGCCGATCGCGACGACGTTGACGATGTACGGGAGGAAGAAGATCGCCCGCAGTACCGCACGCCCTGGCAGCGGGCGGTCGAGCGCGATGCCGAGGGCCAGTCCGAGTACGACGGTGAGCGGGACGGACACCACGACGTACACCAGCGTCAGCCCGATCGCGTGCCAGAAACCGGGGTCACGGGCGATCGCGACGAAGTTGTCGATGCCGTTGAAGGTGATGCCGCCGAGGCCGGACACCAGGTTCCAGTCGGTGAACGCGAGCACCACCACGCTGATCAGCGGGATCAGGGTGAACGCGATCACGCCGAGCAGGTTGGGCGCGATGAACAGGAACCCGATCCAGCCGCGGGGCTTGATCCCGGGCGCCTTCTCGGTCCGGACCGCCGGGGCGGCCGCGACGGTTGCGGTGGCCATCAGGGCCTCCTCTCGTTACGGGCGATCGCGGCGTCGGCGAGCCGCCGTACCTCACGGATCGCGACACCCGGATCCTTCTCGCCCAGCCAGCACAGGTCGCGCTGCTGCTTCACGGCGAGGGTGATCTCCGGGAACCCGGTCAGCCGGGTGTCGGTGGCGAGCTTCGGGTCCGCCTCGAGTACGACGCGGCGGAACGAGTCCATGTCGAAGTACTTGTCCGGCTCCTTGCCGAGCATGCCGGTGATGATCTGGTCGTCGGTGACGCCGCCGAGCGCGGGCAGCTTGCCGCCCTTGAGCATCGGCGTGGCGCCCTCGGTCAGCCAGAACTTCACGAACGCCCAGGCCGCCTCGAACTTCGGCGACTTCGGGTTGATCATGATGAAGTTGCTGAACGAGCCGCCGTTCCAGTCCTTGCCGTCGACGGTCGGCGACGGGGCGAACGCGACCTTGAAGTCGTGCGGGTACTTCTTCGCGTCGTACAGGTAGCGCAGGTTGAACGGCGCCGTCGACCAGAGATGGAACTCCTCGGTCAGGAACGAGTTCTGCTGGTACGCGTCGAGGTGGCGGGCGAGTACCTCGGTCCACGGGAACGCCGTACCGTCGGCGATCATCTCGCGGCCGACGCGGAAGCCCTGCTCGAAGTGCGGTTCGCCGAAGTTGCTTCGGTTGCCGTCGTACCAGTAGTTGGGGCCGAGGGCGATCCGCGCGATATCCGGGACCGTGTACGCGCCGACGGTCCTGCCGGTGGTCAGTTGCTTCGCCGTACTGCGGAACTCGTCGATCGTCCAGTCGTGCGGGAGCTCGACGCCGGCCTGCTGCCGGAGCTTCTCGTTGAACAGCACGAAGAACGGTTCGCGGGCGGTCGCGAGCGCCTTGACCCTGCCGTTGTCGATGTACGACCGCGGCTGCTCGGTGTCGAGGAACACCTTCAGGTCCGGATCCGCGGTCACCCGGTCGGTCAGGTCCGCCGCCAGCCCGGACCCGGCCCGCAACGCCAGCGCGCCCTGCGAGTAGGTGAAGTACACGTCGATGTCGACGCCACCCTGCAGCGCGGTGTCGAGCTTGAGGTTGCCCCGGTCGTCGTTCACGAACCGCGTGTAGTTCACCTCGTACTGCGGAAACTTCGCCTGGAACGCCTTCACCACATCCCCCGGCCCCGAAGCCGCCGGCACCCCACCCCAAACCTGCAAAGCCCCCGACCGCCCACCCCCACCACCGGAACACCCCGGCACCACCGCAGCCGCCAGCCCCGCTCCAACCCCGGCCAACACACTCCGCCGAGAAAATCTCTTGCGCCTCACAACTCACCTCCCACCAGATTGCGCAAAAGATTAGCCACTTCAGCCGCCGTTGCCTAGCCCCACTGCAAATCTTTTTCAGCGCCCTTCGTACCGAAGAACGGGTAGTAGTGCCTCCCAGACCGAGCTGGCCGACCAGGCCACGCCTGCGCGGCCGACCGGTCCGGCACCACTACCCGTTGGTCGGTACGCCGATCCGCTGCGCGACCGCACTCCTCACCGTCGCCACCACCCACTCGGGATCCCCGATCACCTGCTGATAGGTGAACCGAAGGACGAGCCAGCCGGCTGCCACCAGATCGTCGTAGCGGCGACAGTCCGCGGCGAACTTGACCGCCGAACCGTGGAATTCGTACCCCTCAGCCTCCAGCGCAACCAGCGCCACCCGGTGCCCGAGATCCACTCGAACACGCACGCCGCCGAGTTCCACCACCACCTGTGGTTCGAACCCCTCAACCCCGGCGGTGATCAGAAGGCTTCGCAGCATCGACTCGAGGAAGCTGTCGGGGAGCCTGGTGGCCGCGGCTGCGACCTGCAGTGCGTTCGGCCGGCCGGGCCCACGCATCGCCAGGACGGCTGCTGCCAGTTCGTCGAGAGTCAAGCGGCCGGTCGCGAGTGCAGCATCGGCCACGGCCAATGCCTCGCCGAACGGCAGGATCCGGGCACAGTCCAGGACCGTTCGCTCCAGAGAAGTCCGGCGCTTACGCACCTCCGTCCGGGAGAGGTCCGCCCAGTGCAGCACTGCCGGCGGGCCTGACCGAGCGTTCCTGTTCGTCGGAAGCGTGATATGCGGCTTCGCTGGGGAATCGAGCAGTGGCAGCCGCCAGACCTCAGCTGCGCTGAGATGCGACAGAACTCCGTCGTGTGCGATCGCCGTCGCCACATCCTTCGTGAGACCCGGGAGTCCGTAGGTCCCGCGGGTGAGCCGCTCGACGTCTCCTCGCCGGACTGCGTCCGCGAGCGCCCGCCGGGAGGTCAGCTGCACCAGCTCGGCGGCAGTGGACCAGCCTCCCAGCCGAACCAGCACTTCAACGACGGACGCCATCCATGAATCTTGCCTACAGACAGCGACCGGCCGTCAGAGTTATCCACAACGTACCGACGGACGGGTAGTAGTTCCGAGTCGCCGGCTGAATCGCGCTCAGCCACGGTCAACGCCCGACCGAAGTTGGCACTACTACCCGTTCTTCGGTACGCGATTACAGCGTGCAGTTCACCAGGACCGGTTCGTTGACCAGGGTGATGGTGAAGGCTTGTTGGACCTGGGTGCGGACGTGGGTGGCCAGGGTGAGGAGTTCTTTGGCTGTGGCGTTGCCGCGGTTGGTCAGGGCCAGGGTGTGTTTGGTGGAGACGGCGGCGGCGCCGACGGTGAAGCCCTTGGAGACGCCGGCGTGTTCGATCAGCCAGGCGGCGCTGGTTTTGACTCGGCCGTCGGGTTGGGGCCACTGGGGTGCGCCGGCGGGGACCTCGGCGGGGGTGTCGAGAATGGGGTTGGTGAAGAAGGAGCCGGCGCTCCAGGTGTCGTGGTCGGCCGGGTCGAGGACCATGCCCTTGCTGCGGCGCAGGCCCAGGACGGCCTCGCGTACGTCGGTCATCGGCGCGCGGGATCCTGGATCGACGTCGAGGACCCGGGCGAGCTCGGCGTACCCGACCTCTGCTGACAGGTCGCCCAGCGTCAACTGGAACGTGACTTCGAGTACGACGTACCGCGACGGGTCCGCCTTGAAGCGGGAGTTGCGGTAGCTGAACCCACACTCGGCGGCGAAGATCGTCTCGACCTTGCTCAGCGTGCGGTCCCACACCCGGACCGACGCGATCGTCTCGGCGACCTCGTGACCGTAAGCGCCGACGTTCTGCACAGGCGTCGATCCGGCGAGCCCGGGGATCCCGGACATCGACTCGAGCCCGCTCCACTCCTCCGCGATCGCGCGCTGCACGACGCCGTCCCAGTCTTCACCGGCCGCGACGTGCACCATCGCCCCGGAGCACAGGTCCGCCTCGACCCGGATACCCGAGGTGGCGATCTTGATCACGGTCCCGCGAAACCCGTCGTCCCCGATCACCACGTTGCTACCGCCTGACAGCAGCAGCACCGGCTCCCCGGCGGCATCGGCGTCGCGAACCGCGGTGATCAGGTCGTCCTCGGTACTGACTTCGACGAACTTGTCGGCCAACCCGCCGATCCGCAGCGTGGTGTAGTCGGCCAGCGACACATGCGTTCTCACCGGACGCGCACGACCGCCCTGGCCCGGCCGAGCACCTTCTCCTCGCCGGCGACCGCCGTGATGTCGATCTCGGCCTTACCGTCGGTGACCTTGTCGACCTTCGCCGAGAACGTCACGTTCACACCCTTGTCGTCATCCGGTACGACGACGGGCTTGGTGAACCGTACGCCGTACTCGAGCAGATCAGCCGGGTCGGAGATCCAGTCCGTGACGACCCGCACCGCGGACGCCATCGTGAGCATGCCGTGCGCGATCACACCGGGCAGCCCGAGTGCCGCGGCCATCCGGTCGCTCCAGTGGATCGGGTTGAAGTCGCCGCTCGCCCCGGCGTACCGGACCAGGTCCTCGCGCCGGAAGGTGACGGTCAGCGCCGGCAGCTCGGTGCCTACCTCGATCACGACTCACCCCGGTTGTGCGAGATCGTCGAGGTCGACGTGGCGATCGGTTCGCCGTCGACGGTGGTCAGGGCGGTCTCGTACATGATCACCTCGACGTCACCGGCCTTGCGGACGGTGGTGATGGTCGCGGTCGCGGCGATGTCGTCGCCGGCCTTGATCGGGCGGGTGTAGCTGAACTTCTGCGCGCCGTGCACGATCCGGTCCAGCCGCAGGCCGAGCTCCTCGTCGTTCAGCAGCTGCTCGAGCGCGCGGCTGCCGAGCATGAACGCGAACGTCGGCGGCGCCACCGCGTCAGCTCCGGTGTACGCCGGATTCGGGTCGCCGATCGCGGCGGCGAACTCGCGGATCTTCTCCCGGCCGACCTGGTAGGACTCGGCGGCCGCGTAGCTCCGGCCGACCATCGTGGCGTCGATCGTCATATCCCCGAAGCCTACTGGCAGACTGTTCCACGGGTTTCCGCCGCCCACGATGCCAGGAAGGTTTGATCAGTGACGGCAGTGGCGGCGCTGGCGAAATACGCCCCGAGGTACCAGCTCGAGATCGGTGTGCCGGAAGGCGACGAGTGGCTGCGCGTGGACCGGATCCTGGAGCCGGGCAGCCCCGAGCTCACCGAGCTGCTCAAACGCGACGACGAGGCCAGCGACCACCGCACCGCCCACGCGAACGCGCTCAGCATGCTGTCGTTCTACGCCGGCCGCGCACCGGCGACCGCGCTCCTGCTCTGGGCGCTGGAGGGCCGCGTCCTCGACATCCGCCCGCGGAACCTCTGGGTCCGCCCGCACGATGGCCACGGCCTCGCCGCAGTCGCCGTACGCTCCGCCGACTTCCTCCCCGGCGGACTGGAGACGCTGTACGACGTCGTACTGCGACAGCACCTGCTCCCACTGTCCGAGGAACTGCACCGGCGGACGCGGGCCGGGCTCCGCCAGGTCCATGGCGCGGTCGCGGCCGGCTGTGCGATGGGATTCTGCGCCGCGACCCGCGAGGAGGTGACCGTGGAACCGGAGCACCTGCTCGACCGCTGGCGGACCTTCGTGGCCAAGGCGCCCGGCGGACTGGCCAGGCTCGGCGACGTCGAGGTCGCGGCCGGCAAGCTTGTCTACCTGCGCAACACGTGCTGCCTCTACTACACGAGCGAGGTCGGGAAGGGCACGCTGTGCGGTTCCTGCTGCCTCACTCCGCGTGACGAGCGTCTTACCGCTTACGAGGGCGGCCGCCCGATCCTGACCGTTTGAGGGCACAGCAGAAGGCCGCTTCGGCGATCCGAAGCGGCCTTGTGCGAAGCGAAGCTGAGGTCAGCGGGTCTCGCGGTGGTCGGTGTGGTCGTTGCACCGGTGGCAGTACTTCTTCAGCTCAAGACGATCCGGGTCGTTACGCCGGTTCTTCTTGGTGATGTAGTTCCGCTCCTTGCAGACCGTGCACGCCAGGGTGATCTTCGGGCGAATGTCGGTTGACTTGGCCACTGCTGCCTCTTCTGTTCAGGAGTGCGCAACTGAGGTGATCGCACTCTCGAGATACTGCGTTGGTGGTAGCGGGGGCGGGAGTCGAACCCGCGACACCACGATTATGAGCCGTGTGCTCTAACCACCTGAGCTACCCCGCCGGGAGAGTTCGTCATCCCACCCGGAGGTGGGATGCCGTGCTCAGAGCCCCTTTACGGAATCGAACCGTAGACCTTCTCCTTACCATGGAGACGCTCTGCCGACTGAGCTAAAGGGGCGGGCCGAGGAGAGAGATTACACGGTCCGCCACCCCGATGTGAAATCGAGCTGGCCACACCCTGCAGGCCCCTCAGTCCGTCCCGGAAATCATACCGGTTCCCCGGAGTGGTTCTGACCAAATTTCAGTCCAGCAGGGCGTCATCGGCGGAGAAGTCGTCCGACGCGTCGGCCGGCGGGTTCGCCAGGTGCCAGCGGACCGAGGTCCGCAACGTCCCGGCCGGGTCCACCGGCGCCCAGCCGAGCACGGTCCGCGCCTTCGACGAGTCGACCATCAGGTGCTGATCGACGGTCCCGGTGAGGTCCAGATCCTCCGGCAGCAGGTCGTCCCGCACCTTCACGAGCTCGACCCCATCAGCGTCGGCGGCCGCCAGAATCTGCTCGGCGAACAGCCGGTACGGCGCAGTCGACGGCTCGGCCAGGTTGAACGCGCCCGGGAACTCGCCTCCGAGCGCCAAGGACACAGCGGCCGCCACGTCCCCGACGTACACGCGGCTGAACAGGAACTGCCCGGACCCGACCGGTATCCGCTTCCGGCCGGCCCGTACCCGGCGCAGTACGAACTCGAACCGCCGCTGGTAGTCGTGCTCGCCGTACACCGCCCCCAGCCGGAGGATGGTCGCCCCGCGTGGCAGGTACCGCTCCTCCATCTCGAGGTTCTCGTACTTCGGTCCGTCGACGAAGCGCCGTTCCCGCAGCGGCGACTCCTCGGTCAGGGGCAGCGCGTCCGTGGTCCGGTCCGAGTGCACCCCGTCGTACGCGCGGTACACGTCGCAGCTGGACATGGCGATCAGCTTCACCGACTCCCCGACCGCACCGAGCGCCGCGTCGGCAGCCGCCGCGTTCATCCCGGAGATGTCGATCAGTGCCTCCGGGTCGAACGGCTTCAGTGCCGCAGCGAGCGCCGTACCGTCGTGGCGGTCGACGTGCGCGTGCTCGACCGGCACCAGGCCGTCCGGCTCGTGGTCGCCGCGGTGCACCACCAGCAGCGTGTGGCCCTCCGCCGTCAGCCGCTCCACAACAGCCCTGCCGATGAACCTGGTCCCGCCCAGAATCGCGATCCTCATGAGCACAGTCCTATCGGTCCGGGCACCGGGAGCCCATAGTCGTCTGCAATTGGCAGAAATCCGATGTCGATGAGCCCTGATCGGCTTCGTCAGAGGTGTAGGACCCAGAAGAAGAGAGGACAGATCATGACTGCACTGCCGAATGTTGTGTCGGCCGAGGAGTGGGAGAAGGCTCGCGCGGAGCTCCTAGTGGCGGAGAAGGCGGCCACTCGGGAGCAGGACCGGATCGCCGCACAGCGCCGGCGGCTGCCGATGGTGGAGTTCGGTGAATACACGTTCGCGGGGCCGGACGGGCCGCTGACGCTGCGGGAGCTGTTCGGTGACCAGCAGCAGCTCGCGCTCTACCAGTTCATGCACTCCGGCCCGGACCACTTCTGCCCGGGCTGCACGTTCTTCACCAAGCACGTCTCCAACCTCGACGTCCTGGCCCGGAGCGGTGTCGCGTGGGCGACCGTGTCCGACATGCCACTCGACCAGATGACCGGCTACTGGACCAAGATGGGCTGGAGCGTCCCGTTCGCGTCATCTGCGGGTACGACGTTCTCGGCCGACTGCGGCGCGGGCGGCGGATTCCTCCTCAACATGTTCCTGCGCGACGGCGACACCGTGTACCGCACGTACTCGACCGGCTCGCGTGGGGTCGACCGGTTGCTGTTCGTCAACCACCTCCTCGACCACGCGCCGTACGGTCGCCAGGAGGACTGGGAGGACTCCCCGGAGGGCTGGCCGCAGTTCCCGACGTACGGCTAGCCGGTCCAGACGCGGCTCGGGTACGACGAGCGCAGTACCGGCATCACCTCTGTGACGAAGGTCTCGACGGACTCCCGGTTCTCGTCCTCCGGGAGTCCGTCGACCTCCAGCGAGATGCCGGACAGCTGATGGCCGAACGCCTCCTGGTACCGGCCGAACTTGTCGATCACCTGCTCCGGCGACCCGACCAGCACCGATCCGCCCTCGAGGAACTCCTCCAGCGTCCGGAACGGCAGCTGGTTGTGCCGTGCCCCCGGTGAGTCCATGAACGCGTCGAAGATCGGCCGGTACCCCCCGACGGCCTCCTGTGAACTCTTGCGGACGTAGAGCCCGTTGAACCCCGCACCGACCACAGCAGCGGCCGGATCGCGTCCGTACGCCTCCCAGCGCTCCCGGTAGTGCCGGATCAACCCGGCGTACTTCTCCAGCGGATGGAACCCGTTCGCCGAGAACAACGGGTCGCCCCAGCGCGCGGCCAGCTCAGTGGACTCGGTCGACGACGCAGAGCCGTGCCACAGCGGGATGCCGTCGGTCCGGTAGGGACGGGGCTGAGTGGTCGCGTCCGCCAACGCCGGGCGGTACTGGCCCGACCACGTCACTCCGGTCTCCCGCAGCAGTCGCCGGAGCAGCTCGTACTTCTCCCGGTTGCGGTCCCACTGCCCGTCCAGCTCGTACCCGAACAGCGCGTTCTGGTCCGGGTCGTTTCCCTTCCCGATGATGATGTCGAGCCGCCCACCCGACAGCTGGTCCAGCGTCGCGTAGTCCTCCGCCACCCGGACCGGGTCCAGCAGCGACAGAACAGTCACCGTCGTCAGCAGCCGGATCCGCGACGTCACCGCCGCGATATAGGACAGTACGACCGGTGGAGACGACGAGATGAAGCGCTGCGCATGCCGCTCCCCCACGCCGTACCCGTCGAAGCCCAGCTCCTCTGCCCACTGCGCCTGCCGTACGACGTGCTGGAACCGCTCGGCCGGAGTCAACTGCACCCCGCTGATCGGATCGGGCGAGTTGTCGATCAGCGTGTAGGTACAGAACTTCATCGGAGCTTCTTCTCGCCCGCGGTCACCGGCAGGCCGAGGCGGTTGCCGGCCACCGGCGCCGGGCAGGTCCCGTACGCCGTGAACGCGAACGGCAGGTTGATCGTCCGGTTGAAGTCGATGACCACTGATCCGTCCCGTGCGACCGGTCCAGTCGTCACCGTCCGCCAGGGCGCCGTCTCCTCACCATTCGTCTTGTCGTGGAAGGACAGGTTCAGTCGACCGTCCCCCGCCGCGGTGGCAACCAGTTCGTACGCCGTGCCGCCCAGCGCCACATGCACCGCGCCGACCGCGGTCACGTACTGCCGCAGGTCCTCCCGCGCGGTGGACACCTCCACCCGCTCCGGCTTCACCTTCGGAGTGAAGTACCCCGTCACAACCCAGCCGTCATCCAGCGGGTACGTCGGAACGCCAGTGAAGTCCCGCCTCGTCGAAGCGTGCGGATCCCGCTGCCGTACGGCGTACCGCCCGCCGCGGAGCACCAGCTCGACCAGGCGATCGCCGTACAACAGCCAGCTGAGTGAACCGGCTTCGGGGACGCTGGCGGACACGGTGCCGTTCACGGGCTCGCCGCTGAGGGTCAGCTGCCCATCGGCCGTCACGTGTGCGCGCTGGTCGTCGGCCCACCAGATGCCTGGCAGGCTGGGGAGAGCGACCGGCGATGCGGGCAGCCAGTCGAAGGCGACAACGGACAGCCAGCCGTAGTCGGTGTCCAGGTCGCGTTCGCGCGCCGCGTGCCAGGTGTGCCAGTCCTGCTCGAGATCGGAAACAACAGTCATGATGCTTTCCTTTGCTCGCGGTGGGCTACTTCCGAGCGGACCAGCGGGATGACGTAGCGGCCGAAGTCGACCGCGTCGTCGTAGATGTCGTAGCCGCGGGCGGAGAAGATCCGGATCCCGAGGTCGTAGTAGTCGAGGAGTGCGGCGGCAACTGTTTCCGGCGTTCCGACGAGTGCCGTGGAGTTTCCGCCACCGCCGGTCAGGCCGGTCGGTGCGGTCCAGAGCGCCCGGTCGTGCCGCTCGCCGGCCGAGACCGCCTTCAGCAACCGCTGCGAGCCCGCGTTCTCCGGGTTCTTCGAGCGCAGCCGGGTGCTCGCCGGCACGCCGCCGGCCCGGACCTCCTTGATGCGGCCGAGAACGTTTTCCGCCTTCTCCCAGGCGAGTTCCTCGGTCGGCGCGATGATCGGCCGGAACGCGATCTGGATGGTCGGCGGGTCCACGCGACCCGCCTTCGACGCTTCGGCGTCGATGGTCGCGAGCTGCTCGCGGGTCCCGGCGAGCGGTTCGCCCCAGAGCGCGAAGATGTCCGCCTCGGCCGCACCGACGGCGTACGCCGCAGCGGAGGAACCACCGAACGAGATCCGCGGCCGCGGTTGCTGGAGCGGTTTGATGTCGGCCAGGAACTGCTCGAAGCGGTAGTGCTTGCCGTCGAAATCGAACCGCTCGTCCGACGTCCAGGCCTGCTTGAGGATCTGGATGAACTCGGCCGTCCGCCCGTAGCGATCGTCCTTGGCGAGGAAGTCGCCCTCGGCGGCCTGGTCGGCGGTCGAGCCGCCGGTGATCACGTGCACCTCGAACCGGCCGCCGCTGATGTGGTCCAGGGTCGCGAACGTCTTCGCGGTCAGGGTCGGGTAGGCGACGTTCGGCCGGTGCGCGACGACCAGGTTGATGTGGCCGGTGCGGCCGGCGACGTACGTCGCGACCTGGGCCGGGTCGGGTGAGCCGGAATGGTAGGCGAACAGGATCCGGTCCCAGCCGTTGTCCTCGTGGGCGCGGGCGAGCTTGGCCGTGTACTCCAGGTCCAGTGGGCCGCCGGTTCGCGGCGTCACCTCGCTGGCAGGGTTGGTCCCGGCGATGCCCAGGAACTCAACTGGCATGGCGTTCTTCCTTCCGTACGGTGGGTGCGAGCAGCTTGAGCAGGTCGCGGGCAACGGCGTCGTTCTGCCGGAAACCGGGACCGTTGAAGTGCGGCCGGGAGAACCCCGACGAGCCGGCCGAGCCGGAAACGGACGGTCCGAGCAGGAACAGCGTTTCGTGCGTGGACCCGTCGGAATGGATCGCGCGGCAACCGGAGTCCGCCTTGAGCTGCCCGCCACCGAGGCTTGTTCCGTCGGCAGCGAACAGTTCGTCGGCCGCGAGTGCGCCGGAATCCAGCAGACCGCGGAGAAGCGGATCGGTCGTCGCGAGTACGTCGGGTCGCGGCAACCGTGCCTCGACGAAGGCCCGGGCGTGGATCTCCCCGTCGACGCCGGGGCTCTTGGCAACGAAGTGATCGTTGTCGATAGCAACATCAAGATCCGGGCCGGCGAACCGGACGATCCCGGCCCGGTGGAGCGCGAGCAGTTCCTCCAAGCGCCGCGGCGGCGGTCCACTGGCGACGAACGAGAAGAACCCGTGCCACTCGGTCTCGACCTTGCGCACCCGATCCTCGTCCGACAACTGCCCATCGGTGATCGCCCGCGACAAGACGCTGTAGATACTGAGCAGCGCGTTGAAGACCGCGAGATCGGCCGAGTAGGACGGATCCGCCCGCCGGACGAGGTCGTCCTCGATCAGCCCCGTCATGAACCGCTCGAAGCCCTCGCGGTCTTCGAACACCCGCCCAGCCAACGGCCGATCCACCTCACCCCGAACAAACCGATCCGCCGGGCCGGGAACAGCGACCCCAACCGCCGCCTCGAAGGCGGCATCCGATACACCGCGGCCCCGCGGTGTCCAGTCGTCCAAGGCCTTCGCGAACTCCTCCCACGACGAGCGGACTCGCTCGGGGTGGGCGGTGAAGAGTTGTTCGTAGTGGGCGTAGGCCAGTTCTTTCTCGATCAGCGGCGCGACATCCCGGTCGAAATCGAGCCGCCCATCACCCAGCGCCGCCTTGGTCAGGTACCGCGTGGCGACCGGCTTCGTCCCGGCGACGGTGTAGCCGAGCTTCGCGTGGTACGGCACGCCGCGCCGCGACCCGACGTACAGCACCGGCTCGTCGCCGGACGGGTGATACGTGAGCAGCCCGTCGCGCTCGTCGTACCACCCGCCGCGGCCCTCGGTGAGCAGGACCATGAGGTCGATGAACGCCTGCCCGAATCCACGGACGATCACCGGCGACTTCGGCCACAGCCCGTCGAGGTCGACGTCGGCCGTGTAACCGGGCGGGATGTACGTCAGGCCGGCGTCCGCGGCCTGCGCGGCCCAGGCGGATTCCGATGCCGTGGGCAACCGATCCAGGTAGCCGAGGGCAAGTACCACCGCGTCGGCCGCGATCTCCGCACCGGACTCGAGGATCACCCGCTGGTCCGCGGTGAGCTCGACCGCTCGCTCGCGATGGGTGGTCACGGTCGCGGGGTGATCGCGGACGACGCGCTCCCACACCCACGCCAGGTACTCCGCCTGTACCAGCCGCGGGGGGAAGTCCATCGGCCCTGGCTGCTCCAGCCCGGCCTTCTCCAGGATCACCGCACCCTCACCGGCGACCCAGGTCGCGAGGTCCGGCCCCGGCACGATCGGTCCGTCGCACTCGACCGACTCGTCGGTGAAGATCGTCACGTCCGACGTCATCGAGTTCATCCACAGCAGCCGCGACTGCTCCCGGCGCCAGATCCGCCCACCACCGACCGGGTACGGATCCACCACATGGAGGTGTACGTCGCGCCCGTCGAGCAACTCCGACGCGTTGGCCGCGAACCGCTCCAGCAACCCCACCGTCCGCGGGCCTCCGCCGACGAACACGATCGTTGCCGTCGGCTCCTTCCAGGGATGCAGCTCGGCGACGCTCATGCCTGCAGCCCTAGGTGATCCCGCAGCGTCGTACCGGCGTACTCGTCGCGGAAGGCGCCGCGGTCCCGCAACAACGGCACAACCCGGTCGACGAACTCGTCGAGGCCGCTCGGAGTGAGGTGCGGAACAAGTACGAAACCGTCGGCGGCGTCCGCCTGGACGTGGTGGTTGATGGCCTCGGCGACCGTGGTGGGCGATCCGATGAACGTCTGACGGTTCTGCTGGTTGATCACCGTCTGCCGGAGCGACCAGCCATGTGCCTCGGCCTGCGCCCGCCACTCCGCGACGATCGGGAACGGGTCGTTGTACCCGACCCGCCCCTGCGTCACCGACGAACCCACCACCGGGTCCTCGGCCGGCAACGGACCGTCCGGGTCGTACGCCGAGAGGTCGCGACCCCACAGCAGTTCGGCGAGCACCAGCGCGGTCGGACCGGAAACTTGCTGTTCCCGGATGTACGCCGCCTTCTCGATCGCCTCGTCGTCCGTGTCGGCGACCACGACCGTCACCGCGGGCATGATCTTCAACGACTCCTCGCTCCGGCCGTACTTCGGAAGCCGCGACTTCACGTCCTTGTAGAAGGTCTGCCCGGCCTGGAACGTCCCGTGCCGGCTGAAGATCACGTCCGCGTCCGAGGCCGCGAACTCCCGACCCTGTTCGCTGTCACCCGCCTGGATGATCACCGGCCGGCCTTGTGGCGACGGCGGCAGACCGAACCGGCCGCGGATGTCGAAGTGGGCGCCTTCGTCCGCGAAGGCCCCAGCGCCCTCGCGGGCGAACGCCCCTGCCGCCTGGTCGAGGACCAGCTGGTCCTCGGTCCAGGAATCCCAGAGTTTCCGCACGATCCGCAACGATTCCTGGGCGCGGACGTACCGATCCGCCTTGTCGAGATACCCGCCGCGGCGGAAGTTCTCGCCGGTGAACGCGTCCCAGGACGTCACGACGTTCCAGGCTGCGCGACCGCCGGAAACGTGGTCCAGGGTGGACAGTCGCTTCGCCAGCTCGTACGGCTCGTTGAACGTCGAGTTCACCGTCGCCGCCAGGCCCAGGTGCGTGGTCACCGCGGCCAGCGCGCTCAGTACCGTCAACGATTCCGGCCGGCCGACGACGTCGAGGTCGTGGATCATGCCCTTCACCTCACGCAGCCGCAGACCCTCGGCCAGGAAGAAGAAGTCGAACGTCCCACGCTCGGCCGTTTCCGCCAGGTGCCGGAACGAACCGAACTCGATCTGCGAACCGGCCTGCGGGTCCGCCCAGACCGTCGTGTTGTTCACACCCGGAAAATGTGCGGCCAGATGAATCTGCTTACTCATCGCCCACTCCCTACGTACCTGTTCGCCGGCCGCCCCAACCCGAGCCGGCCCCGCAAGCTCCCACCACGGTCCGCCGCCCCGACCAGTCCACGCTCCCGCAACCGCGGAATCAGCTCGTCCGCGATCACCGGCACATCAAGCTCGAGCGACCCCGGCCGCAGATGTACGCCGTCAGCCCCCGCCGCAGCCCACTCCGCGATCAGCTCAACCAACTGCTCCACCCCATCGACATGCGGCCGCACCACCACCGACACGACCACCAACGGAGCCAGCCGGGTAGGCAAGTCCTCCGATTCGGGCAGCAGCACGAGGTCGGCGTCACCGGCTGCCTCCAAAGCCTCAGGGGTGTTGACCCGGACCGCTGTGATCGGATGCCCTTGGGGTGAGCGCGGAACGATCGACGGCCCTTTGACGCTGAACGTCGGAGACTCGAATGCGACGTAGTGCAGCTTGTCCCGGTCGACGTACCGGCCCGTCGACGCGTCGCGGATGATCGCGTCGTCCTCCCAGGAGTCCCACAGTCGCCGGCTCACATCGACGACGTACCGCGCCTCGCGCCACGTCTCGGCAGCCGATGCCGGCTCGCGTCGCCCGATCACCGCAGCGGCCTCGGCCGACGACGACACATCCGCGACCCACCCGCCGCGCCCACCTGAGATGTGGTCGAGCGTCGCAACCGACGCCTGCACGTGGAACGGCTCGGTATGCGTGACAGTGATCGTCGGCAGCAACCCGATCCGCTGCGTCAGCGGCGCGACCCGCGCGGCCAGCCCCAACGCATCCAGCCGAACACTCACCCGATCAGGTACGTCGTCCGGCGCCTCGAGGGCGTCCACGAACGTGGCGAAGTCGATCCCCGCCGCCTCCGCCCGCTGCACCGCGCGTACTGCCAACTCACCGGTGAGAATCGCCCGCGGATCAACCTCGGACCCACGCCAAGCAGCCGGATCCCCACCCGCACCATCGATCTCGAGACCAACGATCATGACGCCACCTTCAAAGCCACCGGAATCTCCTTCGTGAACCGCAACGGGCCGATCGATTCGGGATCGGCCGACGTGTCGAACTGCGGTTCGAACCCGGCCGCCAGATAGAGAGCAGCCGCCTCCGGCTGACGCGGACCGGTCGTCAGATAGAGCCGCCGATACCCGAGGTCAAGCGCCGCCGCTTCCAGCTCCGCCAGCACCCGACGTCCCAGCCCTTGCCGTCGATGCAGATGCGACGTCCACATCCGTTTGACCTCGGCCGTCTCGTCGTCGTACCGGCGAACAGCGCCTCCGGCCACCGTCTGCCCGCCGAACCGCAGCAGCACGAACGCCCCGCCACTCTCGCCGTGGAAGTCCGACGGCGGTACTTCGGTCAGCTGCGTGTTCGCGTTCGTCCGCCCGTACCGAGTGCTGTACTCGACCACGAGATCCGCAAGCAGCGGCGCCGCCTCGGGATCGTCAGGCCGCGCGCGAACCGCCTCGACGGCGGCCGCCTGCACCACCTCGCTCTCGACGACCTGCCCGCCCTCGACCGTCGCGAGAAAGGCCTCCGTCACCTGGTACAGCGGCACCGACGCGGCCGGATCGAGCAGCAGCCCACCCCCGTCGTACATCGTGATGTGCGAGGACAACACGAACCATCCCTGCCCGATCGCGCCCGCCCCGAGGCTCGTGAGCACCGGGCGCAGCGCGTAGTCGATCACCAGCACGTGTGCCGGCGTACCGCCCGTTGCCAACGGCAACACCGTCTTGCCCTTCAGCGCGTACTGCGGCAGCAGATCGAGGAACACCTTCAACAGCCCGGAGTACGCCGCCTTGTAGACCGGGGTTGTGACGACGACGGCATCCGCGTTCTCGAGCACCGCGGCGGCCGCGGCGATCTCCGGATGATCGGCCTGTCCTCGCACCAGCGGCTCGGCCGGAAGGTCCCGCAACACGATCGGCGTGACGGTGTGACCGTGGCTGATCAGCCGCTTGGTGACATAGTCGAGAACCGCGTCGGTGCGCGACGGGATCGACGGACTACTGGAGATCGTTGCAATGGTGGCCATTGAGTTCTCCTATTTCTTCGGCAGGCCGGGCGGGTTGATCAGGGACTTCGGGACGGCCTCGGCCTGCAGGCCCCACTTGGCCAGAACCTTCGCGTAGCTGCCGTCCGCGATCGCGGCGTTGAGCGCGTCGGCGAGCGGCTTGACCAGGCCGTCGTCCTTCTTGGTGGTGATCCCGACCACGCCCTGCACGGGGTAGCTGGACGAGACAGTGCCGACGATCTCGGTCTGATGCTGGGTCGCGACGTGGTACGACGCGTTCGGGTTCGGGCCGAGGTACAGGTCGATCCGGCCGGACTGCAGCGCGAGATAGGTGTCCGCGGCCTGCTGGTAGTACTTGAGGTTCGCGGGCTTGCGGCCGGCCGCGACGTTCTGCTTGTTCCAGTCGACCAGGATCGCCTCCTGGAGGGTGCCGGAGCTGACCGCGACGGTCTTCCCGGAGATGTCGGCCGGGCCGGAGACCTTCAGCCCGGATCCCTTCTTCGCCTCGAACGCGTGCAGGCCGAGCCGGTACGTCGCGAAGTCGTACTTCTCCTTGCGCAGTTCGGACACGCCGATGTTCGAGATCCCGACCTGGTACTTGCCGGAGTCCAGCCCGAGGAACAGGTTCTCCCAGCTGGTCGTGTCGATCTCGGCCTGCAACCCGAGCACACTCGCGACCAGGTACGCGATGTCGATCTCGACCCCGATCGGCGTCTTGTTGTCGTCCGCGGTGAACCCGAGCGGCGGCAGCCCACCACCCGCAGACCCGTTGCCCACAACAAGCTTCCCGCTCTCCCTCACCTTGGCCGGCAACTCGGCCGCGATACTGTCCACCTTCGCCGAGGTGATGTGCGTCTGCTTTGCGGACGTGTCGAAGGCAACCTGCGATGCGTCGCCACCCTGCGCCGGCGCACTGGTCTGCGGATCCGCACAGCCGGCCGCGGCCAGCACAACGATCCCGACCAACAAACTCCAACGTTTTCTCATCAGTTGTCCTCAGCTCGTCAGTGGGAGGCCGGGTGGGTTGATCTCGGACTTGTCGACCGCTTCGGTGGGGACGTTCCAGCGGTCGAGGACCTTGGTGTAGCTGCCGTCCGCGATCACCGCGTTCAGCGCCGCCTGGTAGGCCCGCACCAGTCCGTCGTCCTTCTTCGTCGTCGCCGCGATCAACCCTTGCAGCGTCGGACCGGCGCCGGAGAACTTCCCGATCGTCTCGGTCTCGCCGGAGGTCTTCACGTGGTACGCGATCGACGGGTTCGGCCCGAGGTACGCGTCGATCCGCCCGGAACTCAACGCCAGGTACGTATCGGTGTTCTTCTGGAAGTACTTGATCGTTGCCGCCGGCAACCCAGCCTTGACGTTCGCCTCGTTCCAGTCGACCAGGATCTTCTCCTGGTTCGTCCCGGACCCGACCGCGATCGTCTTGCCGGCGATGTCCTTCCCGCCGGCGACCCGCCAGCTGCCGCCTTTCTTCGCCTCCAACGCGATGTCGTCCTTGCGGTACGTCGCGAAGTCGTACTTCTGCTTGCGCTTCTCCGTCACGGTGATGTTCGAGAACCCCACGTCGTACTTGCCGGAATCGAGCCCGACGAACAGGTTCTCCCAGCTCGTCACCTCGATCTCCGGTTTCAGCCCGAGGGCCTCGGCGACCAGGTACGCGATGTCGACCTCGAGCCCGATCGGGGTCTTGTTGTCGTCGGCGTAGAACCCGAGCGGCACGCTGCCGGAACCGAATCCGCCGCCGACGATCAACGTTCCGCGCTCGCGAACCTTGGCCGGCAGCAAGGCGGCAGCGGCGTCATTGCGAGTAGTGGTGACCCGGTTCTGCTCGGCGGCGGTGTTCACCCCGGTGTCCGAGGCAGCGGTCGCCTGGGCGCCGCACCCCGCGAGGGTGAGCAGCGCGACGGAAAGGACCAGAAACCGTTTCATCAGAGAACCTTGGAGATGAAGGCGCGAGTGCGCTCGTGGACAGGGTTGTCGAGCACCTCGCGCGGTGAACCCGACTCGACGATCCGGCCGCCATCGATGAAGACCACCGTGTCGGCGATCTCCCGCGCGAAGCCGATCTCGTGGGTGACGACGACCATCGTGGCGCCGTCGCGGGCGAGTTCCTTGATCACGTCGAGGACCTCGCCGACCAGCTCCGGGTCGAGCGCGCTGGTGGGTTCGTCGAACAGCAGGACCTTCGGTTTCAGGGCCAGCGCGCGGGCGATCGCGACGCGTTGCTGCTGGCCGCCGGACAGCTGGCGCGGGTACGCGTCGGCCTTGTCACCGACGCCGACCCGCTCCAGGAGTTCCCGCGCGTACGGCTCCACCTCGCTGCGCTTGCGCCGCTGTGCGGACACCGGCGCCTCGACCACGTTCTGCAGCACGGTCAGATGCCCGAACAGGTTGAAGGTCTGGAACACGAACCCGACCTGCGATCGTTGCCGCAGGATCTCCCGCTCGCGCAACTCGTGCAGTTTGTTGCCGCGCCGCTTGTACCCGATCAGCTCGCCGTCGATCCGGACCAGCCCGCGATCCACCTTCTCCAGGTGGTTGATCGACCGCAGCAGCGTCGACTTGCCCGATCCCGACGGTCCGAGGATCACGGTCACGGCACCGGCCGGTACCTCGAGGTCGATCCCCTTGAGTACTTCGAGATCGCCGAAGCTCTTGTGCACACCCTTGACGTCGATCATCGCTTCGTACCTCGGGCGAAGCGGCGCTCCACGTAGTACTGCACGATCGACAGCAGCGTGGTCAGCACGATGTACCAGACCGTCGCCACCATCAGCAGCGGTACGACGCGACTGTTCCGGCCGTAGATCACCTGCACCTGGTAGAAGAGCTCCGGGATCGCCATCACCGAGACGATCGACGTGCCCTTGAACAGGCTGATCACCTCGTTCGCGCCGTTCGGCAGGATCGACCGCATCGCCTGCGGCAGCACGATCCGGAAAAACTGCCGGCCGCGAGGGATCCCCAGCGCCGCCGCGGCCTCGACCTGGCCGGCGTCGACGGAAATGATTCCGCCGCGGATGATCTCCGCGGCGTACGCGGCCTGGTGCAAGGCGAGCCCGAGTACGGCGGCGCCGAGCGGACCGAACAGGTTGTTGGTACTGAAGTGCACGAACTCCGGTCCGAACGGAATGCCGATGCTCAACTGCTGGTACAGGTACGCGATGTTGAACCAGAACAACAGCTGCACGATCAACGGGATCGAGCGGAACGCCCAGATGTAGCCCCAGGCAACTACTTGCAGGAACGGGCTGCTGGACAAGCGCATCGACGCGAGCACGGCGCCGAGGACGAACCCGAGCACCGTCCCGTACACGGTCAGCTGCACGGTCACCCAGAGCGCGGAGAAGATCGTCTTCGTGGCGAAGAACTGGAAGAACGTCGGCCAGTCCCAGCCCGGGTTGGTGGCGAGACCGTGCACGAACATGGCGAGCAGGACGAGCACGACCGCGACGCCGACCCAGCGCCACGGATGCCGGCGGGCGACGACAGGCAGGTCGGCTTCGAGCGGTACTGCGGACGCCGGTGGACCGGAGGCACCGGACACAGACGTGACTGAAGTGGTGGACACGATGAGACTCCCTGGCGGTGGGCAGGCTTCGCGGGCCCTACATCGACGGAGGGCAGGGGCGGCAGGCGTCCGGACGGACGCCGTCAGCGGGATGCGCGGTGACTCAGGTCAGCGCAGACACAGTGCGCTGGAGACCCGGAGAAGGTCGATGTGGAGGCGGTAGTACGGCGGCTTGCGCGTCATCTCCGTCTCCTCTCGTCACTCGTGTCATTTCAGTATGGGACGCCATTGAAAGTTTAGTAAGTCGGTCGACAAAGCTCTCAATATATGGACGGGTTATACCGGTCCGGAGGGCCTGCCCGGCGCCAATCGGCCGGTGATCCGCGTCACGCCGATAGTTGAGTCTTCATTGGGCAGGTTCACGCCTGAGCGCGTACAAGGCGGCAGGACGGCTTCACTGAGCGTGTTCGATTTCGTTGATCTGATCGCAACCTGTGTTTGAGGCGTTCGAGACGTCCTCGTTATGGTCGTTGAGGTCGCCGTACCCCCCTCGACGGCGAACGTCCCTCCCTGGAAGGTTTTCTCGTGCCTACTCACCAAGACGTGCCGGACACAGATCGGTCGGCTTCACGTCGCCCGGCTGCCCCGCGCCGGGTGGCCAAGCACCGCTCCATCAGTCGCCTTGCAACCCGCCGTACCCAGCTGATCGGTCTGACCGCCGCACTGGCTGCCGCGGCCGGGACCACCGCCGTCGGGCTCAGCTCGTCCGCGGCCGGTCCGGCTGCCACGAACGCGGGCACCGGCCTGAGCCCCTCACAGGCCGGCGCCCTCACCTCGGCCCGGATCGACCGTCGTGACCTCGGGTCGCGGGACGCGTCCCGGATCGACCTGTCGCTGGAGTCGACCCGCAAGGCCGCGGCCGACAAGGTCGCCCAGCAGCGCGCGGCGAAACTGGCCGCGAACGCGACGCTGACCCAGCGCCGGGCGCTCGCCCTGGCAGCCGCGAAGGCGGCCTCGGCGAAGAAGGCAGCCGACTCGGCCAAGGCTCTGGCCGCGGCGAAGAAGGCGGCGATCGCGAAGGCCGCCGCCATCGCGAAGGCCGCGCCGAAGATCGTCCTCCCGACGACCGGCTACCACCTGACCGCCCGCTTCAACCAGGCCGGCGGCCGCTGGGCCCACAACCACACCGGCCTCGACTTCGCGGCCCCGATGGGTACGCCGGTCCGTTCGGTGATGGCCGGCGAGGTCATCCAGGCCGACTTCGAAGGCGCGTACGGACGTCAGGTCAAGGTGCGGCACGCCGACGGCACGGTCACGTCGTACAGCCATATGGAGGAGTTCGACGTCTCCGTCGGCGACTCCGTCGAAGCCGGCAGCATGGTCGGCCGCATCGGCATGACCGGCAACACCACCGGCCCCCACGTCCACTTCGAGGTCCTCCCCCACGGCGGCGCCCCCATCGACCCCGAACCCTGGCTCCGCGACCACGGCCTCAACCCGTAGTCACTCCGAACTCCGCAGGTGTCGCGGACGGTTAGAGCATCTTTGCCATGTCGAGGGCGGCTATCAGGTCGCCCTCGATGAGGAATTCGTTGGGGTGGGTGCCTTCGACGACGTAGCCGTGGCGTTCGTACAGGCGGCGGGCGGCGCCGTTGGTGCTGTGGACGTGCAGGCTGATCTTGCGGGCGCCGCGGAGTACGCCTTCGGCCGTGGCGGCGTCCAGGAGTGCGGATCCCACGCCCAGGCGGCGCGCTGTGGGTGCGGTCGCGAGGCCGTTGATCGTCAGTACGCCGGCGCCTTCCGGGAACGGGTACTTGTCCTGCAAGCGGAGGTAGCCGACGACCTCGCCGTCGTACTCGGCCACCAGATGCGCCTCCGGACCGCTGCGGGCGAAGAACGTGTCCTTCAAGGTGTCCTGGTACGACGGGAACCCCGACGACGCGTCCCACGAGACCTTCTCGATCGCGAGCAGCGCGGCATCGTCCTCCTCGACAGCACGTCGTACGGTCACCTGGCGGTCGGCTGAAGGTCGTTCGTCGCTCACCGCACCATCCTCTCCCGCACACCGGGCCAACCCCTTGCCGGGTCAGCTATCGACGTGAGCCTCGGGCAGTACGACGGTCGCGGTCAGCCCACCGTCTCCATTCGCGACCAACTCCAACCGCCCGTGATGGACCTCGACGATCCGATCCACCAGCGCCAGACCCAGCCCGTGCCCGGCGCCGTACCTGCTCTTCGCGAACGGCTCGACGAACGTCCGCACCACAGCACGGTCGAGGAGCGCGCCGCCGTTCCGTACGACGAGGCGCCCGCGCGCGACCGTCATCGAGACGGCGCCACCACCGTGCCGGATCGCGTTCTGCACCAGATTTGTTACCACCTGATGCAGTAACACATCGTTGCCCTCAACAACCGACTCTTCGAGCTCCGACGAGAGCGTCACGCCAGCCTCGGCCGCCTCCGCCGAGAGCGCCGGCCACGCGGACCGCAGTACGGCGGACAGATCGACCGGGTCCAACTCCACGTCCCGGTTGCTCAACGCCGTCAGGCTGAGCAGCGTCTCCACGATGTTGATCCCGCGCTGGTTGGTCTTCGCCAGCCGCTTCACCAGCTGCGGCACGTCCTGATGCTCCGGATCCGCCTGCGCCACGTCGAGCATCGTCTTGATCACCGCGTGCGGCGTGCGCAACTCGTGCGAGGCGTTCGCCGCGAACCGCCGGTACTGCTCGAACGACCGCTGCAACCGCTCCAGCATCTGGTCGAACGTGTCCGACAGATCGGTGAACTCGTCCCGGATCCCGGTCAGCCCGATCCGGTGGTCCAGCGACCCGCTCGCCGCTTTCCGCGCCGCGGCCGTGATCTCCTGCAACGGCTTCAGCATCCGGCCCGCGAGGAACCACCCGCCGACCAGCCCGATGACCGCCAGGAATCCCAGCGCCCACCCGGACAGCGTCACCACCAGATGAAGGATCTCCCCGCGGGTCGGCGCGGGCTCTTGGTCGCGCGGGTTGGCGGCAGTCAGCGGATAGTTCGGCACGATCCGGAAAACCAACCAGATGATGCACGCCACGACGGCGCCGGCGACGACCAGCAGGCCCGCGTAGCTCAGCGTCAACCGGAGCCGAACCGTCAGCCGCGGCCGCCACGTCATCAACCGTTCGTCGCTCATGGTTCGCCGATCCGGTACCCGACACCGGGCACGGTGTGGATCACCCACGGATCACCCAGTCGTTTCCGCAACGCCGAGATCGTCAGCCGTACAGAGTTGCTGAACGGGTCGGCGTTCTCGTCCCAGGCCTTCTCGAGCAGCGTTTCCGCGCTGATCACCCCGCCACGAGCCGCCATCAGGACCTCCAGTACGGCGAACTGCTTGCGCGCGAGCTTCACGTACCGCCCGGAGCGGTACACCTCGCGCCGGTACGGGTCGAGGCGGACACCGGCGTACTCGATCACGGTCGGCGTGGCGGCAGCAGGCCGTCGTACCAGGGCCCGGAGGCGTACGACGAGCTCGCGCAGCTCGAACGGTTTGGTCAGGTAGTCGTCGGCGCCGAGCTCGAACCCGGCCACCTTGTCGTCGAGATCCCCTGCAGCGGTGAGCATCAGCACCCGGCATCCGATGCCTTGCGCAACGATCCGCCGGCAGACCTCGTCACCACTCAGGCCGGGCAGATCCCGGTCCAGGACGACCACGTCGTACGCGTTGACCGTCACGGATTCCAGCGCGGTGTTGCCGTCGAACGCCAGGTCGGCCGCGATCGCCTCCAGCCGCAGCCCCGCCTGGATCGCCTCGGCGAGATACACCTCGTCCTCGACGACCAGCACTCGCATACCAGCTATTGAACCAGGCCGGGCGTATCGAAAACGTATTCGGAATTGCAGACGCTCTCGCAACATCGACTTGGATGAACTGGTCACATGCTGACCGATCACCGCATTGCCAACCGGACCACCATCCTGGCGATCGTTGCCGCAGTCACCAGTCTCACGTTGACGTCATGCGCGGCGGCCTCGGCCCAGGACGACCCGTCACCGTCCACCGCCGGCCCGAGCGGACCACCCCGCGCCGCCGACGGCGTACTCCCGGACCACACGTCCGCGTACGACACCAGCCTCCCCGGGATCGCCAAACTCGACCCCGCCCTCCGCAAGGCGGTCCAGCAGGCCGAGACCGCGATGAAGGACGACGGCATCAAGCTGCAGGTCACCACCGGCTGGCGCAGCAAGAAGTACCAGGAAGAACTGCTGGACAAGGCCATCCGCAAGTACGGCAGCAAGAAGAAGGCCCTCGAGTACGTCGCCGAACCCGACGAATCCCACCACGTCACCGGCCACGCCGTAGACATCGGCCCCACCGACGCCGACGACTGGCTCAACCGCCACGGCAACCTTTACGGCCTGTGCCAAACCCTCTCCAACGAAATCTGGCACTTCGAACTAACTACAAAACCAGGCAACGACTGCCCCCCAATGACCAACCCCACCAAGAACTGACAGTCCTGCTCGACCAACCTGAGGGGACTGTGGACAGTTGAGCTGATGTCCGCGGTCCGGCACGGCGCCAGCCGGAAGGGATGCGCCCGGGGGTGGGGTTGCGCGCGTAGCGGGCGTGCCGAGGAGCGGAGCGACGAGAGGGGCTGCGGAGCGCGCGGGGGTTTACCTGGGTTCTTCGGGCGGATCCGGCAGTACGGCGAGCGGCCTTTGGACCCACGCCACGTCGTGCCAGTTGTCCAGTTTCCAGCCGATGTTTCGGTACGTGCCGATCGGTTCGAAGCCCAACGACTTGTGCAGGCCTTCGCTGGCTGGGTTCGGCAGCGTCATGCCGGCGACGGCGGTGCGGTAGCCGCGGTGGGTGAGGCGGGTGAAGAGGGCCTCGTACAGCGCCCGGCCGGCGCCGGTTCGGCGGCGGCCGGCCTCCAGGTAGACGCTGACTTCGCAGGACCAGCGGTACGCCGCGCGCGGTTTCATCGGGCCGCCGTACGCGTAGCCGACGACCAGGCCGGCGTCTTCCGCGACCAGCCAAGCGTGGGTCGATTGGGCCTGAGCGATCCGCTCGGCCATCTCCGGAGCGCCAGGCGGGTCGATCTCGAAGGTGATGGCGGAGCCGGTGACGTAGGGGGCGTAGATCGCCGCGCAGGCCTCGGCGTCGGCCGCCGAGGCGTCTCTAACCTGAACCATGACACGATAGTAGTCATAACTGCCGCTATAGTGGCAACGTGATTGACGATCTGTCTCGCTCTCTGGCCGCGACCGTGCAGCAGGCACGCACAGCGCAGGACCTGTCCGTGAACGCGTTGGCGGAGCGGTCGGGGGTGTCGCGGGCGATGATCGGCAAGATCGAGCGGGGCGAGGCGCAGCCCACCGCCGTACTGCTGGGGAAGCTGTCGGGAGCGCTCGGCATGACGTTGTCCGAGCTGGTCGCCCGCGCGGAGAACACCGGCGAGCTGCTGCGGCGCGCGGCCGACCAGCCCGTCTGGACGGACCCGATCACCGGGTACCACCGGCGCGCGGTGTCCCCGGTGACCGAGTCACCCTTGGAGTTGGTCGAGGTGGAGCTGCCGGCCGGCGCGTCGGTCTCCTACCCGGCCGATGCGTACATCTTCAAATACCAGCAGCTGTGGATCCTCGACGGGCACCTCCGTTTCCACGAAGGGCAGCAGGTCCACAACCTGTACTCCGGCGACTGCCTGCAGCTCGGGCCGCCATCAGCGACGACCTTCCACAATCCGGGTACGACGGCGTGCCGCTACCTCGTCGCACTCGTCAAAGGCCGTGCCTGAAACCACTGTGCCAGCGCGTCCCGCAGCCCGTCCTGCTCGGCAACCCCATCCTGCTCGGCAGCCCAGGCGACGTACCCGTCGGGCCTGATCAGCAAGGCGATCGGCGCCTCGGCCTGCGCAGTGATCACCTCGACGCGATCCGGTACGGCGGTGCCGGCGAATGCTGCGCCCGGAGTCAGGTCGATGAGTAGCGGCTGAGCCGTCCGCGTCAGCTCGGCCAACCGCTGTGAGCCGACCATCAGATCAGGCGCCCAACGGCCGACGAGCGGATGCTGACCGGTGGAGTACTTGATGTCGGCACCCGAGATCAGGTCCGCGATCCGCTGCACGTTCTGCGCGTCGGACAGGAACTCGCCGAACAGCTCCCGCAACGCGGTCACCTCATTGCCCGGCGCAATCAACGCGGACTGTGCCTGCGTCTGCATCACCACCCGCTGCCCCACCGGCCGCCGCTCGGACTCATAGGTGTCGAGCAGTCCAGCCGGCGCCCGGCCCTGCACCTCGGCCGCGAGCTTCCAGCCGAGGTTGACCGCGTCCTGCAGACCGAGATTCAGTCCCGGACCGCCGATTGCCGAGTGCACGTGCGCGGCGTCGCCGACCAGCAACACCCGTCCGGACCGGAAACGCGAAGCCAGCCGACTGTTGCCACCGACAACCCGACGCATCTGCCGCACGCCGTCACCCGTTGGCTCGGCCAACGGAAGGTGGACGCCGAGCACCCGATCGGCACTCTCCTGCAGCTCCTCGAAGGTCATCTCCACATCCGGCGGCACGTCCCACTCCCCCGTGCTGATCGCTGGCAACCGGCCCGGGAACGGCGCCCAGACGAACAGGCCTCGCGCCGTCCGCTGATGGAGGAACGGCGGCACGACGCCGTACCCGGGGATCTTCAGCAGACCGTCCTGGACGTACTCCGGTGGCACCGCAGCGCTACCCGTCCGCGACACCATCGTGTCGTTGGTGACGCCGGGGAAGTCGATGCCGGCGAGCTTGCGGGTCACGCTCCGACCGCCGTCGGCGCCGACCAGGTAGCCGGCCCGCAACTGATACTCCCCATCCGGCCCGGACAGCGACACCGTGACCCCGTCCGCGTCCTGGGTGAATCCGAGCAGCTCGTGGCCGCGCCGGATCTCCGCTCCGAGCTCCAGCGCCCGCTCCTGCAGGACCTCCTCGATCCGCACCTGCGGCACCTGGAGCAGGTAGACCGGGTTCTCCTCGAGTACGTCGAGCTGTAACGGCATCGCCCCGAACACGAAACCAGGGGCCGGCTGCGGCGCACCCGTCGTACCGCTCAACCGCTCGAAGAGCCCACGCCGGTCGAGCATTCGCACGACCTGACCGACGAGGCCGTTGGCCCGCGGCACCGTACTGCGCTCCGGCAGTTTCTCCAGCACGATCGGCTGGACTCCGGCCAAGCGCAGTTCGATCGCGAGCATGAGGCCGTTCGGTCCGGCCCCGGCAATGATGACTTCGGCATCCATGACGTTTCCTCCATCTAGGCATGACTGACCACCCCGGCGACTGACCGGGGGAGTCAAGAAGGTGGTTTATTCAGGCACTGGCAGGCCGGCTTCGACCTGGTCGAGCGCATCGGACAGCAGGTCGGCGATCGACCGCGGCGGATCGGCCCGTTGCCATTCCTGCATCACGACCGCGCGAGCGGCGCCGACGACCTCGGCCACCAGCCGCGGATACATCCCCGAGGTCCCGGTCCGGTCGGCGATCGCGGCCGCCAGTTCTTCGCCGACCTGGGCGTATGCCCGCGCGATCGCGCCCTGCAGGGCGGGCTCGGTCATCATCAACCGGATGCCGTTGAGCCACTGCTCGTCCGGTGGCCGCCGCGCGCCGTGACCCTCCTCGCCGAGCGCGAAATGGGCCTCGATCGCGGCCCGGATCGCCACCCACAGCGGCTCGTCGGCGGGCCGCGCCCGCAACTCCTCGGCGATCTTCAGGCTGCGCTCCACCTCGCGCGCCGCGATTGCGTCCGCCTTGCTGTCGAAGTAGTTGCGGAACGTCCGCAGCGAGACCCCGGCCTCCGCAGCGATGTCCTCGATCCGCACCGCGCCGTACCCGCGCTCGACGGCGAGCCGGACCGCCGCCCAGCTCAACGCGATCCGCGTCTCCTGCTTCTTCCGCTCCCGCAACCCTTCGGCCATGACTCGACCGTAGCAGAACTTGCCCAAAGAGCAAAGATGCCTTTTAGGCAAATTCACTGGAACCCGGGAATCCCTCGCGGCGGCCATGGTTGGGTTACGACATGACGGTGTCCCCGCTGGTCTGGGTGCTGACGCTGCTGGCGATCGTCGGCCTGCTGCTGTTCGACTACTTCTTCCACGTCCGGTCGGCGCACGTCCCGACGCTGCGCGAGGCCGCGGTCTGGTCCACGTTGTACGTCGGGATCGCGATCCTGTTCGGTCTCGGCGCGCTCGTCATCGGTGGCACCGAGATGGGTTCGGAGTACTTCGCCGGGTACGTCACGGAGAAGGCGCTCTCGGTCGACAACCTGTTCGTGTTCCTGATCATCATGACCGGTTTCCGGGTGCCCCGGGAGAACCAGCAGAAAGTGTTGCTGGTCGGGATCGTGGTCAGCCTGATCGCCCGGGCGGCGTTCATCTTCGCCGGCTCCGCGCTGCTGCACACGTTTTCCTGGGTGTTCTACCTGTTCGGGATCGCGCTCCTGCTGACCGCCGGCAACATGCTCAAGCCGGAAACGGAGGAATCGCACCAGGCGCAGAACATCGTGGTCCGGCTGGCCCGGCGGCTGTTCCGCACCAGCGAGGAGTACGACGGGGACCGGTTGACCACCGTGGTCGACGGCCGCCGGATGCTGACGCCGATGCTGCTGGTGATGGTCGCGATCGGCGCCACCGACCTGATGTTCGCGCTCGACTCGATCCCGGCGATCTTCGGCCTGACCCAGAACGTGTACGTCGTGTTCACCGCGACCGCGTTCAGCCTGCTCGGCCTGCGGCAACTGTTCTTCCTGCTCGACGGCCTGCTGGATCGGCTGATCTACCTGTCCTTCGGACTGGCCGCGATCCTGATGTTCATCGGCGCCAAGCTGATCCTGCATGCGCTGCACGAGAACAACCTGCCGTTCGTGAACGGCGGCGACCACGTCGAGGTGATGGAGATCAGCACCGGCCTGTCCCTGGCCGTCATCCTCGTGGTCCTGCTGATCACGATCTTCGCCTCACTGTTCAGTACGCGCGGCCGAACCGTCACCGCGATGGCCCACATCCGCCGGGACGCGAACGCCTACTTGGACGCCGACTACACCGACGACCCGGCCGAGCGCGAACGAATCTTCCAGCGGTTGCTCCGCGCCCGCGACCACATCACCGACCTGGGCCCGAAAGCCAAGCAGCACGTCCTGAACGAGGCCGACCTGATGGCCCTCTGCCGCCAGGTCGGCGAGGCCCACGCCACCGCCCACGCCGACCACGAGATCCGCCCCTCCCTCTAACCCACGCCAACCCGCCGTACCCCTCGACGCACTGGCGTCGCACCGACTTTGAGCACCCACCAACCAACTCGAAGCCGCGCAAACGGTTGACCGGTGCTCAAAGTCAGCGCTCGACCGCTCCAGAAACGCGGCGCCCATCGAGTTCGGCGGGGATCTCGACATCGGCCTAGCCTTTGACGGCTCCGGAGGCGAGGCCGGTTACGTAGAAGCGTTGGAGGCCTACGTACAGGATTACGCAGGGGATCATCGCGATCACCGATCCCGCGACGAGCGAGCCGAAGTTGATTTCGCCGTACGCGCCGGCCTGGACGTTCACGAGCGCGACGGGGAGCGTGTAGAGCTCGTCCTTGGTGAGGAAGGTGAGCGCACCGAGGAACTCCGTCCACGCCGCGAGGAAGGCGTAGAGGGCGACGGTAGCGGCGCCTGGGGTGATCAAAGGACGTAGGACGGACCCGAGCATGCGGATCGTCCCGCACCCGTCGACGTGCGCGGAGTCCTCCAGCTCGACCGGAACCGAAGCGAACGAGTTCCGCATCACGAACACCCCGAACGGCAGGTTGACCGTGGTGTAGAACAGCACCAGCCCGAGCAGGCTGTCCGTCAGTCGGAGCGTGTTCATCTCCAGGTACAGCGGGGTCAGGATCGCCTGGAACGGGATCATCATCGACACCACCACGAGCGCGAACAGCACCGGCGCGCTCCGGAACCGGAACCGCGCGAACCCGTACCCGGCCAGGGTCGCCAGCAACGCCGTCAGCACGGCGGTGCTCAGGGCAACGACCAGACTGTTGCCGACGGCCCGGACAAGGTTGCCCGGCCCCTCGATCAGGGTCCGGAAATTGCCCCAGGTCAGGTGGAAGAACGTGGATGCGTTCGGGGCCGCGACGATCACGTCGTTCGGCTGCATCGACCGGAAGAGGGCCCACAGCAACGGTACGGCGAAGACCAGGAAGGCGCCGCCACCGCCGATGACGTAGAACGTGTTCTTGAGTCTCATCGTCAGTCCTTCTCCCGGAGCAGCCGGAACTGGGCCGCGGTGACGAGGCCGACCACGATCACGAGCACGATCGACAGCGCGGTCGCGGCGCCGAGCTGCAGCTGGACGAAGGCCCGGTTGTAGATGTAGTGGACCACCGTCGTGGTGTCGGTGCCCGGACCGCCGCGGGTCAGGATGTAGAACTGCGAGAACGCGAGCAGCGAGCCGATCACCGAGATGATCACGGCCATCGCGATCGTGCGCCGCAGGATCGGGATCGTGATCTCCCGCTCCGTCTTCCACCAGCCGGCGCCGTCCAGTTCGGCGGACTCGTAGTACTCGCGGGGGATCGCCTGCATGCCGGCCATCAGCAGCATCATCGTCAGCCCGCTGACCGCCCAGACGACCAGCACGCAGATCAGTCCGGTGGCGAGCGGCCCGTCCACCAGCCAGGCCGTCGTACCGTCGGTGATGCCGAGCTTCTTCAGCACGATGTTGATCACGCCGCTCTCCGGCTGCGCTTCCAGGACCGTGACGAAGCTGAGCGTGGACAGTCCGACGACGAAGGGCAGGAAGAAGACCGTTCGCAACAACGTGGAGCCCCGGCGCTTACGGCGTACCAGGACCGCGAGCGCGTAGCCGAGCACCAGGATCGGCCCGGTCACGATGACCGTGTACAGGAGCGTGTAGAGGACGGACTTGGCGAACGCCGCGTCGGACACGATCGCGGTGTAGTTCTTCAGCCCGCTGAACTTCACCGAGCCGATCAGCGGCCAGTTCGTCAGCGAGATCACCAACGCGAACCCCAACGGCACGAGCACGAAGACGCCGACGAAGAGAACCGCGGGGGTGACCAGCAATAGTCCGGTTCGCCCCGGATGCGTCAAAGACCTCGGCGTGCTCATGCTTGCCCCTGGCGAAGGATGCGGTCGTAGTTCTGCTGGGCTTCCTTCATGGCGGCCTCCAGTTCGCCGTCGAACACGGCGCGGCGGAACATCTGCAGCCACGGTCCGTCCGGCTGGTTGTAGAGGAGGTTGTAGGACAGCGTGGTCGGGGCGTAGCCCTCCTGGATGCGTTCCAGCGGCAGCGTCGCCAGCGGGTACTTCTCCGCGAATTCCGGGGTCCGCGCATCGGACCGCACCGGCGTGTACCCACCGGCCGGCAGGTCGATCTGTTGCGGCAGGTCCAGCGCGAACCGCACGAACTCCCACGCCCCCGATGCATTGCGCGCGCCGCGTGGGATACACATGTTGTCGCCGCCGTCGAAGAACGCCGCACCGCCGTCCGGCCCGGACAGCAGCCGCGGCGTGACCTTCTTGTGGAACGCGTCGTCCGACGCGGACACGACCACGCTGTAGTTGGACGGGAAGATCCCGATCTTGCCGGCCCGGAAGTCGCTGCCCCACCGGGACGCGTCGTCGGAGAAGTTTGCCCTCGGCACCAAACCGTCCACCCACAGCTGGCGGTGCAGCTCGAGCATCCGCTGCACCACGTCGTTCCCGACGATGTGCCCGGACTGGCTGCCGATCGTGCCCTGGATCAGGTCGGTGTCCGCGGCCCAGACCATCGGCTGTACGACGAACCCGAGGGCGCCCGGGCTGTTCGCCGGAAAGCTCCAGGCGTAGATGTCGTCGCCGAGTTTCCGCAATTTCCGCGCCGCGGCGAGCAGGTTGTCGAACGACTTCACCGCGTCGTCCGGATCGACGCCGGCGCGGTCGCACAGCTCGGTGTTGAACCAGAACATCGAGTTGTCCGCGAGGTACGGAACGCCGTACACCCGCTCGTCCTTGGTCGCGAGCCGCAGGTGGCCGGGGCTGAGCTTGTCCCGGAAATCCAAGGCAGCGAGCGGATCGGTCAGGTCGGTGAACGCGTCGCGGTAGATGAACAGCATCGAGTTGATGTCGTCGATGTCGACCAGGTCCGGCACGCTCCGGCCGCGGATCGCAGTGGCCAGCTTGGTCACGTACTGCGCGTCCAGGACCGGCGTCAGCTCGACGGTGAGCCGGTCCTGGGACGCGTTGAACTTCTTCACCAGGTCGGTCAGACCGGTCTGCGTCGCCGACCGGCACCACACCTGCACGGTGCCGGTGGCTTCCTGCCCGAAACCCGCCGCCTGGACGTCGGGTTCGGGCAGGACCGAGCTACAGCCCGGAAGCAGACCTGCCGTGGTCGCACCGGCCGCGAGGCCGAGGAACTGGCGACGGGTGACCATGATCAGGCCCTGGGCAGCCAGACGCGCATGGCACCGATCTCCCGGTTCGCCCACGCGTAGTACGGAACCGCCACCACCTCGACCTGGTCACCAGTCGAGTCACCGGCATCGGTGGCGAACGACCAGCCAGGCTGATGTCCCGTCCCGATACGTCCGTTGGCTCTCAGAACGGTCACGCCGTCCAGCAGGTGCGACGCCTCAGCGGTGGGTGCCTCAGGCAACAGATGCAGGTCGTCGACATTCGCCTGGTTGTCGGCCTGCTCGACCGCATAGACGAGCGGCCCACGCTCCAGAGCAACACACCCGCGGACGGCATCGATGCGTGGATCTGCACCTACTACTCGCGGTGTGAGCGGCAGAACCAGTTCGATCTCGGAAGCCTCCACCCGGGCATACCCACCCGCAGCAACCTGGTCACCGTTCACCGTGGCTCCCTCCGCCCAGCCCGGAATGCGGAGCTCGACAACAGTTCGTTTCGGAGCCGTGATCCGGACCGTGCCGTCCCAGGGGTAGGCGGTTTCCACCTGTAGGTCGCCGATCACACCGGTCGCGTACTGGTGGATCTGGATCGCGTCGTCCGTCGTCGTGGCGAGGTAGCCATCGAGACTGGACAGGGTGCGCATGATGTTCGGCGGGCAGCACGCGCAGTCGAACCAGCCACGCCGTCCGTGCGCCGGGCTCCGCCCATTGTCCGGGTACGCCGCGCCACGCAACTGCAACGGATTCACGTAGAAGTACTCCGTGCCGGCCAGCGACACACCCGCGAGGAATCCGTTGTAAAGCATCCGCTCGATCGCATCGGCGTACGACGCCTCGCCCGTCGCGAGCAGCATCCGCCAGGCCCACTGGATCCCGCCAATCGCCGCACACGTCTCGGCGTACGCGCGGTCCGCCGGCAGCTCGTACTCGTCGCCGAACGCCTCACCCTCCCAGCGCGCGCCCAGCCCGCCGGTGACGTAGGTCTTGGTCGACCACATGTGGTCGAACTGCCGCTTCAGCGCCTCGAGCAGCTCCGCATCGTCGGTCTCCAGCGCGACATCGGTCGCGCCCGCGGCCAGGTAGACCGCGCGGACCGAATGCCCCTCGACCGAGGTCGCCTCGCGGACCGGGACGCGGTCGGAGAAGTACGCCGGCGAGTGGCCGTGGTTCTCGATGATCCCGTGACCGCGCGCGTCGACGAACCACTTGGCCAGGTCGAGGTACGCCGCCGTACCGGTTTCTCGATAAAGCTCGACCAGGGCCATCTCGATCACCGGATGGCCGTCGACGTCAACGGTCTTGCCGTCGCCGAACGTCGCGACCAGATGGTCGGCGAGCTTGGTCGCGACGTCGAGCAGAGCGTGGTCGCCGGTGCAACGGACCTGAGCGACGGCGGCCTGGATGAGGTGGCCGGCGCAGTAGTGCTCGTGACTCCAGACGAGTTGCTGGTAGCGACCCTCGTCGCCGTACCGGAGCTGGACGACCGAGTCGAGGTACCCGTCCTCGCGCTGTGCCGCCGCGACCACCGCGGTCAGATCGCGGATGCGCTTGAGCAGGTCGTCGTCCGGGTTGCGTCCGTACTCCCAGGCGGCGGCCTCGAGCCACTTGTACACATCGGAGTCGGCGAAGACCGGGCCGATCGCCTCACCCTCGCCGATACCCGCGGCCAGGCGGAGGTTCTGCAGGTTGCCGGCCTTCTCGAGCTGGTCCTGGCCGCTGGGGATCGCGTCGAGACCGTTGCGGGTCTGCCGCGGCGCCCAGAAGCCGCCGGTGATCGTGGCCTGGCCGAGGCCGAGGGGGCGACGGCGCCCCCGGGTCGTGGCGGCCGGACTGCGGGGGGCTGCGCTCATATCGCGTGACTCCTGAACTAGGACCGAGTCTTTAGGAAAATCCGGAACACGTTTTCCTGCATGAAGGTAGAGAACGGAATCGGCGCGGTCAACCCTTGGCTGTGGATAACTTCGGAGCAGATCGGCATCCGTGCGGTACTGTTCCGGAAACTTCGGGGAAACTGCCGGAAAGGAGCGGCCGATGGCGTCACGGATCATTCGCACGCCCGGAATCAGGGACGTTGCCGCGCTGGCCGGCGTCTCCGCGAGCACGGCGTCGAAGGCACTCAACGACACCGGCCAGCTCCGCGAGGAGACCCGCGCGCGGGTCCGGCGGGCCGCCGAGCAGCTCGGGTTCATGCCGGACAGCCGCGGCCGGGCCTTGTCCTCCGGGCGTAGCTTCACCGTCGGGCTGATCACCACGGACAGCTCCGGCCGGTTCAGCATCCCGATCATGCTCGGCGCCGAGGACACACTGAGCGCCGGCGAGATGGCGCTCGTGCTGTGCGACACCCGCGACGACCCGCTCCGCGAACAGCACTACCTGAAGTCGCTGGTGTCGAGGCGGGTGGATGGCATCATCGTGACCGGCCGCCGGACCGAGCCGCGGGCGCCGATCGACGTGCCGATCCCGGTCGTGTACGCGTTCAGCCCGTCGACCGATCCGCGCGATACCTCGGTCATCGTCGACGACCACGGCGGGGTCGGCTCGGCCGTGCGGCACCTGCTGTCGCTCGGTCGCTCGAAGATCGCGCACGTCACCGGCCCGGACACCCACCACAGCGCACGGATCCGCGCCGCCGCCACCATCGAGGCCGCGGGCGACGCGTTCGCCGGCGAGCCGCTGCACGGCGAGTGGAGCGAGCGGTGGGGCCGGCACGCGGTCGACGTACTGCTCCGGACAGAGCCCACTGTGGACGCGATCGCCTGCGGAAGCGACCAGATCGCGCGCGGTGTCTGCGACCGCCTGCGCGAGCTGGGCCGCTCGGTCCCGGGCGACATTGCGGTCACCGGCTACGACAACTGGTCGGTGATGGCGCTCGCGAGCAGGCCGCCGCTCACGACGGTCGACATGGAGCTCGAGGAGCTCGGCCGCCGCACCGCCAACCTGCTCCTCGATGCCATCGCCGGCTCCACCCACCCCGGCCCGATGGAGCTCCCCACCCGCCTGATCACCCGCGAATCGACCCTGGGCACCTGACCCCGCCACCTGACTCGGGCACTTGACTCGGGCACCTGCCTCCGGCACCTGAACGTCACCCTCGCGACGCCCGGTAGCCGCCGAACGGGCTCTAGATTGGTTCGGGTGCTGCGCAAGCTCCTGATCGGCGTAGCGGTGATCGCCACCCTGGTGGCGGGGGTGGGCACCGCGCGTCTAGTCCTTGATCCCACCGGTGGCGTGGTCAAGCAATTGGCGTTCCTGCGCGCCGAGATCGACGGCGGAGCGGACCACGCCGCGCAGAAACAGTTTCCGGAGGGATATTTCTTCCTCAACGTCCTGTACGGACTCAGCTGGGTCCAGGTCGGCCTCGACGACCCGGCGCGATCCGCCGACGCGACCGCGGAAGTCCGCTGGTCCCTCGACCGCCTCGCCGGCACGGACGGGACGTCTCCGTTCGACGGTTCGCTGCAACCGCAGTACGGCGTGTTCTACGCAGGGTGGACGAACTGGTTGCGCGGCGGCCTGATCGCACTCGGTCACTCCGATGCCGCCGACCGCGACACGTTCACGAGCGAGTCGGTCGAGCTCGCCACCGCGTTCCGGACCGCGAAGACACCGTTCCTGGCGTCGTACCCAGGTCAGGCCTGGCCGGTCGACTCGGTCGTCGCGATCGCCTCGCTCCGCCAGTACGACGCCCTGGTCGCGCCGCGGTTCGGTCAGATCGCGCGGAACTGGGTGACGGCGGCGAAGACCAAGCTGGACCCGGCGACCGGTCTGTTTCCGCACCAGGTGGCGCCGCAGGTGTCCGGTGCGCGTGGCTCGTCGCAGGCGATGATCCAGCGTTTCCTGGTCGACATCGATCCGACGTTCGCGCGAACGCAGTACGAGATCTTCAAGGACAAGTTCGTCACCGGGGCCGGCGTCCGGGAGTACCCGAAGGGCACCGGCGGCACGGGCGACGTCGACTCCGGGCCGCTGGTCCTCGGGATGAGCCTGTCCGCGACCGTTGTCGCGATGGGCGCGGCGCGGGTGCACCACGACCCGCTCGCGGACCGGCTCGCCGGGGAAGGCGAGCTGGTCGGGCTGCCGTTCACCGGGCTGAAGACCAAGCGGTACGCGTTCGGCGCCGTGCCGATCGGCGACGCATTCCTCGCCTGGTCCGCGTCCGCCCGGCCGTTGGTCGCCCCCGAGCAGCCGAAGCTCGCCGGCGGTTCCGGCTGGTGGCGACTGCCCTGGCTACTGGCGCTCTGGCTACCCGCGCTGATCCTCTGGGGCGCGCTCCGCCTCAGACACCGGGGTAGAAGACGGAGGCGTGCACATTAGGGTGGCTGGATGCAACGGATCTCGTCGCGGAACGCCCGGTTCCAGGTTTGGCAGGCGTCGCTCACCAACCGGACCAAGCGACAGCGGGCCGGTGAGTTCCTGGTCCAGGGCGTCCGGCCGATTTCTGTTGCCGTAGACAACGGTTGGCCGGTGCGGACGGTGATCACGGACGCGTCCCGGCCGCTGTCGAAATGGGCGTCCGAGTTGCTGCAACGGCTGCCCGACGTCGAACGGGTCGCGATGGCCCCGGAGTTGCTGGCCGAGCTCGGCGAGAAGGAGGATCCCGAGCTCATCGCCGTACTCGAGCTGCCTGCTGACGACCTCGACCGGATCCCGGTCGGGCCGGAGTTCCTCGGCGTCGTGTTCGACCGGCCGACCGGGCCGGGGAACATCGGGTCGATCATCCGGTCCGCGGACGCGTTCGGCGCCGACGGGCTGATCGTCACCGGGCACGCGGCCGATGTGTACGACCCGAAGGCGGTCCGCGCGACGACGGGTTCGCTGTTCGCGGTTCCCGCCGTCCGCGCTGCATCCCACCGCGAGGTCCTCGACTGGGTACGCCGTTCACCGGTGCCGATCGTTGTCGTCGGCACCGATGAGCACGGGACCATCGACGTCTACGACTTCGACTTCACCCAGCCGGTCCTGCTGCTGATCGGCAACGAGACCGCCGGCCTGAGCACAGCCTGGAAAGAGGCCGCCGACCACCTGGTCCGCATCCCTATCACCGGCTCAGCCAGCTCCCTCAACGCCGCCAACGCCGCAACCGCAGTCCTGTACGAGATCTCTCGCCAGCGCGGCCGCGCAACCCACACCTGACTCCCCCAGCGACCCACATTTGGTGGGTATGCCAGCGAATTTGCTGGGTCAGCCAGTGCAATGAGGGGTTCTACACCCTGGATATGGGTCAGTAAGCCCCCATTTGGCTGGCTGACCCAGCAAATGCCCTGGCTGACCCAGCAAAGTGGCGGAGGTCAGGCGGTGCAGATCAGTTCGCCGTGCAGGATGGAGACGGTGGCGTCGGGTGTAGTGGTCCAGGTTTGCCAGGCTTGGGAGATCGCTTCGAGCCGCTGGTCCGGTACGCCGGCGGTGCGGGCCTGGTCGGCCAACGCGGACTTGAGGATGCGGTCTGCCCACATGCCGCCCCAGAAGGCGCGGTCCTCGGCATTCGTGAAGGACCAGGTCGACGTGGTCGCCTCGACGTCCTCGAAGCCGGCCGCCAGCGCCCAGGACAGTAGGCGCCGGCCGGCGTCGGGTTCGCCGCCGTTGGCGCGGGCCATCCGCTGGTAGAGCGCCATCCACTCGTCCAGCTCCGGCAGCTCCGGATACCAAACGAAGCCGTGGTAGTCCGAGTCACGAACCGCGACGATCCCACCCGGCTTGCAGACCCGGCGCATCTCGCGCAATGCCTGCACCGGATCCGCCACATGCTGCAGGACCTGGTGCGCGTGCACGACGTCGTACGTGTCGTCCGGCAGATCCAGCGCGTGGACGTCGCCGGCGACGAAGTCCACGTCGAGGTCCAGGTCGGCGAACGTCGCCCTGGTGATGTCGAGGGCGGCCTCGTTGGCTTCGAGTGCCGTCGTCCGGCCGGGCTCGACCAGGCGGGCCAGGTCGGCGGTGATCGTGCCGGGTCCGGCGCCGACGTCGAGCAACGACATCCCGGGCCGCAGGTGCGCCAGCAGATAGCCGGCCGAGTTCTCCGCGGTGCGCCAGCTGTGCGATCGCAGGACCGACTCGTGATGTCCGTGCGTGTAGACGTTGTTCATCCCAGGCTCCTTTGCCCTCTCTCGACAGTCCCACGCTAATCTAAGATCTTGATAAATGAGACATATCGTCTTGAGATACGAGACAACATACATGACCGAATATGGCCAGACCGGGAGGGTGCCCGCGGGCGAACCTTGAGGAACAAACCCCAGGAGGATTCAGATGCTGGCAAAGGTATTTCCGATCAAGCTGAAGGACGGCAACCAGGCTGCCGCCGAGGCGATCGTGCAGGAGTTCGCGCCGAAGGGGCCGGGCGCCGAGGAGGGCACGCTCTCGTTCCGCGTGTACCGCGACCCGGCGAAGCCGGACTACCTGTTGTTCGTCGAGCACTTCGCGGACCAGTCGGCGTACGACGCGCACACCGGGTCGTCGGCGTACAAGGAGCTGATCGCGGGCCGGTTCGCCGACCTGATCGTCGAGTTCGTCGAGATCGACCACGAGCTCCTGGTCAGCCTGTGAGCAAGCAGAACGAGTGGGCGCGGCGGCTGCGTGAGCTGCACGGACAGCCGCCGCTGGTGCTGCCGAACGCGTGGGACGCGGGTTCGGCACGGGCGATCGAGGCCGCGGGAGCGACTGCGATCGCGACGACGAGTGCGGGTGTCGCTTGGGCGCACGGCGTCGACGACGCCGGCGGTCTGAACCGGGAGTCGGCGGTCGCCGCGCTCCGGCTGATCTGCGCGGCGGTCTCGGTGCCGGTCACCGCCGACATCGAGGCCGGGTACGGCGATGTCGCGGGCACGATCGCCGGCGTACTCGAGGCCGGGGCGGTCGGCGTCAACCTCGAGGACAGCACCGGGCGGGTGCTGGACGATCCGTTGGTTCACGCGGAGCGGATCAGGGCGGCCCGTACGGCGGCTGTTGCCGCGGGCATCGATCTGGTGATCAACGCGCGGACCGACACTTACCTGTTCGGCGACAAGACCGGGACGATCGAGCGCGCCAAGATCTACGCCGATGCGGGCGCCGACGTACTGTTCGTGCCCGGCGTGGTCGACGCGGTGACGATCGCCGAGCTGGTCGAGGGATCACCGCTGCCGCTCAACGTGATGGTCGGTCCGGGCGCTCCCACGGTCGCCGAACTCGCCGAGCTCGGCGTCGCCCGGATCAGCGTCGGCCCGGCGATCACCAGCGCGGCCTACGCCCTCGCAACCGCAGCGGCAAAGGAACTGCTGACCACCGGCACCTACGAGGCCCTGGTCAGCGAGTAGATGCCGGCGAGCGAGCGCCACGGACTGAGGCGCTCGCTCTCGCCGGCCAGCGGCCAGGCGTCGCGGGCGCCGAGGCGCAGGGCGATCTCCTGTGCGGCGCGTGGGCTGGTCACTGTCTCGAGCGAACGGACCAACGTCTCGGCATCACCGCAGGTCTCCAAGACAATGTTGCCGTCAGCAACTTCTCGCGCGAGCGGTCCGACCATCTCCGCGCCGGTCAACGCCGCAGGCCCCGGGAATGCGTGCGTCAGGCCATGGGCGAGCCCCGGCACCGGCACGCCGTACACCTCAACGAGCTTGCGCAGCGCCTCCGTCGCGTCCTCCGGCGGCAACTGGTCCCGGACCACGGCCGCAATGGCGACCTCGAACGGACCCCACGCACCGGGCACCCGGACACCTGGCCGAGCCGCGACCAACGGGCCGAGCGCGGCGTCGGTGGACAGCTGCGCACGAGCACGAACCGGCTCGCAATCCAGACCGACCAAGCAAGCAGCCCGGTCGACAACGTGCATGACGCCCTCCCAGTACGGAAGGTGCGCGCGCAGGATCAGATGATCATCGCCACCCGGGCCCAGCTCGAGCACACCCGGCTCGCCGTCGAGCGAGATGGTCCGCCGGTACACGCCGTCCTCCACCGACTCGACGCCCGGGATCGCGCGCGCCTTAAGGAATGCGCTCATCGCCTCCCAGTCGTACGGCGGGGTGAACGGCAGCCGCAGCACCAGGCCGCCATCGGCGGCGAGGCGATCGCCGCGGCGCCGACGGTCGCGCAGCTCGCGCGGTGACGCCCGGAAGATCTCCCGCATCGCCCGGTTGAACTGCCGCAGGCTGCCGAAGCCGGAAGCGAACGCGATCTCCGCGATGCCGAGATCGGTGTCGTCCAGCAACCGCCGCGCGAAATGCGCCCGCCGCGACCGGGCGAACTGGTCCGGCGTGACGCCGAGATGCTCGTTGAACATCCGGCGCAGATGCCGCGCGGACACCCCGAGCCGCTCGCCCAGCGCCTCCTCCCCGGACTCGTCCAGCAGACCGGTGATGATCAGCTGCACCGCCCGGCAGACCAGCTCGGGCGCCTCGTCCGCGACCGTCCCGGCCACCCGGTACGGCCGGCAGCGCAGGCAGGCGCGATACCCGGCGGCTTCGGCCGCGGCGGGCAGCTCGAAGGTGCTCACGTTCTCCGCGAGCGGCTTGGCCCCACAACCTGGCCGGCAGTAGATCCCCGTCGTCCGGACCGCGGAGTACGTCGTCACGACAGCGACGTTAATCGTGCCCACCGACAGTTCCTGACGCCGGTCTTACACCGCACGCCGACAGTGACCGATAAGGTACGGCGGGTGCATTCGAAACCGATGCTTGTCGTGGTGAGTGGTCCGCCCGGGACCGGGAAGACGACGCTGGCGCACCGGATCGCGAGCGCGATCGGCTGCCCGGCGATCTGCCGCGACGAGATCAAGGAAGGCATGGCGCACGCGACCCCGGGATTCGTCCCCGGACCCGGCGACCCGCTGACGATGCGGACGCTGTCGACGTTCTTCGACGTGATCGGTCTGCTGATCGGCCGCGGTACGACGGTGGTCGCGGAGGCCGCCTTCCAGGACCGGCTGTGGACCCCCGGACTGAGCCCGCTGCTCGCCCGCGCCGATCTCCGGATCGTGCACTGCACGGTGCCGGCTGAGGTCGCGCTCGCGCGGATCACCGCCCGGTCCAGCGCGGACCCGAGCCGCTCCGCCCACGAGGACGCCCAGATCAGCCCCGACGCCCGCCTCCGCACCCACAACTCCTTCCAGCCGGTCGATCTGCCGGTCCCCTCGATTACCCTCGACACCACTACCGAGCCACCACTCGAGGAAGTGCTGGCGTTCCTGTCGCGGTGAGGATCCACATGCTTGAGCGGTTTGCGGAGTTGACCACGGCACATGTTGCCGATGCCTGTGTGCGGGCGGGTGTGCCCGTGCGGACGGTGTCGTTGACGGCCGTGGTGGGTGAACGGATCGCGGGGCGGGTGTTGCCGGCTCAGCATGTGGGCAGCGTGGACGTGTTCCTGGAGGCGTTCGAGTCGGCGGCCGAAGGCGACGTACTCGTCGTCGACAACGGCGGCCGGCGGGACGAGGCCTGTGTCGGCGACATGGTTGCTCTGGAGGCCGCGGCCGCCGGGATCGTGGGGATCGTGATCTGGGGACTGCACCGCGACACCGTCGACATCACCGCGATCGGGCTGCCGGTGTTCAGTCTGGGCGCGCTGCCGACCGGGCCGTTGCGGCTCGATCCGCTACCCGACGATGCGTTGCCCAAGGCAACGATCGGCGAGTGGACGGTGACCCGGGAGGACGTCGTACTCGCGGACGAGGACGGCGCGATCTTCGTACCGGCGGATCGCCTGGAGGAACTGTTCGGGCTGGCGGAGTCGATCCGCGACACCGAGCACCGGCAGGCGGACGAGATCCGCGGCGGGCGGTCGTTGCGCGAGCAGGTACGGTTCCCGGAGTACCTGGCGAAGCGGGTCGCCGACCCCACGCTGACCTTCCGGCAACATCTCCGTGCGGTGCGAGGAGCGATCGAGGAATGAACGCGGCAGCGGCAGGGACCTGGCAGTTGGGCGACGTCATCGTCAACCGGATGGGCTTCGGCGCCATGCGGATCACCGCGAACCCGGATCGTTCGGTCGCGATCGAGGTACTGCGACGTGCGGTCGAGCTCGGCGTGAACCACATCGACACGGCCGCGTTCTACACGTCGCCGGGTGGAACGCTGCGAGTCGGCGAGGGCGAGAAGCGGTGGGCGAACGAGCTGATCCGCGAGGCGTTGGCGCCGTACCCTGATGGGCTGGTCATCACCACGAAGGTCGGGCCGGGCGAGGATCCGGAGCGCGGGTTCTACCACGCCACGACGGCCGCGGAGCTGCGTGAGCAGGTGGAGACGAACCTGCGGCAGCTCGGCGTCGACTGCCTCGACGTGGTGAACCTGCGGATCATGAAGAAGCCCGGCGAGGACTCCATCACCGAACGTTTCGGCTGGCTCGCCGAGCTGCGCGACGAGGGCCTGATCGGGCAGCTCGGCGTCTCGAACGTCCGGATCGATCACGTCGAGGAAGCGCTCGCGATCGCGCCGGTCGTCTGCGTACAGAACAGCTACTCCGTCGACCAGCGCTCCGACGAGGACAGCCTGATCGCGTTCTGCGCCGAGCGTGGCATCGCCTACGTTCCGTTCTTCGCGATCGCCGGCTCGTCCCGCGAGTCCGGCGCCACGACCGACCACTCCGAGGCCATCGAGAAGCTCGCCACTGTCCACAACGTCACACCCCAACAGGTCCGCCTCGCCTGGACTCTGCACCACTCCCCCAACATCCTCGCCATCCCAGGCACCGGCAACCCGTCCCACCTCGACCAGAACGTCGCAGCCGGCAGCCTGCAGCTGAGCGCCGAGGAGCTCGTGACCCTGGAGTGATCAGACCGCCGCGGCGGCGCGGATGGCGGGGACTACCTCTTGGGACCAGCGAGTCAGTTGGGTTTCGAAGGGGTCGGAGCCGCGGGGGAAGAGGGTGAAGCCGGCGGCGTTGTGGTTGAGGATGGCGTCGGTGAGTTCTTCGACCCACTGAGCCGGGGAGCCGCCGATCCAGCGGCCCTCTTCGTCGCGGGTACGACGGAGTGGGGTCGCGGTGATCGCGCCGGGGAAGTTGTAGATGGTCGCGACATCGGATGGCTTGCGGCCGACAGACAACGCGGCTTCATCGATGATCGGGCGGGACCACCGGTAGCGGTCGCTCAGCCAGTCGGCGGCGTGGCCGGGGATCCAGCCGTCGGCCTGCCGGCCTGTCGCGGCGAGCGATTTCGGTCCGTTGGAGCCGGTCCAGATCAGCGGCGCCGGTACGGCGGCCGGCCGGAGCGCACCGATCGGGTAGTGCTTGGTCGGCGTCGGCGTACCACCGTCGGACATCGAGTGCACCAGCTGCATGGCCTCCTCGAACGCCTCGACCGCCTCGGCGGGACGCAGCTCGGGAACGCCCATCGTGGTGATCCGGTCCCAGGCCCCGCCGGCACCGAGACCGAGCAGGAATCGCCCACCGGACAGCGCCGACAACGAGGTCGCCGTACGGGCAAGCACCGGGGCAGGACGCAGCGGCAGGTTGGTCACGTTGACGAATGCCGACAGCCGTTCGGTGCGGCCGAGGATGAAGGCGATCGCGGCGTACCCGTCGAGCATGTCCGGGACATACGGATGGTCCGCGAGGCTGACGTGGTCGAGACCGTCGCGGTCCGCCTGCTGCGCGAGCCGCAGGATCCCGGCCACCTCGCGCACGCCGTCGGGCGACCCGTATCCGAAACGCACGTTCATATCGACTCCTCAGATAGTTCGCTGTCCTAACTAGTTGTACCACGAATCGTTAGAACAGCAAACTATTAGTCAGCCGGACTATCATGGGGGCATGGTGACGACGACGGCTCGCGACTCCGACCTCGCGAGCGCGATGGTCCAGACGATGCATCGGCTGCAGGACCTGCACGCCGAGACGAGCCGCCCGCTCGGCCTCACGCCGCAGCAGGCGCACCTGCTGTGCGTCCTGATCACCGGCCCGCTCGGCATGACCGAGCTCAGCCGGATCCTGAGCATCGAACGCTCCAGCCTGACCAGCATGGTTGACCGGCTGGAGCGCCGCGACCTCGTCGCCCGCGTCGCCAATCCCACCGACCGCCGCGCCTGCCGGATCGAGCTCACGGCCGCCGGCAAGGATCTCGCCCACCAATGTCATGACGCGGTCGTCGACCGCATCCAGGCGATGACCGCCGACCTCCCGGCGAGCACCCGCGCAACCCTCACGACAGCCTTGCAGTCGATCCTGGCTCGATGACCTATCAGTACGTCGAACTCACCGGCACCCGGGCGGCACTGCCTGATCAGCCGCGGCGCGGTCGCTTCAGGGTGAACGACTCGAACTCCGACAGCTCACCGCCAGGACCGAGTACGTCGTAGTACGTGACCGCCATCGTGGTCTGGCCGCCGGGGTGACCGGGGTCGACGGTGAACGCCGCAAAGCCGTACGGATGGGCGGCATTGCGCGAGGCCGACCACGGAGCCGGCTCCTGGACGTACACCGGCGGACGCTTCCCCGTGGTCGGATCGGGTACGCCGACCGAGGTGATGACGCGGCAGGCCGGCGGGTTGAACAGGACGCCGTTCGAGCCGACCGACGTACCGCCACCGCCGATGACCATGTGGACCGTGCCCTTCGACGTGTCCACCACGTCGGTCCGGGTCGCGGTCGGGATCGGCGTCAGCGTCTGATTGGGCTGCTGCCCGCGAATCGGATGTGAGCGCTCGTAGTGGTGCTCGTGCCCGCAGACCACGAGGTCTACGCCGTACTTGTCGAACAGCGGCACCCACTCCTGCCGGATGCCGAGGTCCGCGCCGTTGGCCTGGTCCGCGCTACTGACCACGACCTGGTGCATGCAGACCACGACCCAGTCGATGTCGTGGTCGGCGCGCGTCGCCTTGAGCTCCTTCTCGAGCCACGCTTTCTGCGCGCCCTCGGAGTACCCACGGACGTAACTGTTGCCGCCGTCCTGGTAGCAGACGTCGTCGTTCGCCAGGCTGATCACACGCACCGAGCCAACCGTGAACGCGTACCAGAGACCGCGCGTCACCTCCGTCTGGCCGGCTTGCCGCGGAAGCGAGAAGTACGTCTGGTACGCCTCGTAGCCGATCGGGCCGTTGCCGAGCTCGTTCTCGTGGTTGCCGGCCGACGGCATCCACGGACGGTTGCGGGCGCTGCGGGTGTTGTTCTCCCAGAAATCGTTCCAGGTCCGCACGCGGTCGTCGGCCAGGTTGGCGTAGCAGAGGTCCCCGTTGAACAGGTGGAACAGCGGCCGGACCCGCTCCACGCCGGCGGTGACGTCGCCCGCGGCCGGTGAGCCGAGGTTGTCGTTCACGAACGGCGGGTTCGGGATCGTCACGCCGGCCGGCGGCACGTACCGCTTGCCCAGCGTCGGCGTGCCCTGGTCGCCGAAGCTGGTGAAGGTGAACTTGGCCCGGCCCTTCGGCGCGGTGTGGAAGGTACCGAACTCTGCCTCGGCACCTTCGTGTACGGCGGCGTACACGTACTCGTTGCCGGCCCGCAGCCGGCTGATCCGAGCATGGTGGACGTACACGTTCTGCCCGGACTTGGCGTCGGTGTAGCTGGTGCTGACCGCGGTCACGGTCCGCTCGAAGTCCCCGTCCGGACCACCGAGCAGTACGCGCGGCCGTCGTACCGGCTGGCGGCTGTGCCAGGAGACGACGACCTCCGTCGACGCGTCCACGCCGAACTGCAGGTGCAGGCCGCCGACCCGGGGTGTGGTGACCGGGTCGGCGGCCGGCGCGGACTGGAGAACCGGAGCGGCCTGGGCCGGCGCTGTAGTGGTCAGCAGGGCCCCACCGGTGAGGACTGCGGCAGACGCGAGAATTCCACGCCGTGAGAAGTGCGACTCGAACAGCTCTTCGTCATCGATCACACAGTCACGCTGAGCGCCCCAGATGAATCCGGGGCCAACTCACTACCGCCTGCCGCCGAACTCCCAGGGATGTACCTCGGCATCCGCGGCCTGCACCAGCTCGGCGGCAACTGCCGCGTCGGGCGCTTCGACGAGTGCGGCCCGGCCGACGTGTACGTCGCCGTCGAGCAGGTCGCCGTACACGATGAGGTGCTCCGACGTCACCGGTCGCGGGCCGTCCTTCGTGAGGACGAGGTAGCGGCCGTAGCCCTCGACCGCGGCCGTGAACTCCCACATCGTGCGGCCGGTGTGGTTGTCGAAGCGGAACAGCTCGACCGTGTCGAAGGCGCCGCCCAGGTAGTACGGCTCGTCGTACGCGAAGGCCCTCAGTGCTTCCTCGTCCGGGAGGTCGACGATGTGCAGGCTGCCGGTCGATTCCTCGCGATCCTCGGTGAGGGTCGGGCCGCGGGCGATCAGCTCCCCGGCGTACCTGTCCATGAAGGCCCAGTGCTCCTCGGTCAGCTGGGCCTTCAGCTCGCCGGTGCCGGCGCGGTCGCGGCAGTAGACGAGGTACTGCGTCACTTGCCGGCCAGGTGGAGGCGCAGGATCGTGTCGTAGTCGACGATCTCCACGCCCGCCGCGGGCACCACGGCCTCCTGGCTCGGGACGATCAGCAGCTGCCGCGGATCGGTCACGTCGACGTCGTACTTCGACTTCACCTGGGAGCGGTTGTCCGCGGTCGCGAAGAACTCCGCGTAGCGCCCGAGCTCGGCCGCGCTGTCGAGGACCGGCGTCCGGAAGGAACGGCGGCGCTTCTTGCCATTGACCACGTCGACGACCGGAAGCTCGAGCCGGCCGATGATGTGGCTGCCGTCGGCGCGCTCGAGGATGAAGTCGGGCTGGAGGTCGTCGAGGGACGGCTGCCGCAGCAACCGGGTCGCACCGAACGCCGACAGCAGGATGCTCTCGTGCTTGTCCAGGAACTCGTCGACGGTCGAGTCCTGCAGACCGTGCGCGAGGTAGGTGCTCTCGAACGGGTCCGGCTTCAGCTCGGCCGCGTCGATCGGCAGGCTGATCGTGCCGATCGGGTCGAGGTGCGGCTGGGAGTTCGAGTAGTTCCGCAGGAAGTCGAGGTACTTGTCGGCCGGCTCCGAGCGGTGGATCGCCAGCGCGAAGAACACCCAGTGCGCGCGCAGCGAGTCGCCGGCCGTGTGCACGAGCAGCGTCCGATCGAAGGTCGAGTAGTTGCCCGGGGCGAACTTCAGCAACTCGTCCGCCGGGCCGACCACCTCGTTGCCGAGCATGTTCGCTGCGCCCGGGAACCGCTCGTCCAGGGCGCGCCGGCCGATCTCGGTCGCGATCGTCGCGTCCTTGAACCAGTTCTGGCCCTGCAGGTTCGCGACCACGGTGCCCGTGCCGAGCCCGAAGTACTCCTCGACGCTGCCCAGCTTCTGCCGCCGCACTTCGAGGGTCCGGTACTCGCGGCTCAGGCCGACGAGCTCGAGGATGTTCCAGTCCGGGGTCTCGGTCAGCACCATCATCCGCGGGAACAGCATCGGCCCCGGCAGCTCGGTCCGGTGGCTCACCGGAAGATGCTGACTGGCCTCCTTCAGGTGCTCCCCCCAGAACTGACCGTTCACCTTCACGAACTCAGTGGGTTTCATCGCTCTCCTCGCTCGGACACTCCGTCACAACCAACAACTCCCGCCCAAGCAGACCCTATTCCCCGCTATCTCAGCGCGATCAACCCGTCCTCGCCGCTGACCAGGACCAGGTTCCCGGCCGTTCGGACGCCGTACCCGCACAGGACGGAGTCGTCGACGTTGTAATAGCCGACGGCGCCGTCGCTGACCGTCGCCAAGCGGCAGGTCCCACCGCTGTACGGACCGGCCAGAACCACGACGCCGTCCGTCGTGACGGCGTACCGCTGGCCGAACCCGACCTGCACCGGGGTCGTCGACTCGACCTTCCCGGTGCCGGCATCGACGACCTCGACGACGCTGTCCGTCCGGTTCTCGGCATCGCCCGGGCAGCTGACCAGTGCGACGTGGTTGCCGGCCGACTCCATCTGGAGCGGGCAGGTCCAGTCGGACGGGATCTCCGCCCGCCACTTGATGTCGCCGGAGCGCGGATCGACGCCGACCAGCGGCCCGTACCGCTCGGATTGCAGGCCGACGACGAGGCCGCCGACCGTCGTCAGATCGCTCAGTGAGCCGTCGTGGGTCCAGAGCTTCTTGCCGTTCTTCAGGTTGAGACCGACGAGTTGGTCCGGGTCGCTACCGCAGCTGTGGCCGAGCTGTACGACGACCGTGTCCGGGGTGGCGGAGGCGCCGATGCCGGTGCAGCGACCGGGCTCGTACGTCCAGCGGTTCGAGCCGTCGAGGTTCGTGCCGTACAGCTTGTCGGAGCCCTTGCTGACCGACTTGCCGGTGATGAGCGGATCGTTGTCGTCGATGTCGTAGTCGCGGGTGCTCTGCGGCCACGCGGCTTTGCGTTGGCCGGTGTCGGCATCGAGGGCGACGTACCCGAGGTCCTCGTACGACGCGAGCACCTGCTGGCCGCCGTTCAGCGCGTAGAGATGCGGTGCGTCGTCGGTGTCGGCACGGGTGTAGCGCCAACGCGATTGGCCGGTCGCAGGGTCGAGCATCTCGACGGTGCCACGTCCGCGGGCGATCGCGATGCCGTGGGCGGTCGCGACGAGGCTCTGCACGTTGCTCTTGCTGGTCCAGAGCGGTCCGCCGGCGAAGTCCGTGCGTACGTCGAGGTTGGCCGGCTGGTGCTGCCCGTCGAGGTACTCGTTCGCGCTGAGCAGGTAGGCGCGCTGGAGCGGGTCGATGACGAGGAAGATCGCGAGGAACACAACGACGACCGCGCCGAGACCCGCGAGCCGCTGGCCGCGGTTCCGACCTGGGGTCGGCGTGAATCTGGTGGCTGCGAAGGCCGCCGCACCGGCCACGATGAGGAGGACGGACAGGATCATCAGGAACGGGACCCGCTCGCCGACACCCGAAGCGCCGTTGGTATCCGGGGTGGTGAGCCAGACGACCAGGGCCCCGATGACGCCGACGACGGCCGGAGCGGCGGCCATGACGCGGGCATTGCGGACTACGGCGCTGTACACGACGGCGACGGCGACGAGCGCGGCAAGCATGAGTACGACGGCGGGCCAGACCGAGTCACCGCTGTACTCCGGGACGCGCCAGGGCGCCCGTACCGCGGCCACTCCCGCGACGAACGCCACGAACGCCGACAGCACCGCCGTCACCGCCAGCGCGGCCCGCTGCCAACCGCGCCACGGGTGGGGCGTCAAGCCGTCGAGGGTGGTCAGTTCGTCGGTGAGGTTCGCCCGCGCTGCCGTCTCGTACCGGTCGTAGGCGAGTTGCGTCCGGTAGATCCGGTCTTTGAGCAACGCCTCGACCAGCTGACGTCGGCCTTCCACGTCGTACCCGGCGTCCCGGCGTACTTCGGATGCGTGCGTCGCATAGCGCGGATCCGCGTACACGGACTCGACGGCGTCCAGCAAAACGTTGCCGTTGGCATCCGACTCGGCGACGTGCGGGCCGCCTGTCAGCCGGACGAGCCGGGCGACTTCGGCGGTCCGCACCGGGCTCACGTCGTACTTCGGCAGCAACTCCTCCGCCAGCAGTGCCGACGCCTCGGTACTGCGCTCTGCCCGATGGAACCAGGCAGCCAACCGCACCGCGATCGGGTCCGTGCACAGCTGCTCCAGCGCCTCGAACGCCGTCAGCACGACGGTGAGATAGCGCTCCCGGTACGCGATGCGCTTCCCGCCGTACCGCCGGATCACCTCATCTCTCAGTGCCTCCGGCAACGACTCGTCCCAGTACTCCCGAAGCCCAGCCACCCGCCGATCCTGACAGACCCCCGGACCACCGGCCTCACTCTCCCCGCCTGCGTGGCCCCGCCACCCCGGGTCCACAAAGGCAAACCAGCGCGCGCTCTACCGCCACCGCCCGGAACTCGGCAGCCTGTACAGGGAAACCGAGTAGAGGAGCACCGGGTGACCAGCAAAGAACAAGCAGACCCTCGAATCCTGGGCACCCTGCGCTCAGCCGACGGCAAGGGAATCGCGCGCATCGAGGACCAGTTCGCCACCGACATCAACGATCTGTGGTCGGCCCTCACCGATCCCACCCGCCTGGCTCACTGGCTGGGCGAGTTCACAGGCGACCTCCACGTGGGCGGCACTTTCGACGCCCATTTCTTCTCCAGCGGCGCAGAATCCACCGGCCGGGTAGACACCTGCGAACCACCCCACCACTTCACGGTGACCACAAAAGGCCTGCACGCACCGAACGAACACATAGTCGAAGCCACCCTGAGCGCTTCCGGCGCCGGCACCACCCTCGTAATCGAGCAACGCGGCCTCCGCCTGGACTGGCTCCCCGCCTTCGCCGCAGGCCTCCAAATCCATATCGAAGACCTGGCCGCCCACCTGACCGGCGGCGACCGCTGCGATTCCGACGCCCGCATGACCGAACTGATCCCCGCCTACGAGGCCCTCACGATCGCCAGTGAGAGCTCCTGACCACCTGTTAGCGTGCCCGGATGGAACCCCTGGGACTCGCCGCCTGGCCACCTGAGCCGATCAAAACCGAGCGCCTGATCCTCCGCGAACCCGAGGCACGAGACCGTACTGCGTTCATCGAACTACTCGCCTCCCCAGACGTGAACGCCTATCTCGGCGGCCCCCGCCCACGCGCCGAACTCGAACGCGACCTACCCGACATCCCCGAACGCTGGCCCGGCAGCTTCGCCGTCGAGCTCGACGGCGCCATGATCGGCCACATCCTCCTCAGAAGAGCAACCACCCACCGCCACCCCGCCGCCACCGGAAAAGCCGACCTCGGCTACCTCTTCCTCCCCCAAACCTGGGGCTCCGGCTACGCCACCGAGGCCTGCACAGCAGCCCTCACCTGGTTCGACACCACCCACCCCCACGAGCCACTGATCCTCACCACCCAGTCCGCCAACCACCCCTCGATGCACCTAGCCCAAAAACTAGGCTTCACCGAACTAGAACGCTTCACGGCCTGGGAAGCCGAACAATGGCTAGGCCAAAGACCCCCACAAACACCACCCACCTGAGCCCCCACCGCCGAGCGAAGCGAAGGCGCAGGGGGTGCGGGTGGCGGAGCCCCGCTTGCGGCAAGCGAAGCGCAGCCGCACAAATGACGAAGGCGAGGCGGTCAGCGCAAGAATTGCGCGACACACCTCGCCCATCGCCTCGTGGCGGGTGCAGGGTTCGAACCTGCGTAGGACGAGCGGTCCGTCCGGGCGGCCCTTGCGATATCGGCTACGCGTTGCTCTGTGGCAACATGGCGTGGTGCTACAGCTCTTGGGTTTCATCATCGACTGCCCGGACCCGATGAAGCTGGCAGCCTTCTACAGCGAGGTGACGGGCCGCGCCATCATGGACGGCAGCCACAACAACTGGGCCGGCATCCCCTTCGGCGAGGTCGACCTGGCCTTCCAGCGGGTGGATGACTACCGCCCTCCGAGCTGGCCCGACGACGAACACCCCAAGCAGTTCCACCTCGACTTCGAAGTGGACGAAATCGAGCCCGAACAGCGACGCGTCGTCAAGCTTGGCGCGACACTGGAGAAGGACTTCATCGGACCCGAGGGCTACGGCTGGCAGGTCTACACCGATCCGGTCGGGCATCCCTTCTGCCTGTGCCGCCACAAAGGGGTCACATGGACCGACGAACGGGTGGTGTGGCCCTAAGCGTGTGACTCGATGGTGGTTGCCGCTGCCCCAACACGCGGATCCGCATCCTAGCTAGGGCACGAATAGGGCAACAAGGCCGTTGCTCGCCGGTCCTGACCGGACACCGAACCCCAGATACGACAGTGGCCCCTGACCTGCGTTTCCGCAGGTCAGGGGCCACTTTTCGTGCTTGCAAAGCGCCTGTGGCGGGTGCAGGGTTCGAACCTGCGTAGGCATAAGCCGACAGATTTACAGTCTGCTCCCTTTGGCCGCTCGGGCAACCCGCCAGGGTGCTGCCGGTTCGTGAACCGGCGTGGGAGACGATACAACAGGTAGTGGCCCTGACAGCAAATCGGAAAGGATGTGCCCATGGCTTCGGAGTCCTCCTTCGACATCGTGAACAAGGTGGACCGTCAGGAGGTGGACAACGCCGTGAACCAGGCGGCGAAGGAGATCAGCCAGCGGTTCGACTTCAAGAACGTGGATGCCGGGATCAAGTGGTCCGGTGAGGCGATCGACATGCAGGCGAACACCGAGGAGCGGGTGAGCGCCGTGCTGGACGTGTTCAAGGACAAGCTGGTGAAGCGGCAGATCTCGCTCAAGGGGCTGGACGCGGAGGAGCCGAAGCTGTCCGGGAAGATCTACAAGATCTCCGCGACGATCGACGCCGGCATCACCCAGGAGAACGCGAAGAAGCTGTCCAAGCTGATCCGTGACGAGGGCCCGAAGGGCGTGAAGGCGCAGATCCAGGGCGAGGAGCTCCGCGTCTCCAGCAAGAGCCGTGACGATCTGCAGTCCGTGCAGTCCCTGATCAAGGGCCAGGACCTGGACTTCGCCGTCCAGTTCGTCAACTACCGCTAGGCACTGGGGAGGATTTCGGCCCGATTCGGGTAGGAAATCCTCCCCGGCCCAGGTAATCGGGTCGCGCGGCGCGGGATCGGCGGGCAAGGTGGCGGGCGTGGGTGAGACGTTGCTGCGGAAGTGGTTGCTGGCGGATTTCGGGCTCGAGGTGGTGGAGCTCACACCGGTGGCGTACGGCGCGGACGTCGCGGCGCAGGTGTGGAGGGCCGGTACGGCGACCAATGCGTACGCCGTGAAGTGGAGCGGCGCCGGGACGAACACGGGCCACCAGGTGGCGGCGTTCTTGGCGGACAGCGGGCTGCCCGGCGTACCGGAGATGATCCGGACCACTGAGGGCGGGCTGTGGAGTGTTCACGCGAAGAAGCGGCTGACGATCACGCCGTGGATCGACGGGGTCCGCGCGGCGCAGGGCGGGCTGACGGAGGAGCAGTGGTCGGAGTACGGCGTACTCATCCGGCGAGTGCATGATTCGGAGCCACCGCACCGGCTGCGGGATGCGCTGCCGGTGCGGAGTCACATCGACGTACGGACGCCGGCGATCGCGGAGCAGGTACGCACGCGGCTCGAGACGCCGGATGGCGAGGTCGAGGAGGAGCTGGCGGCGGTGTGGACGCAGTACGAGCACGTCATCACCGACCTGCTCACCAACCGTCCGCCGGCGCCGACCGGCCCGCGGGTGGTCTGCCACGGCGACCCGCACCTCGGCAACGTCCTGGTCGATGAGCATCTCCACCTCATCGACTGGGACGACGTCATCTATGCACCCCGGGAACAGGACCTGATGTTCATGCTCGGCGGCATGGGCGACGTCGGCCCTACCACACCGACCCAGCGTGACGCCTTCCTGACCGGCTACGGTCCCCACGCCATCGACGACGACGCCATCCACTACTACCGCCACGTCAGAGCCTTCGAAGACGTCATCGGCTGGTCCCACCAAGCCATCACCGGCCCCGACAACAAGGACGCGCTGACCGTGGCCAAGGGCGTCCTCGACCACGGTCTGGCGGCTTTGGCGGTCAGTGCCGAGCGGTGAGGTTCGGGTACGCGCGAATGGTGCCAGTCACCAGGCTGGACATCGCCAATCGCACCTGGGCCGTGTGGAAGAACGCCTGCAGCGCACCCGTCGCGCCGGCGGTGAAGCGGGCGTGGCCGGAGGGGTTGTCATGACATTGCCTCGCGTCACGACGCCGCGTGCAGGTGGGGTCGATGCAGGACGACGGCGGTCAGGATCGACGCGAGGACGGCCGCGCAGAGCATCAGTCCGATCACCTGCAGTGTGGACGGTCCCACGGCATGAACGATCGCTGGGGCGGCATTCGACGGCGGGACGCTCGCGGGCGCGGCGGGTGCTGAATGACCCGAAGGATCACGCGGCAGCATCGCGAACGCAGTACCGGCCAGGGCCACCCCGGACAGGACGATCGTGCCCAGCAGTGCGGCGAGACGAGTCAGCAGTTTCATGGTCGTTCCTTCCCGAGAACGAGCGGCGCGGTGCCGCCCTCATCCACCGTTGCCGTGACCGGACCTGGCGGGCCATACGCAGTTCGGCGTATTGCCCCGTGGTGGATCAGGCCTAGGCTGAATTCCAGGGGAGGGCAGCCATGCAACAGTTGACGGTCACCGAACGCGATCTGCGCCGGATGCTCGACGTCGTCGATCACCAGCGGTGGGACGGCGCCGGCCGGGAGTTCCCGCGCGACGTCCTCCGCGCTCTCCGCGAGCTGATCCCCGCCGACGACATCACGTTCCAGGTGAGCCGGCCACACGATCGCGTCTTCATCGGTCTGGAGGAGCTGACCGGCACGCCTCCAGGGCTGGACGACGACTGCGACGAGCTGTTCTGGCAGTTGTACTGGCGGCACAGGACCTGCAGCCGGCCCCAGCGAACCGGTGACCACGAAAGCGTCTGGATGCTGTCCGACTACCTGTCCCTGCGCCAGTTGGGGAACAGCGAGGCCGGCCTGTGGGACCGGATGAACGGGGTGCGTAGCGAGATCGCGGTGCCGTTCCCGGAGCACGACGGCGAGGACCGCCGGATGCTCCTGTTCCGGACCACAGGGCCCGGCTTCTCGGAACGTGAGCGGTTGATTCTTCAGCTGCTCCGGCCGCACCTGGTCGATATCCGCCGCGACCTGGAGCGCCGCCGCGCCGGGATCCCCGATCTGACCACCCGTCAGTGGGAGTTGCTGCGCCTGGTCGCCGCCGGGCACAGCAACACGCAGATCGCCCGCCGGCTATTCGTTGCCGAGGGCACCGTTCGCAAGCACCTGGAGAACATCTACGAGCGCCTCGGCGTGAACAGCCGAACCGCGGCCGTCGCTACGGCATTCCCGGTCGCCGACTCGGCCTAGGCGTGCCGGAGCCAGATGTTGGGTTCGATGTAGGTGCCGCGGTCGGACTCGCGGTCGATGGTCAGCGTGGTCAGCCCGGCGGGAATCGTGTAGGTGCCGGTGGACGGAAAGAGCATGTCGGTCCACTTCTCCCAGTCGGCGACGCTGCCGGTCATCGTCTGGGAGGCGGGGGCCGGGGCCAGGAGGGTGGCACCCAGGCGGACGTGGGTCCGCAGCCAGGGGTCCAGCGGGAGGCCGTCGGGGCGCGTCCAGGTCATGAAGGTTTCGATCGGCGTCAGCGGGTAGCTGGACTTGAGGGTGGGGCGGACCGGGGCGATGACCTGCGGGAGGCCGCCGGCGATCGCGTGGTCACGGACTGCCGTGATCACGCGGCTGGAGTGGCCCTGGCCCTGCTCGTCGGAGCGTACGGCGGCCGCCATCAGCACGAAGGTGTTCGGTACGACGCCCTGCTCGTACGACGTCACCGACCGCGCCAGCGAATCCGTGAACCCACCAGGCAGATCGCCCACCGTCCCGTCCCACGCGATCGGCACGCCCCAGCAGCCGGCGATCAGCCGCTCGTCGGACGACACGAGGTAGAACTCCCACTGCGCGAAGTACTGCACCCGCCGCTCCCGGTACGGCTTGACGCCTTCGTCGTGGAAGATGAACTCCGGCCACTCCTCGACGAAGCGCCGCTCGGCCTCCTCGTCGTACTGCGGGGCGTCGGCGACCGGGATCAATTCGTACATGCCTCGAACGCTAGCCCCCTGACCCGACCCCGGCCACCGCATTACGCACCGCCCGCGGCGATGCGCCGAGCTCGCGGTGGCAGGTCTTGTTGAAGGCTTGCAGGTCGGAGATGCCCACCGAGGCAGCCACGGCCGGGATGGACAGGGTGGACGAGACGAGCAGATGCCGGGCTCGATTCATCCGCCGGGTGCGGATGTAGGCGATCACGGTGTGACCGGTCTCGTGCTGGAAGAGGCGAGTCAGGTGGTTGTGCGAGACGCCGGCGAGTCGGGCCAGCGCGGGCACGGTCAACGGCTGTGCGAGGTTCGCTTCGATGTACGCGATCGCCGCGGCGACCGCCGGGTGCCCGGCCTCGGTCGTGGCGGGCGTCAGGTCGGCGATGCGCCACAGCGCGGTCCAGACCTCCGCCGTAGTGCGACCCGACCCGGATGGGGACGACTCGATCGCGGACCGCAGCAGAGTGGACAGCAACGGAGCATTCGCAGTCGCATCCTGTACTGCGGGGACGTGTGAAGGCGAGCCCACCCGCTGAGGACGGAAATGCGCGTACAGGTGTTCCGAGCGCCCCAGATAGTCGAACTGCACCGAGGCCCCAGCAGGCGTGATGGAGACATATCCAGGAGCCACGGTGTACGCCGTCCCGTCCAGCGTGAGCTCGGCGGTGTAGTTGTACACGTGCAGCTGCCAGAGGTCCGGCAGACGGAAGACATCCCTCCGCTTGCGCACCCCGTGGATCCCCGCGCCGACGTTCACCACCTCGGGCGGAGCGGCCAGATGCAGTTCGATCATGGTGAGAAATTACCACTAGTGGTGATCACAGCCCACGCGAGACAACGCTCTCCAAACTTACGCTGGAGGAGTAGCAACCACTAGCCACCATGGGAGTCTTGATGCCTCATCCGCATCGCAAGCACCTGCTCACCTCGGTACAGATGGCGCATTTCGTCGCCACCGGCGCGCTCCGGATGGATGCCGTCGTACCGGACGACATGAACCAGCAGGCGATCGAGGTCCTGAAGAACGGCATCCCGGGGGTCCCGTACGGCACCCCGCTGTCGGAGGCGTTCGGGGACAGCGAATTCGTCGAGCGGCTGGTGCAGTTGCCGGAGGTCGCCGGCGCCATCCACAGCCTGGTCGGTCCCGAGCCGACCGTCGACCACCACGCCGTCCACATCCGCAAGGCGCACGAGGGCGAGGCGCAGAACCTGCACGGTGACGCGATCATCGACGTCCGCACCGACGCCTTCGACGTACAACTCATGTACTACCCGCAGGACGTGACGCTCGAGATGGGCGGCACGCTCAGCGTGCCCGGCAGCCACCTGCGCCGGACCAACGAGTCCGACACCGGCCGCTACCAGAACCTGCTCGGCCAGACCCGGTTGGTCTGCCCGGCCGGCACCGTCCAGCTCCTGCACCACGGCATCTGGCACGGCGGTCGCAAGAACGACAGCGACCTGGATCGCTACATGTTCAAGATCCGGTTCAACCCGACCGTCCGCCAGGTCCGGCTCTGGAACACCGACGACCTGTACGACGACGCGGTCGCGGCTGAACTGGAGCAGAACTTCCCCTGGTACGAGAACGCCACCGGCCGGCTGGAGAAGTACAACCGCATCATGCTGTGGCGCGCGATCAGCGGCGACGACACCTACGACCCGAACTACTGGGTCACCCGGGTCTCGAACCGGCCGCAGCGCGTGGTGAGCGACCGCGCCAACAACCCGCACGCCAAGGGCAAGAAGGAGATGGTATGACCGCCACCGCAGAGACCCCGCTGCAGACCGGACTTCGCCAGCAGGTGCTGGTCCTCTACCTGGCCTCCTCGGCGCTGGACGCGCGCGTGGTCGGCTGGTCGACGTACGACGGCACCGGCGAGACGCACCCCACCACGGGTGACAGCGACGAGCCGCCGTACACGACCGGACTGGACGCGCTCAAGGACGGCTGGCGCCTGTTCCAGGCGTCGCAGCTGAACCCGCCGTACCCGGGTCACGAGTACGACGTGTCGTTCCTCAAGCACGAGTTCTTCTTCGAGAAGCTCGTCTAGGTCACACCGGCAGGATGCAGACCGGCTTCGGCCAGCTGACCGGCTCACCCTGAGCGGTCAGCCGGCCGTCGTCGGCGATGCTGAAGGTCGCGATCTGGTCCGAGCGCTCGTTGGCGGCGTACAGGGTCTGTCCGTCGTTGCTGAAGGCAAGGTGCCGCGGCCAGTCGCCGCCGGAGCCGATGGTCTGCACCAGCTCGACGGACAGACCGTCCGCGGCCGTCGCGAAGACCGCGATGGTGTTGTCGCCGCGGTTCGAGCCGTACAGGAACCGGCCGTCGGCGGAGATCAGCAGCTCGGCCGGGAAGTTCTCCCCCGGCGAGTCGGCCGGACGGGTCGAGGCGGTCTGCACGGTCTGCAGCTTCCCGTCCGCGTAACTGCAGACGGTCAGCGTCGAGTCGAGCTCGTTGATCACGTACGCCGCGCCCGCGGTCGGGTGGAACACCAGGTGCCGCGGCCCCGCGCCCGGGTGGACGTGCAGCCGGTCGACCTCCTCCAGCTGCCCGTCCTCAGTCAGTGTCGACGAGTAGACGGTGTCGGACCCGAGGTCGACGTCGAACACATACGCGCCCGCCGGGTCGAACGCGATCTGGTGCGCGTGCGGCCCCTCCTGGCGCTCGGTGTTCGGTCCGGTCCCGGAGCGCTGGACGAAGTACGCCGTCTCGCCGAGCGAACCGTCCTCGTCGATCGGGTGCACGGCGACCGACCCCGACGTGTAGTTGGCCGACAGCACGAACCGGCCGGACGGGTCGATGTCCAGGTGGCACGGGTGCACACCGCCGGTCGGCTGCTGGTTGAGCAGCTTGAGCCCACCGTCCGGCTGGATCGCGAACGCCGCGATCCGGCCGCTGTCCTCCTCGTCGGTCGAGTACAGGAACCGCCCGTCCGCGGACCTGACCAGGAACGACGGGTCGGCGATCGTCGCCACCGTCTCGATCGAGCCCAGCGGGCCGAACGCGATCCCGTCCCCACCGCCGGCCTGACTGGTGTAGCTCCCGACATAGATCCGCTCAGAGGTCATGGCCATACCCTGCCATCTCAACCGTCCCCAGGCATCCCGAGGTCCACACCGCAAGCGAAACCGGCCTCGCCTAGCCTGAGGAGCATGGATACCACGGCTTTGCTGGAGCGGATCGGGGTCAGCGGGTACGACGGGCCGCCGCGACTGGAGGGGTTGACGCGGTTGCACGAGGCGTTCGTCGACCAGGTGCCGTACGAATCCGTGCAGTACCAGCTCACGCCGGGCGGACCGCTGGAGCCGGAGGACGTGGCGAAGCGGATGATCGCGCGGGAGGCCGGCGGCTACTGCTTCCAGCTGAACGGGAGCTTCGCGCTGCTGTTGCGCCGGCTCGGTTACCAGGTGGAGATGCACCGAGGCGGCGTACAGACGGCCAACCGGCCCGGCGGCGTCGACGCCAGCCACATGGTCCTCACCGTCAGCGGGCTGATCGAGGATCCGGATCGCGTTTGGCTGGTCGACGTGGGTCTCGGCGATGGTCTGCGCCAGCCCATGCCGCTCGAGGCCGGAGAGGTCTATCAGCACCCGTTCACGCTGGGCCTCAGGACGTCGGACCTGACCGACGGCTGGCGGCTCGACCACGATCCGCGGGCGAACCTGATCGGCATGGACTTCGAGTCGGCGCCCGTCGGCCTGGACGCGTTCGCCGCGCAGCACGCCCGCCTGTCCACCGAACCCACGTCCCCGTTCGTCCGGCTCGCCTCGGCGTTCCGCCGTACGCCGAAGTCCGTCGTCGTACTGCGCTCCGTCGGCCTGAGCGAGACTTTCGCCGACCGCATCGACAACACCCTGCTCGAGACCCCGAGCGACTACTTCACCGCGCTGGCTGACGTCTTCTGGCTCCCGCTCCCCCACTACTCGCAGGCCGACCGCGACCAGCTCTGGCGCCGGGTGTGGTCGCAGTACGAGGACTTCCTGGCGCGGACTACTTCGACGTGAAGCTCACGATGACCGTGTCGCCTTCGGCGTAGGTCAGGGTGGCGATGTGCAGTGGGCCGTCCTGGCTGCTCCAGCTGACCGCGGCGATGCCGCCGGCCACGCCTCCGGCGCTGCCACCGCCGCTGCGGCTGACGTCGCTGCCGTTGCGGCTCAAGGAGATGTATCCGTGGGAGTCGGTGAGCTTGAGCGTGGCGGCTGCCGCGGTGGCGGTGAACTTGTCCCCGCTGAGGTTGAGGGCGGCCTTCTTGCGGATCAACACCTCGCAGGTGCCGTCATTGCAGGCCTTGTAGTTCTGGCCGTCCTTCGCGGCCGGCACCACCGGCTGACTCGGAGTCGACGGCTGCATCGGGGTCGGCGGCTTGGGCGTGCCCGGCGTTTGTGACGGGACGATCATCGGCGAGCCGACCGGTTTCGTACTCCGCGGCTGCTCCGAGCTGCCACAGGCGACCAGAGTTGCCAGCAACGCGGCTGCGACGAGTCCTCGAGTGATCACGCGGTACACGCTAGCCATCGGCGAGATCGCCTCCCCGGCGATGGCCGGAAGCTGTCAGGTCGCGAGTGCGAACAGGACGCTCGGGAGGACCGACAGTACGGCGGCGACCGCGGCGAACAGCGAGATCATGGCGACGGCCGGGGTCTCGATGTCCACCGAGAACGGGTCGTCGGCGGGGAGCCGGAAGAGCTCGGCCACCCAGCGGAGGTAGACGGCGAGGCCGATCATCACGTTGATGGCCATGACGATCGCCAGCCAGCCCAGGTGGGCGTCGATGACGGCCTGGAACGCGGCGAACTTGGTGAACAGGCCCGCGAGCCCCGGCGGCAGGCCGGCCAGGACGACGAGGAAGAAGATCAGCGCCGCGGCGAGACCGGGCTCGGAGCGGACCATGCCGCGGTAGTCGGTCAGGAGCCCGCCGCGGCGGTGACGCTGGACGACGGCAACGGCTCCGAAGGCGCCGAGCGTGACCACGACGTACGCCGCCAGGTACCCGACGACGGCCTGGGCGTCGCCGACGGCCAACGGCGCGAGCAGGAAGCCGACCTGGCCGATCGACGACCAGGCGAGCAGCCGGACCGCCTCGACCTGACGCAGCGCGGCTACGTTGCCGACGGTCATCGTCACGGCCGCGAGGATCGCGATCACGGTCCGCAGGTCCGATCCGTCCGGCGCGATCCCGGCCGTCACCAGCACAAGCAGTCCGGCGACCCCGGCCGACTTCGAGACGACCGCGAGGAAGGTGGTGACCTCCACCGGCGCACCGACGTACGTGTCCGGTAGCCAGCCGTGGAAGGGCACCGCCGCGATCTTGAACGCGAACCCGACGATGACGAAGAGCCCGGCCGCGAACGCTACCCGCCCGAGGTCGGGGGCGAGACCGGTCAGCCGGTTCGCGATCGTGGTCAGGTACAGCGAGCCGGTCACGCCGTACAGGTAGGACACCCCGAACAGCATCACCGCGGTCGACAGCACGGACACCAGGAACGCCTTCATCGCGCCCTCGGAGCCACGCCGGTCGCGCCGCAGTCCGACCATCGCGAAGCTCGGCAAGGACACCACCTCGAGCGCGATCACCAGCGTCGCGAGATCGCGCGCACCCGCCAGCACGGTCGCGCCGGTCAGCGCACTCAGCAGCAGGAAGTGGTACTCCCCGATCGGAACATCCGAGGCCAGCAAGCGGTACGTCGACAGGCCGACGACGCCGAGCCCGCCGACCAGCAGCACCGCCCACAATCCGGCCGTCAACGGCTCGAACACGAAACTGCACTCCGCCGGCCCTTCGACCGCGGGCCGGCAGAACGCGGGCTTGAAGCCGCCGCGCTGAGCCCACACGAAAACGAGCCCGAACAGGATCACCGCGCTGGTCAGCAACGTGACAACGGTATGCCGGAGCTCGGCCGACGCGCTCTTCCAGAAGCTGTCGATCAGCAGCACGGCAACCGCACCGATCGCCAGCACCAACGGTACGGCGATCGCCTGCCAATCGGTCCACGTGAGCGTCATAGGAAGGTCCATTGGTTGAGCAACGTGAACGGCCACAACCCGAGCACGACGGTCAGTGCGATCAGCGGCGCGAACGTGATCAGCTCGATCCGGCTCAGGTCGACCGCGAACGCGGTGGCCGGATGCTCGGCCGGATCACCCTGACAGAGCTCGCGGATCAACCGGAGGAAGTACGCGGCGGTCAGTACGGCGCCCAGCCCGGCGATCACCATCAGCACGACGAAGGTGGCCCGTGGCAACCAATCGGCCGGGTGGTAGGCGCCGAGCAAGACCAGCATCTCGCCCCAGAACCCGGCCAGGCCGGGTAGCCCGAGCGACGCCAGGCACGCATAGGTGAGCAGCCCGCCGATCCGCGGCAGCCGCGCGTAGAGCGCCCGGCCGATCGCCCGCAGGTCGCTGGTGTCGTGCCGGTCCTTGATCGCCCCGGCCAGGAAGAAAAGCAGGCCGGTGATGATGCCGTGGGCAAGGTTCGCGTACAGGGCGCCGTTCAGGCCTTCCGGGGACATCGTCGCGATCCCGAGCCCGATGAAGCCCATGTGCCCGACGCTCGAGTACGCGATCAGCCGCTTGACGTCGGTCTGCGCGAGACAGGCCAGCGATCCGGCGATGATCGCGACCACCGAGAAGCCGGCCAGATACGGCGCGATGGTGGCCGTGGCGTCCGGCAGGACCGGCAGCAGGATCCGGATCATCCCGTAGCTGCCGAGCTTCAGCAGGACACCGGCCAGCAGCACCGACCCGACCGTCGGCGCCTTGGCGTGGGCGTCGGGCAACCAGATGTGCAGCGGCCAGAGCGGCATCTTCACCGCGAGCCCGACGGCGATCAGTACGGCGGCGGCCAGCGGAACCCCGTGCCCGCCCTTGATCGGATGCTGCCCGAGGAACACCAGGTCGAACGTCCCCGCGTGCCGATGGATGAGCAGGAAGCCCAGCAGCATCAACGCCGAGCCGAACACCGTCATCAGCACGAACGTGGTCGCCGCGCGCCGGCGGCCGGCCCGATCGTGGTCGTCGCCCCAGATGTCGATCACGAGCCACATCGGGATCAGGACGATCTCGAAGAACACGAAGAACAACACCAGGTCGGAGGCGGCGAACGTGCCGATCACGCCGGTCTCGATCACCAGCAGCAACGCGATCAGCGACCTCGTCCGGCCGATGCGCGGGGTGATCTTCAACGAGTAGACGCAGCAGAGGAAGACCAGCAGCGTCGTCAGCGCGATCAGCGGGATCGAAATGGTGTCGACCGCGAGGTGGAAACGGACGTCCAGCGACGGGATCCACGGCGCGTTGATGTCGACGTACGGCGTCAGCTTGCCGGGCAGGGTCCGCGGTTGCGGCCCAGCGCTCAACCCCAGCGTGTAGGTGCACGGGCAGTGTGGTCGGCGCATGTCCCACCAGAGGACGAACGAGGCGACCAGCAGGACACCGGACACGATCGTCCCGACCAGCGCCGCCACGCGGTCACCGATCACGACGGGCAGCGCCCACAGGACCACGGCGGTCAGCGCCGGGACCGCGATCAAGGCGATCAGCAGCGATTGGCTCACGAGCCGATCACCCCCGCCAGGATCGCGAGCGCGACCGCGCCGATCACGGCCGCGGTCAGATAGGTCTGCACGTTGCCCGTCTGCAGCTTCCGGAAGCCCTGCGAGGCCAGCACGCCGGCGCGCCCGGTCGCCCGTACATAGGCCCCGATCACGTCCCGATCGTTGCCGACCGCGAGCTTCGCGAACCATTGCACCGGCACGACGAACAGCCGCTGGTACGCCGGATCCACGCCGTACTCACGCTCCAGCACAACCGGTCGTGGATCGGCGCCGCGATGCCACAGCGAGTACGCCGCGAGCGCGCCGAGCACTGCGAGGACAGTCGTGATCAGCGCGATCGCCCAGTTGAGGTGTACGCCGTCGGTGTAGCCCAGCCCGATGGCGCCGACGGCGAGCAGAATCATCGGCGCGAGCATCAGCCACGACCCGTCGCGCAGCTTGTTCGCGTCCGGCTCCTCGAGATCCGCCATCGGGTCGTCGTCCTCGAACGCGCCGACCGCGCCCGCCAGGGCCGGAGTACGGAAGAACACCCACAACCACAGGCGCACGCAGTAGAACGCCGTCATGGCCGCGGTCAGGCAGACCGATACGAGCACGACCCAGCTGACCGTCGAGCCGTCGCGGGCCTGCTCCCAGGCCGCTTCGACCACCGCGTCCTTCGAGAAGAACCCGGCGAACCCCGGTACTCCGGCCAGCGCGGCGAGGCCGATCGTCATCGTCACGAACGTCACCCGCAGCCGCTTCCGCAGGGCACCGCGCCGGGTGTACCGACGGAGTACGACGAAGGCCGCGCTACCGACCTGGTGCAACAGAACGCCGGCGCAGAGGAAGAGGAGGCCCTTGAAGGCCGCGTGCGTCAGCAGGTGGAAGAGCGCCGCGCGACGACCGTCTTGGGTGCCGAGCGAGAGTCCGGCGAACATGATCGCCAACTGGCTCACGGTCGACCAGGCGAGCACCCGCTTCACCTCCACCGCCGCCATCGCGCACGATGCCGCGAACAGCATCGTCACGCAGGCCACCACAGCCAGCACAGTGAGAGTGGTCTGGGCTTCGACGAAGACGTTGTAGAGCCGGGCGATCAGGAAGACGCCGGCGGCAACCATCGTCGCCGCGTGGATCAAGGCACTGACCGGGCTCGGACCGGGCATCGCGTCCGGGAGCCAGGTCTGCAGCGGGACCTGCGCGGACTTGCCGATGACACCGACCAGCAGCAGGATCGTGCCGAGCGTCAGGGTGTGCGGCTCGATCGGGCTCGTGCCCAGCTCGGAGATCCGGAACTCGTGGTACCCGACGCCGAGCACGAAGATCCCGAACAGGAAGCCGACATCGGCCAGCCTCGTCATCAGGAACGCCTTCATCGCGCCGGCCCGGGCGTCGCGACGCTCCCAGTAGTGACCGATCAGCAGGTACGAGCAGGCGCCCATCACCTCCCAGCCGATCAGCAGGAGGAACAGGTTGTCCGAGATGACCACAGTCACCATCGCCGCGGTGAACAGCGTCACGAGAGCTGTGTACGACGCGATGCGCTCCCGCACGTACCCGATCGAATAGACCTGCACGCAGGTGGAGACGACGCCGACGACGGCGAGCATCAGCACGGTCAGACCATCGGTGCGGAACTCGTAGGAGAACCAGAAATCCTCGCCGATCATGGCTCCGCCGGCCGTGGTCTGCTGCGGATCCACGCCGTACAGCAGAGCAGACGCCAGTACGACGAGCAGCGAGAAGCCGACGCCGGCCACCCGCCAGGCGGTAGCGATCATGATTCCACCAGGTCGCGGGCGGCGTCGGCGTCCACATGACCGTGACCGCGGAACAGCAGCAGCACGATCGCCAGACCGAGACCGATCTCGGCCGCCGCCAGGGTGATCACGAAGACGGCCAGGGTCTGACCGGTGGCGTCGTTGATCCGCCAGGCGTCGAAGGCGACCAGGTTGAGGTTCACCGCGTTCAGCATCAGCTCGAACGACATCAGCAGGGTGATCAGGTTACGGCGCGCGAGAACGCCGTACACCCCGATGCAGAACAGCGCGACGGCCAGCAGCAGCGGGAGGATCAACGGCACGTCAGTCCTCCTTCTTCCGCTGGGACAAGGCGATGGCGCCGATCAGCGCGGCCAGCAGGAGAACCGACAGGACTTCGAACGGAAGCACCCAGGTCTTGAAGATCTGCGTCCCCACGGCTTGCGCGGACCCGTCCGTCACGGGCTTGATCTTCTCGTTGCCAAAGGCAAGTACTACGCCGGTGCCGAGGATCAGCGCGAGCACGACCGCGACGACGGCCGCGAACGGGCTGCGGCCGGTCGTCAGGTTGGGCAGCGGATTGGTCGGTGCTTTGGTGAGCATCAGCGCGAACAGCACGAGTACGACGATGGCTCCGACGTACACCAGGATCTGCACCAGCGCGACGAACTCGGCATGCAGGGCGCCGAAGCAGCCCGCGACCGCACCGAGCGCGACGACCAGCCAGAGCGCGGCGTGCACTATCCGCCGGGAGGTGACGACGATGACGGCGGCGATGAGGGCGACGACTCCCGCAACGCTGAAGAGAGCTGTTGTCACGCCTCGCCCTCCGGCGCCGGGGTGACGGTGGGGGCGGGCTCGATCGGCTCCGGTGCCGGGGTGACGGTCGGGCCCGGGTCGATCGGCTGCGGTGCGGGGACCGTCCACATCCAGTCGCGGAGTCGGTCCTTCTCGTGGGTCAGGTTACGCAGGTCGGTCTCGGCGTACTCGAACTCCGGCGACCAGAACAGCGCGTCGAACGGGCAGGCCTCGATGCAGATCCCGCAGTACATGCACAGGCTGAAGTCGATCGCGAACCGGTCCAGCACGTTCCGGCTGCGCTCGCGGGCCTGCTCACCGACCGACGGCGCGGTCTCGGTGTGCGAGTCGATGTAGATGCACCAGCTCGGGCACTCGCGGGCGCACAGCATGCAGGAGGTGCAGTTCTCCTCCATCAGCGCGATCACACCACGACTGCGCGGCGGCAACTCCGGCAGGACATCCGGATACTGCTCGGTGACGGACCGACGGGCCAGCGTCTTCGCAGTGACCTTCAGCCCCTCGACCAGCCCCTTACCAGGCAGCCCCATGATCCACCTCCCGTCGTCTTAGCAGGACACTAGCGTCCCATGCCCCGATAGCCCACGTATCACCCGCGCGCTGCGCGGGCGCGCTGAGGAGCGGAGCGACGAGGATAGCGGTCGCGTAGCACGCGGGTGCTATACCAGGCGGCCCCGGAGGAAGGCTTGTTCGGACTTGTTGCTGGTTAGGGAGAGGGCGCGTTGGTACGCCGTCTGGGCCTCGGTGATGCGGCCTAGTTGGGTCAGGAGATCGGCTCGGATGGCGTGGAAGAGGTAGTAGGTGTCGAGGGGGAGGGCGTCGACGAGGGTGAGGGCCGCGGCGGGGCCTTCTAGTTCGGCTACGACTACGGCTCGGTTGAGGGCCACTACCGGAGTGGGCTCGACGGCGAGGAGGTGGTCGTAGAGCTGGACTATCTGGCGCCAGTCCGTGGCGGCGGCGACCTGCGCGTCGGCGTGGACGGCGTTGATGGCTGCTTGGAGTTGGTACGGGCCGGGGTGGTTGCGGCGGAGGCATTGGCGGACCAACTCCTGGCCTTCGGTGAGCAAGGCGCGATCCCACAGCGTGCGGTCCTGGTCGGGCAGGCGGATCAGGGCGCCGTCCGCGCCTACCCGAGCCGGTCGGCGGGAGTGTTGGAGAAGCATCAGCGCGAGCAGGCCGACTGCCTCGGGTTCGTCGGGCATGAGGTCGACGAGGAGGCGGCCCAGGCGGATCGCCTCGAGTGCGAGCTCGTCGCGGACCAGGGATGCGCCCGACGAGGCGGCGTACCCCTCGTTGAAGATCAGGTAGACGACGGCCAGTACGCCGCGGACGCGCTCGGGGAGATCGGCCTCGTACGGAACGCGGTACGGGATGCCCGCGGCGCGGATCTTGGACTTGGCGCGGACCAGGCGTTGCGCCATCGTCGGCTCGGGGACGAGGAAGGCGTGCGCGATCTCCGCGGTGGTGAGCCCGCCGAGCATGCGGAGCGTGAGCGCGACCCGGACGTTCAGCGCGAGGGCGGGGTGGCAGCAGGTGAAGATCAGCCGGAGCCGGTCGTCGTACACGGCGCCCACCTCCTCCGGCTCGTCCTCGGCATGCAGCAGCGCCGCCCGGGCCTGCTTGTCGGACCGCGCCGACTCGCGGCGCAGGCGGTCGATTGCACGGTTCCGGGCGGTCGTGATGATCCATCCGGCCGGGCTCGGCGGTACGCCGCTCTCCGGCCACTTCTCCACCGCCGCGGCGAACGCGTCCTGTACGGCGTCCTCGGCGATCTCCAGGTCCCCGAACACCCGGGTCAGTACGGCGACCGCCCGCCCGTGCTCGGCGCGGAAGATCGCCGCGAGGTCGGAGGTCACGACTGGAAGGGGCGGACTTCTACGGAGAGGTTGCGGAGAACCTTGGCCAGCCGGCGGGCCCAGTGCAGGGCGGCGTCGAGGTCATCGACCTGGATGACGGTGAACCCGCCCAGATGCTCCTTGCCCTCCGTGAACGGCCCGTCCGTGATCAGCACCTCGTCACCACTGGCCTTCACCACGGTCGCGGTCTCCGGCGGATGCAGCCCCGCCGCGAACACCCAGACGCCCGCAGCCTGCATCTCCTCGTTCAGCGCCTGCAACTCACGCATGATCGGGTCCAGCACCTCCGGCTCGGGGATCACGCCGTCAGGCTGGTAGATGCTGAGCAGGTACTGGTTCATGACAACCTCCAAGTCAGTCTGTACCACCTACACGAACGCAATCACCCCACATCGACAGGCAACAGCACGGTAATTTCCAGGCCGCCGCCGGTGCGGGGTACGGCGGTGACCGTGCCGCCGTGGGCCTCGGCGACCGAGCGGACGATCGACAAGCCCAGCCCTGCACCCTTCCCGCCGACCAGGCGCTCGGTGCCCAGGCGGTAGAACGGCTTGAACAGGCTCTCCACCTCGTACGGCGGGATCTCGGGCCCGGTGTTCGTCACGACGACCTGTACCTCGTCGCCGACAGTCTTGCTGATCACCCGGACCCACCGGTCGGGCCCGGATCCCAGGGCCATCACAATCGGCGGCTTCTCGCCGCCGCCCGCGTGATCGGCCTGGGGCGGCTCGATTGTGATGGCCTGGCGATCCGCATTGTGGCGGATTCCGTTCTCGACCAGGTTGTGGACCAGCCGCTCGAGCAGGAGGGCGTCGCCTCGGGTCGGCGCGTCGCCGGGGCCGCCGATGAGCTCCACCCCAGCGGTCGTGGCCTCCGCCGCCAACTGACTGGAAACGTGGGTGACCACGTCGCTCAGGTTCACCGGGTAGACCGTCGTGAGCTGTTTCTCCGAGTCCGCGAGGATCAGTAGCCCTTCGATCAGCTGTTCGTGCCGGGCGTTGATCGTCAACAGGCTCTCGCCCAGTTCCTTCACGTCGGCAGACGCAGTACGTCGATGCATCGCGACCTCGACCAAGGCCCGACCGAGCGTCAACGGCGTACGCAGCTCATGCGACGCGTTGGCGACGAACCGCCGCTGACCGTCGAACGAATGGTCCAGCCGCTCGACCATGGTGTCGAACGCATCGGCCAGGTTCTTCACCTCGTCATCGGGACCCTGCAAAGCAATCCGCTCGTGCAGAGCGGCAGGTGCCACAGCAATCCGGCGAGCGGTGTCGGTGACCCGATGCAGCGGCGCCAGCACTCGTCCGGCCACCAACCACCCGAACCCCGCGGCCAGCCCACCCACCAGGACAAGCGCGACGCTCCCCTGGGTGAGCAACGACTTGATCGCGGCCTGCCGAACCTGCTCGCGCTGCTCGTTCATCACCCGTTCCGCGTCTGAACCCGTCAGCAGCGCACCGTCCTTGTTCAGTACGTACGCCTGGTCAGGTGGCGGCGGACTGGTGGTCGCCGACGGACTCAGATAAGTCCCCTTCACGATCACCTGGTACTTCTGCCCGAGGTTCGCGGTGAACAACGCGTACGTCACCCCGAGGAGCACCACGCCGGCGACCATGAACAGACCGCCGTACAGCAGCGTCAGCCGGCCCCGCAGGGTCAGCCGCCTCATGGGATGCGGTACCCAACGCCGGTGACGGTCTCGACCAGTCCCGGCTCGCCCAGCTTCCGGCGCAGCTTGAGGATCGTCAGCCGCACCGCCCCGGTGAACGGGTCCACGTGCTCGTCCCATGCTTTCTCCAGCAGTTGTTCGGCCGACACGGTCGCGCCGTCGGCTCGCAGCAGTTCCGCGAGTACGGCGAACTCCTTCTTCGACAACGGCACGTACCGGCCGTCGCGGAACACCTCATGCCGCGCCGGGTCGAGGACCACCCCGGCACGCCCCAGTACGGGCGGATCGGCCGGACGACTCCGCCGCCCCAAGGCAAGCACCCGGGCAGCCAGCTCGGCGAACGCGAACGGCTTGGTCAGGTAGTCGTCCGCGCCGAGGCCGAGCCCCGCCACCCGGTCGGTGACCGCAGCGGCGGCCGTCAGCATCAGCACCCGGGTGTCCGACCCGGACTGCACCAGCTGGCGGCACACGTCGTCGCCGTGCACGACCGGGATGTCGCGGTCCAGCACGAGTACGTCGTACGCGTTCACTGACAGCCGTTCGAGCGCAGCGCCGCCGTCGCCGGCCACGTCGACGGCATGTGAGTCGTCGCGCAACCACTCCGCGATCGCTGCCGCCAGCAACGGCTCGTCCTCGACCACCAGAACCCGCACGCGACCCATCATCCCCGACGGCCCCGCTTCCCCGGTGTTTCCGGACTCGGAAACGGTCGCGAAACGGCGGACGGCGAAAGGTCTCCGGAAACGAGAGGAGCACCAATGCGCAAGATCACCCTGGCCACCACCGTGCTGGCGGCCGCCGTTCTCATCACCGGTTGCGGCGCGGACAAGCCCGACGCCCAGGTCGCCTCCGGCTCCGGCACCCAGCAGTCCACCGCACCGACGAGTGCGCCGGCCAGCCTCAGCCAGGACGAGATGGCGGTCAAGTTCACCCAGTGCCTGCGGGAAAACGGTCTGAACGTCCCGGACCCGGAGCCCGGAAAAGGCCCGCTGCTCCGGTTCGACAAGAACTCCGGTGTCACCCAGGAGCAGGTCCAGAAGGCGATGGAGGCGTGCCGCGAGTACGACCCGCAGCCGCAGGGCAGCGCCAACCCGCAACAGGCGGAAAACGGCCGCAAGTACGCCGAATGCATGCGGAAGAACGGTGTCGAGAAGTTTCCGGACCCGAAGCCGGACCAGCGCGGCATCATGATCGGCCCGGGCGTCGCCGACGACCCCGACTTCCAGAAGGCGCAGGGCGCCTGCCAGAGCATCCTGGCGGCAGGCTGATGCGTAAAGCACTGACGGCTGTGGTCGTCCTGGCCGCTGGGGGTGCTGCCAGCGCGTTCCTGGTGAACCGGGGCGACACCAGCCAGGCAACGAACCAGACCGCGCGGGCCGTGCCGGTCAACACCACCAAGGTCACGCAGCAGACCTTGAAGGACACCGAGACCCAGGACGGCCAGCTCGGCTTCGGTACGACGTCCTCCGCGGTCAGCCGGATCGCCGGCACCGTCACCGCCGTACCCGACAGCGGGCAGGAGCTGCAGCGCGGGAGCACCGTCTACAGCATCGACAACAAGCCGACCACGTTGCTGTACGGCGCACTCCCGGCGTACCGCCGGCTCGCGATCGGGGCCGAGGGCACCGACGTGCTGCAGCTCGAGCAGAACCTGAAGGCGATGGGGTACACCGGTTTCACCGTGGACGACGAGTACACCGATGCCACGGCCGAAGCGGTGGAGGAGTGGCAGGACGATCTCGGTCTCGACGAGACCGGCGTCGTCGAACTCGGCAGCGTGCTGTTCGCACCCGGTCATATCCGCGTCGACAGCGTGCAGGGTCAGGAGGGCGCACCGCTCGGTCCGAACCAGCCGGTGCTGGCCTACACCGGCACCACTCGTGCCGTGACGGTCCAGGTCGACGCGGCGGACCAGCGGCTGGCCACGCTCAACGCAGCCGTCACGGTCGAGCTACCGGACGGCAAGACCGTCCCGGGCCGGATCCAGAAGGTGTCGACGGTGATCATCCCGGCGGACAGCCCGGACAAGGATCCGGAGACCAAGGTCCAGGTGATCGTTGCCATCGTCAACCAAAAGGCCGTGGCCGCCTGGTCGTCCGCGGCCACCGACGTCACCTTCACCGCCTCGGAACGCAAGAACGTGCTGACCGTCCCGGTTGCGGCGCTGGTCGCGCTCCGCGAAGGCGGCTTCGGCGTCGAGGTCACGGACGGTACGGCGTCGCACTACGTGCCCGTGAAGACCGGCCTGTTCGCGAGCGGCCAGGTCGAGGTCAGCGGCACCGGAATCAAGGCCGGAACGACGGTGGGGATCCCGAAGTGATCGAGCTGAGCGACGTGACCAAGGTGTATCCGGGCGGGGTGAACGCGCTCGGTGGTGTCAGTCTGCGGATCGATCCCGGCGAGCTGGTCGCGATCGTCGGCCCGTCCGGCTCGGGCAAGTCCACGATGCTCAATGTGCTCGGCACACTGGACCGCCCGACCTCCGGCACGGTCCGGATCGACCGGTACGACGTGGCGCGGCTGTCCGACGCCGGGCTGTCGGCGTTGCGAGCGACCCGGATCGGGTTCGTCTTCCAGCAGTTCCATCTCGCATCGGGCGTCCGCGCAATCGACAACGTCGCCGACGGATTGCTCTACTCCGGTCTGCGATTGTCGGTACGCCGCAAGCGCGCCGCGGCCGCCCTGGAACGGGTCGGGCTCGGGCACCGGCTGGATCACGAGCCGCACGAGCTGTCCGGTGGCGAGCGTCAACGTGTCGCCGTCGCGCGAGCGGTCGCCGGCGAACCCACCGTACTGCTGGCCGACGAACCGACCGGGGCGCTCGACTCCGCGTCCGGCGCCGGCGTGATGGAGCTACTGCGCGACCTGCACGCCGCCGGTACTACGGTCGTCGTCATCACCCACGACCGCGACATCGCCGCCTCCCTCCCCCGCCAGCTCCGCATGCGAGATGGCCTGATCATCGAGGAGGTACACGCATGAGAGGCGAGCTCAAGCCGGCATCCCTCAAGCTCGGGGATGTTGTTCGAGTCGGGGCCGTCGGCCTGCGGACCCGGCCTGCACGGGCGTTCTTGTCGGCGTTGGGGATTGCGATCGGGATTGCTGCCATGGTTTCCGTCGTCGGCATCTCGTCATCGTCGCGGGCGGAGCTCGACGGGCAGCTCGATGCCCTAGGCACCAACCTGTTGACGGTTGCCCCAGGCACCCGGTTGACCGGCGAGCAGGCCCAGCTGCCGCTCACCGCGGAAGCGATGGTCCGCCGGATCGCGCCGGTCCGCGCCGAGTCCGCGGTCGGCAGGGTCGACGACGCCTCCGTGTACCGCACCAACAAGATCCCGGACGTCGAGACCAACGGAATCATCGCGTACGCCGCCCGGACCAACCTGCTCGACACCATCGGCGGAGAAGTCCGCAGCGGCAAATGGATCGACGCGGCAACTGGCTCGTTCCCTGCCACCGTGCTCGGCTCCAGCGCCGCCGACCGGCTCGGGATCACCAGGGCCGGCCCGGACACCCAGGTGCTGATCGGCAACACCTGGTTCACCGTGCTCGGCATCCTCGAACCGGCGGCCCTCGCGCCCGAGCTGGACAGCGCCGCCCTCATGGGCTGGCCGGCCGCGAGCCGGCTCTCGTTCGACGGCCATCCGACCACGATCTACACGAGGTCGGACGACGCCCAGGTACCGGCGGTCCGATCGGTGCTCGGGGCAACGGCCAACCCGGAGGCGCCGAACGAGGTCGAGGTGTCGCGCCCGTCCGACGCGCTCGCCGCGAAACAGGCCGCGGGGCAGGCGTTCACCGGTCTGCTCCTCGGGCTGGGCGCGGTCGCGCTGCTGGTCGGCGGGGTCGGCGTCGCCAACATCATGGTGATCTCGGTGCTCGAACGCCGCGCGGAGATCGGTCTGCGCCGGTCCCTCGGGGCGACTCGCGGTCAGATCCGCACCCAGTTCCTGACCGAGTCGCTGCTGCTCTCCGCGTTAGGAGGCGTCGGCGGCGCGATCCTCGGATCCGCGGTCACGGCCGCGTACGCGTCGTACCAGAGCTGGCTGACCGTCATCCCGGTCTGGGCGCTGGCCGGCGGCGTCATCGCCACGCTGGCGATCGGCGCCCTCGCCGGCCTCTACCCCGCTGTACGCGCCTCGCGGCTGTCGCCGACCGAAGCGCTCGCAACGCCTTAGAAGACGACGACGCCGATGCCGGTGAGTGCGAGCTGTGCGAGCGCCACCGGCACCAGGCCCTGCCAGGCGAGCTTCTGCAGTTGGTCGGCGCGCATCCGGGGGAACGACACGCGCACCCAGATCACCACGAGCGAGACGATCGCGACCTTCAGAACGGTCCAGATCCAGCCGATCGACTCCGGCCCGGGCCCGCTCCAGCCGCCGAGGAACAGCACCGTTGTCAGACCCGCGAGCACGACGATTCCGGCGTACTCGGCGAGCAGGAACATCGCGAACCGCAGCCCGGTGTACTCCGTGTACGGCCCGAAGATCACCTCGGAGTCGGCGACCGGCATGTCGAACGGCGGGCGCTGCAGCTCGGCCAGGCCGGCGATGAAGAACACCACCATGCCGGGCAACTGCCACAGCAGCCACCACGGGTTCCACGCGTGCGCGATGCCGGTCAGGCTGAGCGAACCAGCGGCGACCGCGACGCTCGCCGCCGACAGCACGAACGGCAGCTCGTAGCTCATCAGCTGCGCCGCGACCCGGAGCCCGCCGAGCAGGCTGTACTTGTTGCCGCTGCCCCAGCCCGCCATCAGCGATCCGAGTACGCCGATGCTCATCACCGCGAGCACGAAGAACAGCCCGGAATCGAGGTCCGCGCCGACGATGCCCGGCGCCAGCGGGATCGCGGCGAGCGCGGCGAGGTACGGCAGGATCGCGACGACCGGGGCCCATTCGAAGACCCGCTTGTCCGCGGCCGCGGGGACGACGCTCTCCTTCTGGACGAACTTCACCCCGTCCGCGACCAGCTGCGCCCAGCCGTGGAACCCGCCGGCGTACATCGGGCCGAGCCGTGACTGCATGTGCGCCATCACCTTGTGCTCGGCCTGACCGACCAGCAACGGCGCCACCAGGAAGGCGACCAGGACGCCCACCACCCGCACCACGAACTCCAGCATGCCCGCCAGCCTAGTGGTTCGAGCTTGACCTCAACCAACGTTGAGGTCGAAAGGTGGTGTCATGACTACCGTTCTTGTTACTGGAGCCACCGGCCGCGTCGGCCGGCATGTCGTCGCCGGATTGCGCGCCGCGGGGGTGACCGTTCGCGCTCTCGTCCGTACGCCGGACCTCGCCGGATTCCCGCCCGATGTCGAGCTGATCCAGGGCGACATCCACGACGCCGACGCCGTACGCCGAGCCGCGGCCGACGCAGATGCAGCCTTCCTCCTCTGGCCGTCCTTCAGCGTGGACGGGGCGGAGAAGATCGTCCCATCGTTGCCTGCCCGGGTGGTGTACCTGTCTTCACTCAATGCGGCCGAGGGCGGGGTCTGGGGTGATGTCGAGCAGCTGGTGCGCGACGCGGGCAAAGCGTGGACGTTCCTGCGGCCGAGCGGATTCGCCGTCAACGCGCAGGGCTGGGCCGACGACATCCGTTCCGGCGACACGCTCCGTCTGCCGTACCCGGAGGCCGCGCGCTCGATGATCCACGAGCGCGACATCGCCGCCGTCGCCGTACTCACCTTCGTCAACCCCGGCCACGTCGGCCAGATCTATGAGCTCACCGGCCCCGAGGCGCTGACGCAGGCCGAGCAGGTCGCCACAATCGCCCACGCGGCCGGCAAGGACCTGCACGTCGTACCCCTCGCCGACGACGCCGCCCGTCAGGCCATGCTCGACCAAGGCGCCGACCCGGCCCTCGCCGCGAGCGCGGTCAGCTACTGGGCCTCACTCGTCGACAACCCCGAGCCGGTCACCACGACCGTCGCCGAACTCACCGGCCGCCCCGCGCTCACCTTCGCCGAGTGGGCCGACGAACACGCCGACGAGTTCCGCGTCCGGTCCACGGCCGAGGTCGCCCAGGGGTACGTCGACGCGCTGTCCGCCGGCCGCCTCGACCAAGCCCTCACCTTCCTGGCCCCGGATGTCGTCCGCTCCGCACCACTCGAATCCGCCACCGAACTCAAAGGCGTGGCCGCCATCCTCGAGAACACCCGCCACCTCAACACCGAGGTCGAATACCTGGCCGTCGAGACCCTCGGCCCCCTCCTCCACGACGACCACTTCGCCATCCGCTTCACCTTCGACCAACGCAACACCCGCACCGGCATCCGCTCCCGAACCACCAAACTCTCCCTCTGCACAGTCGAGTCCGGCCGCATCACCCGCGAGGAGGTCTTCTACTTCACGCCACCGCTCGACAGGTAGCGTCGCCTCTCGTCGAGTACTCCGAGGAGGATGTGGTGATTGGTGCCTGACCTGTCCGATTGGCCTGCTGACGTCGTGGGACTGCCGGAATGGATCAGCTCGGTGTTGCCGGGGAATCCAGTGGTCGAAGGACCCATCGACGTACTGCGGGTGAAGTCGTGGGGCGTCACCGCACTGTTCGAGGTCAACGGCCGGTCCGTCGTCGTCAAGCACACGTCTCCTGTCCTCTATCCGCACGCCGGCGCGATCCATCGAGCTGTGCAGCGAGCCTGTCCGCAGGCGACAGCGGACCTGCTGGCGCACGCCGACGATCCTGCGTGGCAGCGAAGTGTGTTCGCGTTCGTGTCCGGACCGACCGTGGAGCAGGCGGGGCCGGCCGCCCTCGTGGAACAGGCTCGGACGCTCGGTGAGTTGCAGAGCCGACTGGCCGACACGGACCTGAGCGGCCTGCCTCAGTACGAACTGGCTGCTGTTCCGGAGGCGCTGCTGTCGGATCTGAGCCGTTCGGGCGATGTCGAGGAGGAGTTGGTGACTGAGCTTCGCGGTCGACTTGGAGACCTCCAGCGTGGCATCGACGAGCTGAGTACGGCGGTGCCGCTGTCGCTGGATCACCCGGACATTCAGGGCACCAACGGCATCGTGCGCGACGGCGGCTCCGTCGTCGTACTCGACTGGGAGGAAGCCCGAGTCGGCTGCCCTCTGCTCTCGCTCGACCGTCTGCTCCAGGAAGGCGACGAAGCGGGCAACCCGGCCGAGGTACTGGCCGCCTACCTGAACGCCGTGCCGTGGGGCCGGCGACGCCTCGCCGAGGTCGCCCTACAACTCGCCCCACTCAAACTCGCCATCGAGGCCCGCGACTACGCCCGCACCCTCCAACTACCGCACCTCCACACCAGATACACCACAACCCTCCTCACCCGATCCCTCTCCCGCCTCCGCGGCGACCTCCAACTACCACCCACGTACGCCTGAGATCATCAGATACCCAGCAGGAGGTGGCTCCATGAACGACGTTGTCATTCGCGACGTCCCGGACGACGTGCTCGCGGTGATCGATCGCCGAGCAGCCGACTTGGGATTGTCCACGAGCGAGTACCTGCGGCGGCAACTCAGCCAGGCGGTGGGACACTCGGAGGCTGCCGCTACCCTTGCCGATCTGGAACGATTCTCGAACCTGGCCCGAGACCTGATCGACCCTGACGTCATAAACCAAGCCTGGTCTTGAGGCCGACGTACGGGTCAGCCGGCCGCTCGAGCTTTCCCTCGGTATCCGCTTCCTGCCGTCTTTGCGGAATATCTGCGCCACCATCTGCAAACTTGTTACCGCAAACGGCGTTGTCGTGGCTCACTCAAGGGTGAGGTAAGGGGAGTTGGCGCCAGCCGCCGATGTCTTGGCGGCCGGCTTTTTCGGCGGCGGTGCGGGCGCTGTGGTTGAGGGCGTGGATGGTGCCGATGAGGATGCGGGTGGGGTCGGGGAGGGCCCGGGCCAGCAGGGTGCTGAGGTGCTGGCCGTAACCGTGGCCGCGGTGTTTCTCGGCGAGGATCAGTTCCAGGACGACGTACGCCGGGAGGCCCAGCGCGTCGTCGGGCTTGATGACGGCGGCGGCGTACCCGGCCCAGTCGCCGTTCGCGGTGATGTCGAACAGGAGCCCTTCGGCCGCAGCCTCCTCGAGGTCGTCGCGGTCCTGCAGTGAGGCCTCGTCGGCGTGGTGCGGGTGCTCGGCATCCACGGCGTCGTACGCCTGTCGCGCCTCGTCGTAGTGATCAACGGTGCTCGCAGGCGTCAGGGCGAGACCAGGTGGTACGTCGTGGGGCTGCAGGTCACTGATCGGGGCGGCGAGGAAGCGGCGGTCGGGCTGGGTGCCGGGGATGTCGGGTTCGGCGCTCCAGACGCGGACGTACTGCGGGTTGTGGATGCCGTACACGTCGCGGGCGGCCGCCGCCAGCGCCGGGAGGTCGGGCGGCAACGGCGAGCGGGTCATCGGGGTCGCGTCGACGAAGGGCTTGGTCACGTCCATGCCCTCGAAGCGCAGGCTCAGCATCGCGTGCAGATCGTTGCCCACGGCAACCCAGCGGTTCAGCAGGGACTCGGCCGGCTGGCCCGGAGTCAGCCGCTCGGCCCGCTGCGCGGCGATCTCCAGGTCCTCGGCCAGCAGGATGTCGAGCGCCGCGTGCTCCTCGGCGAGGATCGCCAGCCGGCGCGCGTCGTCGACCCAGGTGCGCGTCATCGGATGCTGCCGCTCGAGCGTGTACCGCGCCAACTCATCAGCCGACGGAATCACGACGTTCCGCCCGACTCATCCACACCCCGACCGTCCCCCTCGCCACCCCCGGCCTGCTCCGGCGCCGTGGTGTCGGGTGTTTGAGATTGACGGCGGGCGCGCCGTTCTCCACCTGCGGCTCGGCGGGGGCGGGCGGGAGTTGCGGCTGCTTGGGCGGCTGCGAGTGGGTCTGGGTCGGGGGAACCGGGTGGGCGGGGGCCCCAGGTTTCGGGGTCGGGGACGCCGGATGGGAGGGTGCGGCGGCGGCTGGGGGCGCCGGCGGGGGCGTGGTCGGACTCGCCTGGTTCCTTCGCGCCCGGCCACGGCTTGGCGACTCGTGACGCGAGGACGAATTCCTTGCGGAGCGGATGGCCCTCGAACTCGTCCGGCAGCAGCAACGTGATCAGGTTCGGATGCCCGTCGAAGCCGATCCCGAACATCTCGTGCGTCTCGCGCTCATGCCAGTTCGCCCCGGCATACACCTCGGACAGCGTCGGGAGCACCGCCTTGTCCCGCGGCACCAGCGTCCGGACCAGCACGTGCTCGACGTGCAGCCCGCCCCAGAAGTCCGCGAGGTGCGACACCACCCGGAATCCGTCCGTGAGCTCGTCCGACGCACTCAGGAAATCGAAGAACGTGAAGCCGACAGCATCCCGCAGTACCTCGTGCGCAGCGACCCACGACTCCGGCGGTACGTCGATCGCGGTCGGGCCGAAGCTGTCGGACGACGTCGCGGCGATGCCGGCACTCGTCAGCGCCTCCAGTGCGTCGGCGCTCAAGGCTGCACCAGGCCGCGGGTCAGCGCCGCCGCGGACGGCTCCTCGTACCGATCGGCGAGCGCCTCGCCCGCGATCTTCTCCTGCAGCTTGAGGATCCCCTGCAGCAACGCCTCCGGCCGCGGCGGGCAGCCGGGCACGTACACATCGACCGGGATGATCTGGTCGACGCCTTTGGTCACGCAGTACGAGTCCCAGTACGGGCCGCCCGAGTTCGAGCAGGAGCCGAACGAGATCACGTACTTCGGCTCCGGCATCTGGTCGTACAGCCGCTTGATCGCCGGCGCCATCTTGTCGGTCACGGTGCCGGAAACGACCATCAGATCGGCCTGCCGCGGTCCGGGCGCGAACGGGATCACGCCGAGCCGGATGAAGTCGTGCCGCCCCATCGACGCGGCGATGAACTCGATCGCGCAGCAGGCCAGCCCGAAGTTGAACACCCAGAGCGAGTACTTACGCCCCCAGTTCAGCAGGTACCGAACCGGCTCCGGCGCAAGCTTGGCCAGCACTCCGACTGCCGGTCGCACCGTCGGCATCCCCAGCTCGGTCATGGCCTCAGCCTAGTCCGACAATCTCCTCCGCGAGGATCTCCGGGTATTCGAGTGGCGCGTAGTGCCCGGCGCCGTCGACGTACCGCACCCGGACGTCGCTGAAGAAGTCGTCCACCCGATCCGACCAGGCCCGCGGAAACAGCGGATCGAATTCCGGCCACAGGACCACGGTCGGTACGGCGATCCGGTCGTACGACGGTGGCGCTGTTTCCGCCGCGGAAACAGCGACCGATCCAGCACCCGCCCGGTACCACTGGATCGACGCCGTGAACGCGCCCGGCGCGGAATACGTTTCGACCAGGTGATCGAGCTCCGGCTCGAACCCCGGCCCGGACCAGTGCGTCCAGAAATGCCGCAGGTAGGAACGAACCGCGTCCGGTTTTCCGTCGATCAGCTCCTCGATCACCGGCAGCCGATGGAAGGCCTGGTACCAGAACTCCGTCTGTGCCTGCTCGGAGAACACCCGTTTCCCGATTCCCGGCAGCGGCGGCGCGACCACCAGGCCCTCGATCAGCTCGGGCCGCGAACGCGCGATCGCCTGCGCGACCCGGCTGCCCACGTCGTACCCGGCGAGCACCGGCCGGTCCAGCCCGAGTTCCTCGACGAGAGCCACCACGCTCCGTCCCTGCGCGGCAGCTCCGTACTGCGTGGGATCCATCGAGTGGCTGCCCGACAGGCCGAAACCACGCAGGTCCGGCACCACCACCTCGCAGCCGCGCTCCACCAGCAACGGCACGAGCCGTCTGTAGTCGGTGTGGTCCCCCGGCCAACCGTGCAGCAGCACGACGGCGGGACCTTCGCCGTCTCGTTCGTACGCCAGCCTGAACCCGTCGACCTCTGCGCTGAGCTCCATGGCATTCATTGTTGACCACCCGACCGGCCGGGCTTACCGTGATTGAACAGGACTGAACAGGTCCACTCCGGTGGGGAGACACCATGGCTGATCGGCTCGAGGTGCAGCAGTCCCGCGCGCTCTCGGTGGAGAGCAACGGGCTGAACGTGATCGCCGACGCGGACCGGAAGGGCCGCCCGAGTCAGCTGTTCTGGCCGTGGTTCGGGGCGAACGTTTCCGTGCTCGGCCTGAGCTACGGTGCGTTCGCGCTCGGGTTCGGAATCTCGTTCTGGCAGGCGGTGATCGCCGGCGTGATCGGGGTGGTCTTCTCGTTCCTGCTCTGCGGACTGATCGCGCTCGCCGGCAAGCGCGGGTCGGCGCCGACGATGGTGCTCAGCCGTGCCGCGTTCGGTGTCCGGGGCAACAAACTTCCGTCGTTGGTGTCCTGGCTGCTGACCGTCGGCTGGGAGACCGTGCTGACGATCCTCGCGACGCTCGCGACGGCAACCGTTTTCGAGCGGCTCGGCTGGGGCGGTGGCAGCCTGACCAAGGTGATCGCGCTGGTCGTGGTCGGTCTGCTGACGGTTGCCTGCGGCGTACTCGGTTTCGACCTGATCATGCGGGCGCAGACGATCATCACCGTCGTCACCGGCGTACTCACGGTCGTCTACATCATCCTGGTCGCCGACCAGATCCACTGGAGCACGGTGTCCGCGCTGCCGAGCGGTTCCGCGCAGGCGGTGATCGGCGCGCTGGTCTTCCTGATGACGGGCTTCGGGCTCGGCTGGGTGAACGCGGCCGCGGACTACTCGCGGTATCTCCCGCGCCGGGCGTCGAGTCGCGGCGTGGTCGGCTGGACGACGTTCGGCGGCTCGGTAGCTCCCGTCGTACTACTGATCTTCGGTCTGCTGCTCGCGGGTTCGTCGCCGGATCTGAGCAAGGCGATCGGCGGCGACCCGATCGGTGCGCTCGCGGAGGCGTTGCCGACGTGGTTCCTGGTGCCGTTCGTGATCGTGGCGGTGCTCGGACTGGTCGGTGGCGCTGTGCTCGACATCTACTCGTCCGGGCTGGCCCTGCTGTCCCTCGGGCTCCCGGTCAAGCGGTACGTCGCGGCGTTCATCGACGGTGTGGTGATGATCGGCGGGACGATCTATGTCGTGTTCTACGGCGGCGACTTCCTCGGGCAGTTCCAGGGTTTCCTGATCACGCTCGGCGTACCGATCGCGGCCTGGTGCGGGATCATGCTCGCGGACATCGTTGCCCGGCAGCGCGACTACGCCGAGGACGACCTGTACAAAACGACCGGGCGCTACGGCGACGTGCAATGGCTGCCGGTGGCAACAATGCTCGTTGCCACCGGCATCGGCTGGGGACTCGTCACGAACACGCTGGCGTCGTGGCTGACCTGGCAGGGCTACTTGCTCGGCGCGTTCGGCCTCGGTGGCAAGGAGGGCGCGTGGGCGTACGCGAACCTCGGCGTGCTCGCGGCGCTCGTGATCGGTTTCCTCGTGCAGTGGTTCGGGCGCGCGGCCGCCGTACGCCGGCAGGAGGCGACCGCCTGATGGTGCTGGCCCTCATCGACCTGCAGCGGATCTTCGCGGACCCGGAGTCCGGCTGGGCGACGCCGGACTTCGGGCGGGTGATCGAACCGACGAAGCAGTTGATCTCGCTGTTCGGCTCGGACGTCGTCTTCACCCGGTTCGTGGCGCCGGAGAAACCGTTCGGTGCCTGGGTGCCGTACTACGAGACCTTCCCGTTCGCGTTACAGCCGCCGGACGCGGACGACTACCAGCTCGTCGACGAGTTCAAGGGAGCTCGAACTCTGGACAAGACCACCTTCGGCGCCTGGGGTCCGGAGCTCGCGGCCCGAGCGGACGGGCGGCTGGTGCTGGGCGGCGTGACCACGGACTGCTGCGTGATCAGTACGGCGCTGGCCGCGGTCGACGCCGGCGTCCAGGTCCAGGTGGTCGAGGAGGCGTGCGCCGGCTCGACGGACGACAACCACCGCAAGGCGCTCGACATCATGCGCCTGTACGCGCCGATGATCGAGATCGTGAGCGTGGAGCAGTTGCGGTGATGCGCCGGATCACCCTGAAACACGAGCGGGTCGCGCGGGTGCTCGCCCGGGAGATCAAGTCCGGCGTCGTACGGCGTGGTGCACAACTGCCGGGCGAAGTGGAGCTGGCGAAACGCTTCTCGGTCAGTCGGAACACGGTCCGCGCGGCGCTCGCCGTACTGGCCGAGGACGAGCTGATCGCCACGCACACCGGCAAAGGGTCGTACGTGCTGTTCGACGGGCGGGCCCTGGACGGACGGCTCGGATGGACGCATGCGCTGTCGGAGCAGGGCGTGGAGACCCGGATGCGGACGGTACGCATCGAACGCGAGGACGATCCGGCGCTGGCCTCGAAGCTCGGCCTCGAGTCGGCCGAGGTGGTCGTCATCGAGCGCGTCCGGCAACTGACGGACGGTACGGCGATCTCGCTCGAACGCAGCCGCATCCCCGCACTCGACGCACTCCGCGACCTGCCCGAACGCGGCCTGGACAACGGCTCGATCAGCGTCACCCTCAACCGCGCCGGCCTGTACCTGGACCACTGCGAACAACGCCTCCGCGGCCGCCCCCTCACGCCCGTCGAGGCCGGCCACCTGGGGCGCCCCCACGGCACCTGGTTCCTGCACACCACCCGCACCAGCTGGACCGCCGACGACCGCTTCGCCGAGTACGCCGACGAACTCCTGGACCCGGACCACTACGAACTGAGCCTGTCGTACCGCAGCTGAGCCGACGTACCGGCCGCCTAAGGCATTGGTTGCCTCGGGCATAGGGAGTTGTGCGGATGTGAGGGGCCTCCTCAGGGGCGCACTGTCTAGTCATCGACAGGAGCTCGGAGGAGATCATGTTCATGTACTCGACCGACGCGGTGCGGGCCGAGATGAAGTATCGGCAGGAGCGGATGCGGCGTGAGTACCAGCGTCCGTTCTGGTTCCAGCGCAAGCTCAAGCAGCAGCCGCCCGCGCCCTGTGCGCCCGAGCTGCGTGCCCGTCCGGCGATGTGACCGCGCGGTCACCGCCCCAGGCCCCCTCCCCACGGCGCGGCCGGCTCTTCGGAGCCGGCCGCGCCCCTTCTTTTCGGCGCTCACTTCGGGGCTCTTGGGCACCGCCTAGGACCCCCTAAGGCCGCCTAAGGCTCCACCCCGCTCGGGGATAGGGAGGAGTTCCGATGTGCGGGGCTACCTCAGACGAGCAGATTGGTACCTGTCAGCAAGGAGCTGGCACCGAAAGACGGAGGAAGACATGTACACGAACGAATCGGTCAAGGCAGAGGTCGCCTACCGCAGGGAGCGTCTCAGCCGCGACTTCCGGCAGCACCGGAGCACCGGGGCCCGCCGGACCATCAGCCACCTGTTCGGCCGGAAAGCCTGAAGGGAGGGAAACCATGTTCAGTACTCCTCTGAGTCCAGACTCGATCAAGGCGGAGACGGCGTACCGGCTGGAGCGGACCAAGCGTGAGTTCCGGTCCGCGACCCGCCGGCAGCGCGCGGCGAAGGGTTCGCAGCAGCCCGAGCCGCGGCACTCGCGCCGGGCTCTCCGACCCACCACGGCCCGATGACCGCCCCAGCCGCCGTCCCTGATCACGCGATCAGGGACGGCGCTCTCTTACCCTCAAAGTCCCCATCCGGGGCTCAGCGGACGGGATGCCGTCGATTTGTGTCGGCTCCAGGGGCGAAGATGGACGACGTGCCCTGGAATTCGACACCTCTCGTCGGCCGCTCGACCGAGATGGCTGCCCTGCTGAGCGCCGTGGACGACGCGAAAACGCGTCGCGCCGGCGCCGTACTGCTGTCCGGCGACGCCGGCGTCGGCAAGACCCGGATGCTGGACGAGGTGGCCACCGGCGCGCACGAGCGCGGTTTCGGCGTGCTGGTCGGGCACTGCACCGACTTCGGTGACGCCGGCCTGCCGTACCAGCCGTTCTCGGAGATCTTCGGCCGCCTGGCCGGTGACCGGCCCGACCTCGTCGAGAGCGTGCTGACCAACTTCCCGGCGATCGGCCGGCTGCTCCCCGCCCACCGTCTGCTCAGCGCGCAGCCGGTTCCGCAGGAGGGCCAGCTGGACCGGGCCGCGCTGTTCGACGCGGTCCTCGGCGCGTTCACCGCGCTGTCCACCAGCGAGCCGCTCCTGGTGATCATCGAGGACGCGCACTGGGCCGACGACTCGACCCGGGACCTGATCGGTTTCCTGATCACCCGGCTGACCTCGCAGCGCCTGGCCCTGGTCGTGTCGTACCGCAGCGACGACCTGCACCGTCGGCACCCGCTCCGCCGGCCGATCGCCGAGTGGTCCCGCAACCCTCGGGTACGCCGGGTGAATCTGCTCCCGCTCGACGCCGACGAGGCGCGCACCCTGCTGCATTCGCTGCTGACCGAGCCGCTGTCCGCGATCGAGGAGCGTCGCATCCTCGAGCGGGCCGGCGGGAATGCGTTCTTCACCGAGGAGCTGGCCGCCGCGGCCTCGATGGGCGACGGCGATACCGTGCCGCCCGATCTGGCCGATCTGCTGCTGGTCCGCCTCGACCCGGTGTCGGACGACGCGCGGCAGGTCGCCCGCGTGATCGCGGTCGCCGGCCGGCGCGTCCCGCACGATCTACTGACCGCGGTCGCCAAGCTGCCGGATCGCGAGCTCGACGACGCCCTCCGCGAGCTCATCGACGCGCACATCATCGACGTACCGACCAACGACCGGTATTACTTCCGCCACGCCCTGCTGGCCGAGGCGGTGTACGACGATCTGCTGCCGGGCGAGCGCGTGCGCGAGCACGCGGCGTACGTGCAGGCGCTGGAGGACAAGACCGTCGCGGGGACCGCGGCCGAGCTGGCCGGGCATGCCACCCGGTCGCACGACCTGGCCACCGCGTTCGAGGCTCGGGTCCGGGCCGGCCAGGAAGCGTTGTCGGTCGCCGCGCCGCAGGAGGCGCTGAAGCACTACGAGATGGCGCTCGAGCTCTTCCCGAACGCCGCACCGACGAGCACGGTCGACAAGACCTGGCTGATCGTCGACACGGCGACGGCGGCCACCTTGTCCTCGCAGCATCTGCGGGCGCTCAAGCTGCTCCGGAAGGCGCTGGCCGATCTGCCGGCTGACGCGCCGAAGCTGCAGCGGGCCGAGCTCCTCCTGCCGCTGGCCGATATCGCGTTGATCATCGACCAGGACAAAGAGGCGAGCGAGGCGGTCTCGCAGGCGCTGAAGCTGGTCCACGACGAGCCGTCCAGCGTGTTCAAGGCGCAGGTCGCCTCGCTGTACGCGCGGGTGTCCGACGCGCTGGGCCGGCCGATGGAGGCGGAGCGCTGGGCGCACCGGGCGCTCGAGATCGCCCGCGAGGCCGGTCAGGAGTCGGCCGCCAGCGACGCCGGAATCACGCTCGCTCAGCTCAGGCGCCGGGCCGGCGATCCGGAGACGGCGGCGAAGCAGCTCGAGGAAGCCGCCGTACGCGCGCAACTCACCGGCGATCCCGCCGCCGAGGTCCGCAGCCGGTTCTTGCTCGGGTCGACGCACTACGAGCAGGGCGACCTGCTGAACGCGAAGGCAGCGCTGTCGTTCGCGGCGAAGCGGGCCGGTGAGCTCGGACGGCAGTGGGCGGCGTACGGGTTCGACGCGCGGCGGATGCTGGCGTTGACCCAGTTCATGCTCGGCGAGTGGGACGACGCGAGCGCGACGGCCCGGACGGATTCGATGACACCGGCGGCGGCCGCTGCGGCGCTGCGGGCGGTCGAGTTCTCGGTCCGCAGCGGACGGGGTGACACCGCGGTCGCGGAAGAGTTCGAGATGTCGCGGAAGTGGTGGGATCTCGACGTCATGCTGCCGATCATCGGGCTGCAGCCGGCCGTGGATGCGTACCGGCAGCTGGATCGCCCGGCCGAGGCGGAGAAGCTGATCACCGACGTGTCCGCGCTGTGCGCCGACGTGTTCCAGACCGAGTGGTTCCTGGGGCGGATCCGGTTCTCGACGCTCGGGCTGCAGTTGCTGTGCCACCGTGCGGTCGGTGAGCCGTCGGCGGCCGCGGAGCTGGTCTCGCGCGGCGCGGAGCTGGTTGCCCTCGGGCAGGCGACCGCGGAGAAGGGGCTGCCGCCGGGGCGGTTGATGGGCACTGAAGGCCTCGCATGGCTGGCGCGGCTCGAGTCGGAGTGGGAGCGGCTGCGGTGGCTGGCCGGGGTCGACGCGCCGACGCCGGAGGAGCATGTCTCTGCCTGGGAGCGGACCACGGACGCCTTCGGGTACGGGTACGTGTTCGAGCAGGCGTGGTCACGGGTCCGGTTGTCGGCGGCGCTGCGAGCCGCAGGCCGGGTCGCCGAAGCGAACGAGCAGACCGCGCTGGCCGCCGAGGTCGGTCGTGAACTGCAGGCGAAGCCGCTGCTGGACGAGACCGGCGGCGGCGACACCGGCGGTGCCAGTGCGCTGACGTCACGGGAGACCGAAGTACTGCGGTTGCTCGCGGAGGGCCGGACGAACCGGCAGCTGGCACGCGAGCTGTACATCAGCGAGAAGACCGTCAGCGTGCACGTGTCGAACATCCTGGCGAAGCTCGGCGTCCGCTCCAGGACCGAGGCCGCGGCGGTCGCGCGTCGTGACGGACTGCTCGACGCCGACTAGCCGTGCCTACGGCGGCGAGCCGGCTCGGGGCGAGCGTGCCGTGCGCGCGCCCGGGCCAGGTCGTCAGCTGTGACGCGCGGCGTCAGGTGGATCGGGCGAGCGAGATCGGTGATGTCGTCGAAGACCTTACGGGCGTGCCGCATTCGCGCTGCAGCCAACAGCACCAGCCCGGCCGCAGCGAGTGCAATGACCACCCAGAGTTGCCAAGACATAGCCTCACCACCAGGTATTCGCCCCGTTCCCCCGAGTAATCACCATAGCCCCGAACTCACCACTTGGCGACCGTTCGTACGCATACCGTTAGGCCGCTCGCTTGAAACTCGTGTTTGTTGCTCACTGCAATCACAAACGGTGACCAGGCAACGACTTGGGCCCTTCCCGCAACGACTACAATCAGTCACCACGCGGGCTGAGGCGTCCACCCCGGAACAGGTACGTCGCGCGGCCGGCGACCGGTTCCATCAACGTCATCACCTCGTGCATCCCGTGCTCGGCCTCGGCCGCGATCAGCCGCGACTCGTCCAGCGCGACCAGCCGGAAACGCTCCGGCTCCGGTAGCAGCACCTTCGCGTCGTCGGTCACCGCCTCGTCCACCAGCCAGATCTCGCCGTCCTCGACGCTGACGGTCGCGCGGAACAACACGCCCTCGTACCGCCCGACGACGAGGTCCAGGTCGATCTCGGCCGGCTCCGCGGGCGGGACCGGTCGCGTCGCCAGCTCGACACCGGCCGTCTCGCGGAGGACATGACCCATCAGTTCGTCGTACAGCGCCGAGACCCTGCCGCCGTTGGTCAGCAGTACGACGGCCACGCCCCGGTCTGGCACCAGCCGGAAGAACGCGGACTGCCCGACCGTGCCGCCGTCGTGACCGTAGTACGGGCCGTGCTCGCTGTCGAAGATCATCCAGCCCAGGCCGACCTGCCGCAGATCGCCACCGGTCGGCGGCACGTCGACCTGGGCCTCCCACAGGCGATCGATCGTCGTCCGATCGAGCAGTGTCGCGTCGAGATAGGCCCGGCCGAAGGTGATCAGATCGCTCGCACTCATCGCCAGCAACGACCCGGCCGGCGCCATCGCGTGCACCAGGCTCCACACCGGCGCGACCTCCAGCGGTGCGCCCGGCCGCGGCGTGACGTGCCCGACCGCGGCCCGATGCAGCAGAGCCTCGTCCGGAAGAGTCGCGACGTGCCCGAGCTCCAGCGGTACGGCGATGTGTTCGCGGATCAGCTCGTGGAAGGGCTTCCCGCGCAGTACCTCGGCGATCCGGCCGAGGACGACGAAGCCGGCGTTGTTGTACGAGTACCCGGCGCCGAGCGGAACCTCCTGCGCCAGACCCGGTACGACGTCGCGGACGAACAGCTCGACGCCGTCGTCCCCGCGCGACGTCGGGATGAACGCGTCGCCGGAGAAGCCGCTGGTGTGGGTCAGCAGATGCCGCGGGGTGACCGCCGCGGCCGTTGTCTCGTCGGCGAGCTTGAAGCCGGGCAGGTACTCGCGGACCGGACGGTCGAGATCGAGCTTGCCCTCCCCCACCAACTGCATGATCAGCGTGGTCGTCCACAACTTGGTGATCGAGCCGACCTGGAAGAGCGAGTCCACCGTCGCCTCGACCCCGGTGTTCTGGTTGAGGACCCCGGCCGCCGCCGTACTCACCTCGCCGTCGGCGAGGACGGCGATCGACGCGGCCGGCACGCCGTACTTGTCGATCAGACGGGCGAGGTTCTGGTCGAGCCAGCTCTGCACGTTTGTCACTCCTTGGATGAGAGAACCCGGACCAGGTTGTGGCCGAGGACCTTGCGGATCGTTGCTTCGGGCAAGCCCCTGCGCAGCAGGGCGTCGGTGACGAGCGGCATCCCGGCCGGGCCTTCCAGGCCGGGGACGTACAGCTCGGCGTCGAGGCCCTGGATGACGACCGGGCGGTCGCAGGCGGGGATCTTCTCGCCGAACACCTCCGCGACGAAGTCGCTGCCCAGGCCGACGTGGTCCTCGCCGGCGACGTCGAGGATGTGCAGGATGTGGTCGGCGAGGTGGTCGACGGTCGGCTTCTCGTCGGTGGTCAGGAAGCCGGCGAAGAAGTTCACGCAGACCACGCCACCGGTCGCGGCGATCGCGCGCAACTGTTCGTCGGTCAGGTTGCGGTGGTGCTTCCGCAGCGCGAACGCACTGGAGTGCGACGCGACCACCGGTTTGGTCGCCAGTTCGAGGATGTGCTCGACCCCGGCGCGGCCGACGTGCGAGACGTCGATCAGTACGCCGAGCTCCTCGAGCAGACCCACCGCCTCGACGCCGGCGTTCGTCAGCCGGCCGCCGGTCGCGTCCTCACCGGAGCCGTCGCCGAGCGCGCTGCGCCCGAAGTGGGTGAACGAGACCATCCGTACGCCGAGCCGCTGCAGCGTCTGCAGGAGTTCGAGGTCGGTGTCGATCTGCGGGCAGCCTTCGAGCGCGAGCACCAGCGCGATCTTGCCCGCGGCGGTCGCGGCCTCGATGTCGCCAGGCGCCGTACACAGCGCGACCTCGTCGGAGTTCGCCGCGGTGATCCGGTGCGCGGCCTCGATCATCCGCAGTGTCTCGCGAAGCGCACCCTCGGGCAGGAACTCCGAGTCGATGAACACCGGCAGGACCTGTACGTCGATCCCGCCGTCCCGCAACTGCGGGAGCCACTGCTCCCGGAAGTACGCCGGCCAAACCTCCTTGGGCCGCCGCGCCACCAGCATCAACAGGTCGTTGTGCCCATCGGCCACGATCGCGTCACGGTGCAGATCCATCGCATCAGAATATGCTCGGGCCGGTGAAGGTTCTTTCTGCTGAGGATGTCCGCCGGCTGGTTCCGATGCCTGCGGCGGTCGCTGCGGTGCGGGACGCGTTCCGCGAGCTGGCGGCCGGGAACTTCGTGCTGCCGCCGCGGCAGATCTTCGGGGACGGGACGGTGCTGGTGATGTCGGCGTACCACACGCCGACCGGGACCGCGGTGGTGAAGAAGATCGGGATCGCCCTCGACCAGGTACCGGCGATCCGCGCGACCGTGATCTGGACCGGGAACGGCGAACAGCTGGTCGCCGACGGCGGCTCGATCACCACCTTGCGGACCGGCGCGGTCGTCGGCGTCGCGACCGACCTGCTCGCCCGCGCGGACGCGTCCCGGCTGGCGCTGATCGGGACGGGCGCTCAGGCGCCCGACCAGGTTCGCGCGGTTCTCGCCGTACGACGCATTGCCGACGTCACCGTGACCGGCCGCTCGGCCGACCGCGCCACTGCCCTTGCCCGGCAACTGGGCGACGAGTTCCCCGACGTGAAGTTCACCGCGGGCACGAGCGTCGACGAGGCAATCGCCGACACCGACATCATCTGCTGCGCCACGTCCTCAACCACCCCGCTCTTCGACGCCGACGCCCTCCCCGCCACCGTCCACGTCAACGCCATCGGCGCCTTCCGCCCCACCATGCGCGAACTCCCCCGCAACCTCCTCGCCACCGCATCCACAGTCCTGGTCGACCAACGCGAGGCCGCCCTCGAAGAGTCCGGCGAGATCATCGACGCCGTCACCTCCGGTGTCCTGTCCGAAGGAGACCTGGTCGAGCTCGGCGCCGCCCTTTCCGTCCCGCCAACGCCACAAGGCCGCACGGTCTTCAAATCCGTGGGCGTGGGCGCGCAGGACTGGGCGATCGCGGCCGCACTCGCCCGCGACTAGCTCAAGTCCAGCGGAGGACGCCCTTGCGGTAGGCATAGAGGAGGCCTACGGCTACGAACGCCAGGAAGATGAACATCTCGATCAGGGTGGCGTAGCCGAGGGTGGTGAAGATCGTGGCCCAGGGGAAGAGGTAGATCGCGTCGACCGCGAAGATCACGTAGAGGTACGCGAACAGGTAGTACCGGATGTGGACCTGGGCCCAGCCCTCGCCGACCGGGTCGACGCCGGACTCGTAGGTCTTGAGTTTTCCCTCGGTCGGATACGTGACAGTCAGCGCCTTGTTCAGCGCGAACGCGCCGATCAGCCCGACCAGGCCGAGCGCGACCACCGCGGCGACGACGCCATAGCTGTCCGACACAGGCAGCAGCTTAGTTCGTGCAGAGCAGGAGCGAGTCGATCGAAACGTACGGCCCGTACCCGGACCGGATGTCCGCGACCTGTAGCCGGAGCCGGGTCACCCCGGAGATGTCGTAGTTCAGCCAGGTCTCGGTCTCCTGCTGCATCCGGATCGACGTCATCGCCGTCGTCTCGTTGTGCAGCGACACCCGCACCAGACCGTCGGTCAGGTTGCCGAGCCAGATCCGCGCGTAGCGGCAGCCGGTCGAGTCCACCTCGCCCCACACGTACCCGCCCTGGTTGGCCAGCAGATCCGCCTCGGCCCGCCGCGGCCCTTCCTTCGGCGGTACGACGGTGAACTGCGGCTGACCCGCTCCGCCCGCGGCGGCCAGGCCCTTCTTGAACATCCCGCGCCACACGTAGTGCTTGAAGCTGATCATCGGCGAGATCGCCGCGGCGTACGGCGCCTGCGCACCGACCGCGATCCGGTACGTCCGGATGGACCCGGGCTGGACCGTGATGATCGTCACGCTGCTGCCGGACGAGTACCCGTGCGCGACCTCCTGCCACCGCTTCAGCGACGGGACCCATTGATGCAGCGGGATCCGCGTCCCGGCCGCCGGCGCCGGCGTGAGCGTCCCGACGACCGTGATCACGCCCTTGGTCGCGTCCGTGGTCCGGATGCTCGCGATCTTCGCGGTCCGCGTCGCCACGACGGCCGCGGACGCCGTACTGCCGAGACTCAGCGCGCTGTCCGCCGGGGCGATCGGCGCCGCGCACCCCGCGAGCAGCAACGTCAGCAGTCCGACCAGCACACGACGCATGAAACAACTCCTTGAAGTCACAGCTTGATGACGACACCCTGCCGGTTCTCACTTCGGATCGCAAGCGAGCCGCTGCGGAGTGTGACACTGGAAGGTTTCGTCCGTACCTGACCCAACGACCCGTTAACACCGCGTCCCAGGCTGTGGACCACCGGGGCTTCCGCATGGTTCTGTTCTAAGGGCGAACTAATATTGGGGTTATCGCCCTGACGGGGGGATCGGCCTGTTGCCCACAAGGCGGCCGGACGACCCAAGCTTCGACTTGGAGATGAAAAGAACAGTGACCATCGAGGTCAAGCAGCTCGACCGCGTGGTGATCCGCTTCGCCGGCGATTCCGGCGACGGGATGCAGCTCACGGGGGACCGGTTCACCGCGGAAACAGCATCGTTCGGCAATGATCTGTCGACGTTGCCCAACTTCCCAGCCGAGATCCGGGCACCAGCCGGAACCCTGCCGGGAGTGTCGTCCTTCCAGCTCCACTTCGCCGACCACGACATCCTCACGCCGGGCGACGCGCCCGACGTGCTGATCGCGATGAACCCGGCGGCCCTGAAGGCGAACCTCAAGGACGTCCCGCGCGGCGCCACGCTGATCGTCGACACCGCGGACTTCACCGCCCGCAACCTGAAGCGGATCGGGTACGACGAGAATCCGCTGGAGACCGGCGAGCTTGACGCGTACCACCTGATCCCGCTCAACCTGACCGGCATGACGGTGGAGTCGGTCAAGGAGTTCGGGCTGACCCGCAAGGACGCGTCCCGGGCGAAGAACATGTACGCGCTCGGCCTGGTGTCCTGGCTGTTCCAGCGGCCGGTCGAGTCGACGATCACGTTCCTGGAGACCAAGTTCGCGAGCAAGCCGGACATCCGGGACGCGAACATCGCGGCCTTCCGCGCGGGCTACAACTTCGGTGAGACGGCCGAGGAGTTCTCGGTCCGGTACGAGGTGAAGCCGGCCCGCATGGCCGCCGGCACCTACCGGAACATCTCCGGCAACCTCGCGCTGGCCTACGGCCTGGTCGCGGGCGCCCAGCGGGCCGGGCTGCCGCTGGTCCTCGGTGCGTATCCGATCACCCCGGCGTCCGACGTACTGCACGAGCTGTCCAAGCTCAAGCGGTTCAACGTCACCACGATCCAGGCCGAGGACGAGATCGCCGGTGTCGGCGCGGCGCTCGGTGCGTCGTTCGGCGGCGCGCTCGGCGTGACCACCTCGTCCGGTCCGGGGATCAGCCTGAAGTCCGAGACGATCGGTCTCGGCGTGATGCTCGAGCTGCCGCTGGTCGTCTGTGACATTCAGCGCGCCGGTCCTTCGACCGGTATGCCGACCAAGACCGAGCAGGCCGACCTGTTGCAGGTGATGTTCGGCCGCAACGGCGAGGCGCCGCTGCCCGTACTCGCGGCCCAGTCCCCCGCGGACTGCTTCGCGATCGCGGTCGAGGCGGCCCGGATCGCGATCACCTATCGCACGCCGGTGATCGTGCTGTCCGACGGCTACCTGGCGAACGGTTCCGAGCCGTGGAAGATCCCGGCCGTCGCCGACCTCCCGACGATCGACCCGAACTTCACCCTCGAGCCGAACGCGACCAACGACAAGGGCGAGCCCACCTATCTCCCGTACCTGCGCGACCCGGAGACCCTGGCCCGTGCCTGGGCCGTCCCGGGTACGGCGGGCCTGGACCACCGGATCGGTGGTCTGGAGAAGGAGGACAAGACCGGCAACATCTCCTACGACCCGGCCAACCACGACCTGATGATCCGCACCCGCCAGGCCAAGGTGGACGCGGTCGCCCGGTCGATCCCGCCGATCGAGGTCGACGACCCCGACGGTACGGCGAAGGTGCTGGTGCTCGGATGGGGTTCGACGTACGGCCCGATCGGCGCCGGTGTCCGCCGGGTCCGCACGGTCGGTGGGAAGGTCGCGCAGGCGCACCTGCGGCACCTGAACCCGTTCCCGTCGAACCTCGGCGACCTGCTCCGCAGCTACGACAAGGTCCTGGTTCCGGAGATGAACCTCGGCCAGCTGGCGATGCTGCTGCGGGCGAAGTACCTGGTCGACGTCGTCTCCTACGCGCAGGTTCGCGGGATGCCGCTCGGCGCCGCGGAGCTGGCGGAGGTGATCGGCAACCTGGTCGAGGAGACCGCCGGCATCGACGACGACGCCCGTCACCTCGGTTCGGCCGCTGCCGGCCTGACGCACGGCGAGGCGCTGCGCACCGAGCCGAACGGCCGGGCCAACGGTCAGTCCAATGGCCAACTGCACGAGTCGGAGGGAGCACGATGAGCACGGTCGACCTCGGCCTGCCGAGTCTGCCCGGTGGCCTGCGCGGCGTACCGGTCGCGACCGAGCCGCAGAACCGCAAGGAGTACGTGTCGGACCAGGAGGTCCGCTGGTGCCCGGGCTGCGGCGACTACGCCGTACTCGCGGCGTTCCAGGGCTTCCTGCCCGAGCTCGGGATCAAGCGCGAGAACGTCGCGATGGTCTCCGGGATCGGCTGCTCGTCCCGGTTCCCGTACTACTTGTCGACGTACGGCATGCACTCGATCCACGGGCGTGCGCCGGCGATCGCGACCGGCCTCGCGGTGTCGCGGCCGGACCTCAGTGTGTGGGTCGTCACCGGTGACGGCGACGCGCTGTCGATCGGCGGCAACCACCTGATCCACACGCTGCGCCGCAACGTGAACATGAAGATCCTGCTGTTCAACAACCGGATCTACGGCCTGACCAAGGGCCAGTACTCGCCGACGTCGGAGCCGGGCAAGGTGACGAAGTCGACGCCGATGGGCTCGGTGGACAATCCGTTCAACCCGGTCTCGCTGGCGCTCGGAGCGGAGGCGACGTTCGTGGCCCGCACGGTGGACTCCGACCGCAAGCACCTCACGTCGGTGCTGCGCGCGGCGGCCGAGCACCGCGGCACGGCGTTCGTGGAGATCTACCAGAACTGCCCGATCTTCAACGACAACGCCTTCGACGCGATCAAGAACCCGGAGACCCGCGACGACGCGATCATCCCGCTGGTGCACGGCGAGCCGATCCGCTTCGGCACGGACGGGCACCTCGGCGTGGTCCGCGACGGCTTCGCGTCTCTGGCCGTCCGGGAGGTCGCGGACCTGCCCGGCGGCGAGGCGGATCTGGTCATCCACGACGCGCACACGGACGACCCGGCGTACGCGTTCGCGCTCTCGCGTCTGACCGATGCGGGTGTCCTGCACCAGGCCCCGATCGGCGTGTTCCGCTCGGTCGACCGCCCGGCGTACGACGACTTGGTCCGTCAGCAGATCACCACCGCCCAGGAGGCCCAGGGCACCGGCGACCTGCAGGCTCTGGTGACCGGCGCCGACACCTGGACGATCAACTAGCGAGGAACTCCCGGACGACTTTCTGGAAGCCGTCCGGGTCCTCCAACCACGGGTAGTGCCCGACGCCGTCGAGCACTACCCGTTCCGCGTTGGGCAACGCCTCCAGCAAGCTGTCGGTGACGTACGGCGGCCGCAGGTCATCCGCGCCATGCACCAATAATGTCGGTACGACAACGCGCCCGCAGCGCCCGGCCCGGTCGGGCACCGCCTTCAACTCGGCGAGCAAGGCGTCCGCACAAAACCGATTGGGCTCGAACCAAGGCGTGTTCAACCGCCGGGAAGAGTCCAATGCCGTCGCCCGGTCGGCGATGTTCACGGAGATCTGCGCGATCCATGGATCGTCCTCCGAAGTCTCGGCGAGGATCTCGGCGACCCGGGCGCGATAGTCGGCCGGCGGACCGTCGAGGCCGACCGACGACACCAGCACCAAGCGGGACACGGTGTCGGGATGTGCTTGCGCATACTCCAAGGCCAGCGAGGCTCCCCAGGAGTGACCGATGATGATGCGCGGCTCGGGCCCGGCGATGGTGGTCACGTCAGCGACGAAGCGGTCGAGCGTGTACGGTCCGCGGCGGTCGGACCGGCCGCAGCCCCGTTGGTCCCAACGATGCAATGTGAATCCGGGGAGCTCGAGGTCGTGGAACACGTCCCACCAGCCCGGACCGCCATGCACCAGAACGACGGATGGGCCGTGTCCGCTGATGTCGGTCCACAGGCGACAGCCGTCGTCCGTCGTCACGTGTGGCATGACGTCAGTCGTCCAGTGACGCATAGACGGCGGCTCGCAGCTCGCGACGGATCGGGTAGCTGGCGGACGGGCGGAGTTGGGTGAGGAACACGACGGCGAGCTCGTCCGCCGGGGAGACGAAGAACGCCGTCGAAGCCATGCCGCCCCAGAAGTACTCGCCGGGTGTGCCGATGGTTTGCGCCACGGTCGGGTCGAGCAGCACGCCGAACCCGAGACCGAAGCCCTGGCCGGCCCGCTTCGTCTCACCACCGAAGTCGGCGAACGCCGCGAGATCTTGACCGCCCGGCAGGTGGTTGGCGGTCATGAAGCGGAGCGTCCGCGGTCCGATGATCCGCGTCCCGTCGAGCGAGCCGCCGCCGGCGAGCATCCGGGTGAACCGCAGGTAGTCCCCCGCGGTCGACACCAGACCGGCCACCCCGGACAGGAAGGTCCGCGGCTTGCCATAGGCGCTCGTCCGCGGATCATCGGTCAGCCTGAAGGTGCCGTCGTCGTACCCGTAGCAGGCCGCGAACCGGGAGATGCTTGCCTCCGGCACCGAAAAGCCGGTGTCGGTCATGCCGAGCGGTTCGAAGATGCGGGACCGCAGGTACTCGTCCAGCGGTTGCCCGCCGATCACCTCGCACAGCAGGCCGACGAGATCCGTGGAGATGCCGTAGATCCAGCGCGCGCCGGGATCGGCCTGCAACGGCAGGCCGGCCAGCCGGCCAGGCAACTCCGACAGCGGTGCATCCGAGTCCATTCCGGTCAGCCCGGCCTGCTGGTAGAGCAGGCTGACCGGGTGCTTGCCGTTCGGCGCCGCGAGGCCCGAGGTGTGCATCAGCAGGTCCCGCACGGTCATCTCGCGACCGGATTCCCGCAGGCCGCCGTCGTCGTACACCTTCGGCCGCCCCAGCGCCGGCAGGTACTTCACCACCGGATCGTCGAGCTGGAAGCGCCCCTCCTCGTAGAGCTGCATCAGCCCGAGGCTCACGATCGGCTTGGTCATCGAGTAGATCCGGAAGATCGTGTCCGTGCGCATCGGGTGGTCGCGCTCAACGTCACGACGCCCGTACGCGTCGAACAACAGGACCTCGTCGCGGCGGGCGACCGCGGTGACGGCGCCCGGGAACCGGCCGTCGTCGACGTACCGCCGGACCAGCGCCGTCACGTTCTGCACCGCGACCTCCTGTAATGATTGCTTCAGAGACATCAATCTCTGTAGCAGAGATTACATGAGGTCGAGCAGGTTCGGCAGAGTCTGTCCCACGGTGCGATCCAGCGCCGCCCTGCGCGCCGACCATGTCCAGCTTCGTGTTCTGTTGTCCGGTGCTGCCGTTGGTGAGTACGCCGATTCGCCAACCCTTGCCTCGGGCAACCTCCAGCGCGGGCCGCGCGTCCGGCAAGGCGGTCCAGCTGCCCTGGTAGTGCTGCAGAGACCCGGTGAAGAGCTCGTCCCCACCGAGGGTAGATGCGATCCTCGATCCGCAGCGTACCGACGAACGGGTAGTGGTGCGGACCTTGGATGCTTCGAGCAGTAGCAGACCGTCCTGCGACTGGGCGGAAGGCATACCACTACCCGTTCTTCGGTACGTCGTTGTGTCAGGCGCGGACGATCGAGTCGCGGTTGAGTTCGCGGTGGTTGGCTACGGCGTCACAAGTCGCCCCCGGCGCGCCGCCTGAGCGTCACCCCGGGGCCATGACCCATTCGCATGACAGATTGCGAGCATGGTTGAGAGCGCCGAATCGATCATCAAGAAGACCGTGCACTTCGAACGCCCGATCAAGGGCAGTGACCTGATCTACGCGGTGCGGTCCGCCACGGGCCGCGACTTCTATCAGAACCACGGGTACAACGAAGGGGACACCTACCGGATCGGCCAGAGGTCGATGCATCCGGCTGAGCATCTTCTCGTCACACCGAACGACGCCGAGGACTTCTTCCGGCCGGAGCAGTTCTACGACTCGGCCGTGGTCGCGAGGCACGACCACGGCGGTACGACGTACGCGATCCGCACCACCAGAGATCGGGAGATCGAGGCGGTGGAGAACTTGGCCGACGGCCTGTCGCGGCATCTTCCCCCTGGACTGCAGGGCGGAGGATCACGCGACCCGTACGCTCCGGTCAGGGGCGCTGTAGCCGGCCCATCGGACGGGAAGGCGGAGCCCGGCCCAGCACCCAGGGATTCCGGACCGAGCGCCGAATCGATCATCAAGAAGACCGTGCACTTCGATCGGCCGATCAAGGGCAGCGACCTCGTCAACGCGGTCCGGGCCGCCTGCGACGAGCCCGGTCGGCCGGATGAGTACGGCGGCCGGGACTTCTATCAGGACCATGGCTACGACGACGGCCACCGGTATCGGATCGGCCAGACATCGTCGCATCCGGATCGGCATCTTCTCGTCCGGCCGAACGACACCGAGGACTTCTTCCGGCCGGAGCAGTTCTACGACTCCGCCGTCGTCGTGCCGCACCGTCACCCCGGTTCGGCCTGGGCGGTCCGCACCAGCCAGGACGACAAGATCGCCGCTGTGCAGGACTTCGCCGATCGGCTCTCGCGGCATCTTCCCGCCGGCCGGCAGGACGATGCCGGGCGCGACCCGTACGCCCCGGCGAGAGGAGCCGTAACCAGTCATCCGGAGACCAAGGCGGAGTCTGGCCCGTGGCGTAGGGATGCCGGACCGAGCGCCCAGCCCCGCGGCTACTGACGACCTGAGACCACCTGGGTGAGCGTCATCCCGATCGCGCGGTCGAGGTGTCGCGCGGCCAGCCCGGCCGCCTGCGCACCGAGCACGTCCAGCTCGAGATTGTCGCCGATCATCAAGACGTCGGCCGGCTCGACGCCCAGCGCCTCGCAGGTCCGCAGGTACGCCTCGGGGGCGGGCTTGCTGACACCGAGCGACTCCGAGGTACAGACGACGTCGATCAGGTCGGCGAGGCCGATCGCGGCCAGCTTCGCGTTCTGCTGCTTCGTGCTGCCGTTGGTGAGTACGCCGATCCGCCAACCATTGCCTCGGGCAACTTCCAGCGCGGGCCGCGCGTCCGGGTACGCGATCCAGTTGGCTTGATACTGCTGAAGGTAACCGGTGAAGACCTCGTCCAGTTCGGCGTCGGTCGACGGCACCGGGCGACCGAGCACCGGGAGAAAGGTGCGGAGCCGTCCGCGCCGCTGCCCCTGGTGGGTGAGCTCTCCCGACAAGAACCGGTTGAACTGGTCTTCCTCGATGACGAACCACTCCGCGATCAGCTCGTCGGTCGGCGTGATCCCGAGCTCCGTCAGCCAGCTGCGGAGCCCTCGCACGGCGCATCCCGTGTGGTCGAACAGGGTGTTGTCGAGGTCGAAGATGATTGCCTTCATGCGCGGACCACCGAGTCGCGGTTGAGTTCGCGGTGGTTGGCGTAGCCGGACAGCGCCAGCGTCAGGTCGAGCTCGGCCAGGAAGCACCGCAGTACATGCTCGACACCTGCCTGCCCGGCCAGCGCGAGGCCGTACAGCAGCGGACGACCCAACAGCACCGCCTTCGCTCCTAGCGCGAGCGCCTTCGCCGCATCCGATCCGGTCCGTACGCCGGAGTCGAACAGGATCGTCACCTGCTCGCCGACCGCCTCCGCGATCGCGGGCAGTGCGTCCAGCGACGCGACCGCGCCGTCGACCTGACGGCCACCGTGGTTCGAGACCACGATGCCGTCGACGCCGTGCTCGGCCGCGAGCTTGGCGTCCTCGACCGCAGTGATGCCTTTGAGAACGATCGGGCCGTCCCAGTTGTCGCGCAGGAACGACAGGTCGTCCCAGACCAGCCCGACGTTCGGGAAGATCTGCGCCCAGAGCATCACCGCCGCGCCGGGGTCCTCGGAGATCGGCTTGGCCAGCTTCGACTGGAACACCGGGTCGCTGAAGTAGTTCGCCAGCCCCTCCCCCTTCAGGAACGGGAGGAAACCGCGGTCCAGATCGGCCGGCCGCCAGCCGATCGTCCCGGTGTCCAGCGTGACGACGAGTACGGCGTACCCCGCGGCCTTGGCGCGCTGCAGGAAACTGAGGCAGACGTCGCGGTCGGTCGGGTAATACAGCTGGAACCACTTGCTGCTCGCCTCGATCTGCTCGATCGCGTGGCTCGCCTGGGTCGAATGGGTGTAGGTCAGGCCGAGGGTGTCGGCGGCCCGTGCCGTCGCCAGTTCACCGTCGGGGTGCGCGAGGGTCTGGACCCCGATCGGCGCGACCAGGACCGGCGCGGGCATCGCCGTACCGAGGATGGTGCAGGACAGGTCACGTTCGGTGCTGCCGCGGAGCATCCGGGGCGCCAGCCGCCAGCGCTCGAACGCCGCCTGGTTGGCGCGCGCGGTCGCGCCGCCGCCGGCGCTCGGCACGATGTACCCCATCGCTTCCAGCGGGAGCTTCGCGGCCGCCTGCGACTCCAGCCGGGCCAGGTCGGTCGTGATCTCCGGCTTCGTCCCCTGCAGCATTCCCTGCAGGTAGATCTGCAACTGGTAGTCCCCGAAGTTGGCCATGCCGGATGCTTTCACGCCGACCGCGGGACCTCAACCACAGCGCCCCGGCCAGCGCCACGAGGCAGCACAGCCAGGCGAACCAGTCACCCCACGCGGTGTAGATCGTCTTGTCGATACCCGTTCGGAGCTCGCCGATCAGGACGGCTGGAGCATCTGCCGGGGCGATGGTCTCCGCGACGATGCGGCCATTGGCGTCGGTCAGGGTCAGGCGGCCCTGGCTGCCGTCGCGGGCGATCGGGATGCCGTTCTCGATACCGCGGAGCATGGCCATCCGGCTGTGCAGCCAGCCGTCGCCGACGAAGTCGAGCGCCGGGACGAGCAGGAGCGACACGTCGAGCCTGCCGTACTGACGGGCCAACGCCGGGAAGTCCATGTCCTTGCAGATGATCAGACCCCAGGTGTTGTACGTCGCCAACTGATCGCCCGAGGCGTACGGCTCGATCCCGGGGATCAGGTGGTGCTTGTCGTACGCCGTGGGCGCGGTGGCGTCCGGGTGGAAGATCAGGGCGCGGTTGTGATCACCGTCGCCGAGCACCGTGAGTCCGACGACCAGCTCGATCTTGTTGCTGTCAGCAAGTGTTTGGAACTGTCCGGAGAGTCGCGGGAGGTCCGTCGTCTCGACATCGACGATCTTCTCCGGCAGCAGCACGATCTTCGCACCGGCCTGGGCTGCCTGGGTGATCATCGGGCGGTACCGATCGAGGATCGCCGGTCCGCCCGCGTTCGGCCAACCCGCGTCGTCGGCGCCTTGCGCGGACAGCACAGCGATCTTCACCGGCTGACTCTCCGGCGTCCCGTGCAGTCGGACGACGCCGTACAGACAGGTGCCAATGGCAACAATCACCAGAGCGCCGACGAGCATGACCTTGCGCGCGGCGATCACCGCGGCCGGCAGAAACAGCAGGAAACTCAGACCCCAAGGCCCGGTCAGCGACACAATCTGGTTGACCGGAGCAACTTCGACCTGCGTGTACGCAAGACTCGTGAATGCCCCGTGCGGCGACACAGTCGCGATCAGGTAGTCGAGCCCGGCCCACAGAGCCGGCGCCGCAAACGCCGCGACCACTGGATGCCCGCGCACCACAAGCCCCCGGAAGAACACCACTGTGCCCGCGAACACCCCAGCCAGCAGCAACAGGAAAGCCAACGCAACCACAGGCAGTTCGAGATCACTCAGCAGGTATCGCGCAAGGTTGGCGAGCCCGAGCAGCCAGCCCACGAAGGCGGTCAAGGCCGCCGCGCCCACCCGAAGCCGAGGAGCTACCAGAAAGACCGGAACGGGAGCGAGCCAGGTCAGGGTGGGAATCGTGTGTAAGCCGGACCCGAAGTACAACAGCACACCTGTCGCGAGGGCCGCTGCCACCGCAACCCATCTAGAGACGTAGTTCATCGATCATCCTTTCGCCGAGGCGGAGGCACAGGGCGCGGAAATCTGGGTCTGGCATGCCGATGCGGTCGCCGTGGTGGAGTTGGATCAGGCCGTGCAGGAGGGCGGCGAACAGCAGACTGGTTTCCCAGAGGTCCGCGTCGGCGCGGAACAGTTTCTGCTCGACGCCGGCGGTGATCGCGTCGGCGACCAGGTTGAGCGTGGGTGACTTGCGAGCGCGGAAATCCGCCGGAAACTTCCGCGCCTGGTCCCGCCGCTCCATGAACATGTAGTCGTAGAGCCGCGGCTGACCGAGCGCGAAGTCGACGTGGTCGATCAGCATCTCCCGCATTCGCGCGTCCGCCGCTTCGGGGCGTTCCGCCGACTCCCAGCGCCGCACCAGCTCGGCGAACGCCGCGTCCGCGACCGCGTTCAGCAATGTCTCGCGGTCGCCGAAGTACTGGTAGATCGCCATCGGCGTGATCCCGACCGCGGCCGCCACCTTCCGCATCGACACCCCGGCCGCACCGTGCTCGGTCAGCAGGTACGTCGCCGCCGCGGTAATCCGGTCCTTCGTCGTCACCTCGCTCATGACGACCATTAAATACACATTCCCTATACGCCGTATAGGCAGAATGACCCTGACCGGACCCTGAGCTATGACATCCGTCAGGCCCGGGGCCGGACGTCCGTCAGCGCAGGATCCGGACGGATCGCATCCGCACGACCGCCCCGCGGCCACGAGAGTTGTGGACATGACGAACACGAACGTGGTGACCGCGCCCCAACACAGCAGCGTGAAGCGGAGTCTGCCCGCCCTCGGCCTGTTCTTCCTGTCGCCCCTGGTCGCCGAGTTCCTGCTCGGAAACATCCCGATCAGCGCACTGTTCGCGCTGGTCGGCCTGGCCCCGCTGTACGGCGGTGGCGCCGTACTGATCCGGGAGGTTGTCCGGCGCCGCGGCTGGGGTTACCCGAGCGTGGTGATCCTGGCGCTCGCGTACGGCGTCCTCGAGGAGGGCATCACCACTCAGTCGTTGTTCAACCCGAACTACGCCGACCAGCGGCTGCTGGACCCGGGCCACATCGGCTTCCTCGGGATGGGCGCGCCGTGGACGGTTTTCGTGCTCGGACTGCACACGATCTGGAGCATCACGGTGCCGATCGTGCTGGTCGAGTCGATGTCGCGACGGCGGCGCGAGCCCTGGCTGGGGAAGATCGGCCTGAGCGTGTACGCCGCCCTGTTCGTGGTCGGCATCGTCGCCACGACCGCCATCCAGCTCGGGACGGACTCGTTCGTCGCGTCCCCGGCCCAGTTCGCCGGCGTCGCGGTCGCCATCGTCGTCCTGGTCGTCCTCGCGGCACGGGTCGGCCGCCGGACCCCGCGTCGCACTCCGGGCACCGTGCCCTCGGCCTGGCTGTTCGCGGTGGCAGGCCTGGTGGTCAGCTCGGGATGGATGCTGACGAGCGACCTGGTGAAGAACGGCTGGCTCGGTGCGGCCGTGATGCTCGCGATCGACGCCGCGGCGGCAGTCCTCCTGGTGCGCTACGCACGGCGTACGGGCTGGACGCAGAAGCACGCGATGGCGGTGGCGGGCGGCGTCCTGCTGACCTACGCCTGGCACGCGTTCCCCGAGAACCCGGTCTTGGCGGCTCCCCACACGGTCGACCTGATCGGCAACGCGGTCTTCGCCCTCCTCGCGGTGGTCCTGCTGATCTCTGCAACAATCAGGCGTGACAAGTTCGGTGACTCCTGACACACGCGGTACTGCGCGGCACGTCAGCCTGGCGTTGTTCGCGCTGGCGACCGGTGGTTTCGCGATCGGGACCACCGAGTTCGTCACGATGGGGCTGCTGCCGCAGATCGCGGACGGTGTGCACATCTCGATCCCGACGGCCGGCCATGTCGTCTCGGCGTACGCGCTGGGCGTCGTGGTCGGCGCTCCGGTGATCGCGGCGCTCGGCGCGCGGACCGGACGGAAGCGGTTGCTGCTCGGGCTGATGGCGGTCTTCGTCGCCGGCAACGTGCTGTCGGCGGTTGCGTCGAGCTACGAGTTCCTGATGGCGGCGCGGTTCTTGTCCGGGCTGCCGCACGGTGCCTTCTTCGGCATCGGGGCCGTGGTCGGCTCGTCGATGGTGCCGCCCGAGCGGCGCGCGCGGGCGGTGTCGATGACGATGGTCGGGCTGCCGGTCGCCAACATCATCGGCGTACCGCTGACGACTCTGCTGGGCCAGCGGCTCGGGTGGCAGGTGCCGTTCCTCGCGGTCGGCGTGCTGGGGTTGCTGACGCTGGTCGCGGTCTGGTTCTGGGTGGCGCCGCAGCCGGTCGGCAGCGACGTCAACGTCCGGAGCGAGCTGAGCGCGCTGGCGCGACCGCAGGTGTGGATGGCCTTACTGGTCGGGATGGTCGGCTTCGGCGGGATGTTCGCGACGTACTCCTACATCACGCCGACGATGACGGAACTGGCCGGTTTCTCGGAGTCCGCGGTCACGATCGTGCTGGCCGTGTACGGCGTGGGCATGACCGTCGGCACCGTCCTTGGTGGACGGCTCGCGGACCGCGCGCTGATGGCGAGCGTGTACGGCGGGTTGGTGGCGGTCGCCGTCGTACTGGGGACGTTCGGCTGGCTCGCGCAGAGCCGGCCGGGTGCGCTGGTCGCAGTGTTCGCGATGGGGTGCTCGGCGAGCATCCTGGTGCCGGCGCTCCAGACCCGTCTGATGGACGTCGCGCACGAGGGCCAGTCGCTGGCCGCGTCGCTCAACCACTCCACGCTGAACATCGCGAACGCGCTCGGCGCCTGGCTCGGCGGGGCCGTACTCGCGGCCGGTTACGGCTACGAGTGGCCCAGCCGACTGGGTGCTGCCCTCGCGGTCGCCGGTCTGTTCCTCGCGCTGATTTCCGGTCTGATGGAACGTCGAGGGTCGACTCAGGTGCTTGCCTGAGGGTCTCGTCACCGCCGACTTGGTTAGATCGGGGTATGGCGACCATGACGTTGGGCGCTGCCGATCTGGTACGGCGGCGTGGGCTGCGGCAGATGCGGTCGGTGGCATTGGCGCTGCTGGTGCTCGCGGCGGTGATCTACGTGGCGACGCTGCACGGCAGCGGCGGCTGGGCGTACCTGAACGCGGCCTCCGAGGCGGCGATGGTGGGTGCGCTGGCGGACTGGTTCGCGGTGACCGCGCTGTTCCGGCGGCCGCTCGGGCTGCCGATCCCGCACACCGCGATCGTGCCGACCCGCAAGGACAGCTTGGCGGAAAGTCTCGAGCAGTTCGTGACGGAAAACTTTCTGTCCGAGGAAGTCGTCGCGGAAAAGATGCGGACGGCGGAGGTCAGCCGCCGGGTCGGCGAGTGGCTTGCCGACGGCAACCACGCCGAGCGGATCGTGGCGGAGGGCGCGCGGACGATCGGGGCCGCGTTGCCGAAGCTGGGCGACGACGACGTTTCCGCATTCGTGCGGGGATCGTTGCTGCCGCGGTTCGTGAAGGAGCCGTTGAGCCCGATCGCCGGGCATTTCGTGCAGTCGGTGGTCGAGGACGGCGCACACCACGCGCTGTTCGACCTGCTGATGGTCGAGGCGTACGACTGGCTCGCGAACAACCGGGACCTGCTCGCAGACGTGGTCGGTCCACGGGCGCCGCGCTGGTCGCCGCAGTGGGTGGACCGGATCGTGATCGACCGGATCCACCGCGAGGCGCTCGCGTGGCTGGCCGACGTACGGGACAACCAGACGCACCCCGCGCGGCGGGCGGTCGACCGACTGCTGGCGCAGTTGGCGGACGACCTGCAGCACGATCCCGAGACCATGGAACGCTTCGAGGCGTGGAAGGCGCGGATGCTGACCCATCCGGACATGGGCTCGAGCCTGACCGCCGTCTGGGACGCGATGCGGACGGCGCTGATCGACTCCATCAACGACCCGAACAGCACCCTCCGAGCCCGCGCGGTGAAGGCACTGCATGACCTCGGCCGGCGGCTCCAGGACGACGAGTCGCTGCGCTCCGGGGTCGACGCGCGCGCGGCCGAGGCCGTCGGGTACGTCGTCCGTACGTACGGCACCGAGATCGTCTCGGTCATCTCCGACACGATCGAACGCTGGGACGGTCGCGAGGCCGCCGCGCGGATCGAGCTGCACGTCGGGCGGGACCTGCAGTTCATCCGCATCAACGGGACCGTTGTCGGGGCGCTGGTCGGGCTACTCATTCATACCGTGAGCCAGCTGCTGTGAAGGCGACGTACATCCGGAAACGCAAACGCCCTTCGGGATCGGGGCTCTGGCCGGCGTACCTGTTGGAGAGCGACGCCTTCGGGACGTGGTTCTACACGCCGGCGCATTCACTGTTCCGCGGGAGCAACGGCGAGGTCTGCGAGGTCGCGCAGCTCGGGCCGGGTAGGCCCGGCGAGCATTGCGTTCAGCTCGTGCCGCGCGACGGGTGGTGGTTCGCGTACTTCCGGCAGAGCGGTTTGATCCACGTCGACGTGAGCACTCCGCCGGCGCTGGTCGGTGCCGAGTGGACCTTCGAGGACCTGGAGCTGGACCCGTTCCGCCGGCCGGACGGGACGATCGGCACCGAAGACTGGGACGAACTGGCCGCCGCCCACGCAGCCGGCCTCATCACCAACACGGAACGCGAGGCAGCCGAGAACACCGCCCGCACCCTGGAAAAGCAGTTCACCACCAACACAGAGCCGTTCGGTCGCGCCGGCTGGGACCGCCTGTCAGCGGCGATCGAACGAGACCTATCACCGCTGACCGACTTCGGAAACCACCCCGTGGACTAAATCCCGCAGGTCGGCGGCGCGGCCGGGCAACCATCCGGGGCGGTCAGCTGGTCCTGCAGGATGTGAGCATCGATGACGGTGTGGTGACTACGGGGGTGACAGTGGTGCGGGCCGGCGACAGCGCGGAGAGCTTCGACGCCTTTGTGGCGGCGCGCTCGCAGACGCTGTTGCGGACCGCCTATCTGCTGACCCGCGACCACGCGCTGGCCGAGGACCTGGTCCAGACTGCGCTGGCCAAGGCCTGGTTCCACTGGTCCAAGATCGACAACCCGGAGCCGTACGTACGCCGCATCATGGTCACGACGTACTCCTCCTGGTGGCGCCGCCGCTGGAACGGCGAGATCCCGACCGAGGAACTCCCCGAGTCCCCCGCCCCGCCCGGCGAGGAGCAGCTCGATCTCTGGGACGCGATCGGCCGCCTCCCGCGCCGCCAACGGTCTGTCGTGGTACTGCGCTTCTACGAGGACCTCAGCGAGGCCGAGACCGCCCGCCTGATGGGCAGCACGGTCGGCACCGTCAAGAGCCAGACCGCCAAGGCCCTGGCCAAGCTCCGCGTCGATCCCGCGCTCGCCACCAGTACGACAGCAGACCTGGAGACCCCGCGATGAACCTCCAAGACCTGCGCGACGAACTCGCCACCCAGGCCGCCTCCGCCGACCAGCACCCCTCCGACCTGCTGCCCGGCGTCAAGGACAAGATCCGCGGCACCCGTCGCCGCCGTACCTTCACCGCCGTCGGCGTGGTCGCGGTGATCGCCGCCATCGCCGCCGGCCTCGTGCCCGGCCTGCGCTCGACACCACCGGCTCCCGCCAACCCTCCGGAGGACTTCACCCGGGACGGCCTGACGGTGCCCGGCCTGGTCGGCAACGACAGGTTGCTCAAAGCATGGATCGGCGACCGCGGCCAGGGCAAGCTGGCGTTCTCCTGGACACCCACCACGGACTCGATCACCATCCATGCCAACTGCAGCGGCGACGGTGGCGCTCTGGGCGTCCGGTTCAAGATCAACGGCTGGTACGTCGGGGACGCCGGCTGCGGCGCCCAACCGGAAGCCTGGTCAATGGACGGCGGTGCCCTGCTCCGACCGGACTCCCCGTTCTGGCTGTCGTCCCCGGTCGGCAAGCCGGCTGAGGTCTCCGCCGAACTGATCGACCTGGAGACCCGCCGCCCGGCCGGAACGAATGCCCGGATCTGGTTCGGCATCTACTCCACCGGCGCGAACGCGGCGGCCAACGGCGTACCGACCCGAACGGTCCCGGCTGATCCGGACGCCTACACCAACTACGGCGTGGTCTACCGCTCGAAGATCGGCGGCGACATCCTGGCCGGCGCGAAGGTGGCCGACCCGGGCCGGACCGAGGTGCGGTTCAGCTTCACCGCGACCGGCAACCGCCTGATCCTGCACGACTTCTGTACGGCGAACGCCGGCTCGGACACCGCTCTTCCGTACTCGGTGTCGATGCGGATCGGTCCAGGAGAGCCGTTCCTCTCGACCTGTCAGGCGAGCTCGACCGACGCCGGAGTCGGCAGCAGCATCACCATCGCCTCTCCCGTCCCGGCCGGGCAGCGCGTCGACGTGGTCGCGCAGATCGTCCCGTCACAGAAGAACGGCCCTGCCGCACCGCCGGATGCGCGGCTGGGGATGGGCGTCTATTTCGAAGGCGATCAGCAGGTGGTCGACGGGGTCTCGCTCCCGGAGCAGACCGAGATGGCCGGGTACGTGTACAAGCTGGCCGACCTCAAGACCGCCCCCGGCCCGGCCGGGCACGTCTCGATCGACACGCCGGCGGACAAGCCGTACGTGATCGCGTACGGCGGCTCGACGCTCGGCAGCGGCCAGTTCGAGGCCGGTCTGTCGGTCGGGAAGACTGAGACCGGACGCAACGTCGCATCGGCTGACGGCCTCGGCGTCGGGTGGGACGCCCAGGGCGCCGGCCCGGCGGACAAGGCCACAATGACCATCTCCGGAGACAAGCCCACCAAGGGGACGTTGATCCTGGCGATCTACCTGCCCGTCTAGACCCAGCTGTGCAGGTCGGCGGCGTCCTTGGTGAATTGTTCCGGGGAGTCGTCGGCGACGAACTCCAGGAGGGCGTTGATCTCGCGGGGCTCGGCGGCGAGGCGGTCGAGGACCGGGCGCCACAGGGACTCGCGGGCCGCGAGCGGCAGCCGGTTGTTGGACGGCCACCAGGAGAACACGTGGACCGTGCTCAGCCAGGGCATCAGCGACTCCAGCTGCTGGAGGCACTGCGCGTCGTCCAGGTCGACCGGCGGCTGCCAGTACGTCTTGAGGTTCGGTGCGCCGACGTCGAGCAACAGCGTGATCGTCGAGTCGACCTCGTCGGTGAGCGTGTTGCGGTGGAACTCCATCGCGATCTCGATCCCGGCACCGGCGGCCATGTCAGCCAGCTCGCCGAGTCCGCGGGTCACTGCCATCCGGTCGCCGACGCCGGCTTCCGCCGTACCGACGTTGCCGGCCCAGACCCGGATCCGCGGAGCACCGAGGGCCTCGGCGGTGGCGACCGCGGAACGCATCTCCTCGCGGTCGACGTTGCCGGCCCGGAGATACGAGCCGTACGCCGCGACCTGCAGGCCGTGCACCTCGGTCAGGTTGCGCACGCGCTTGGCGTTGACGAGGTTGCCGAGCGGGACATGCACGTCACCGCCCCACTCGATCGCGGCGAGCCCGGACTTCGCCGCCACCTCCACCACCTCGTCGACCGGCAACTGACGGAACGTCACCGAGACCAGACCGGTCCTCACACCCACGCGCGCCTCCTGGTGTTCACCCCACCATCCAACCCCATCACACCAACGAACTCACGCCGTGCGTCACCCGATGGACGGCGGGCGCCTGCGCTCCGCAGGGTTCGGTCCCCCGCCTTTGACGACGCCCGCCGGAGGGACCACCAGCCCAGCGGCAACGACAGCACCACCAGGGCCGGCAGGACCAGCGGCCGCACCGGCTGCGGCAGCAGGCGCCTGGGATGGACCATGAGATCCCTTGTGCGCCTCCCCCACGGCTGCGGCAGTGATCGAATTCGCGATGTAGGCCTCCGCCCTGTCCCGCAGCAACGGGTGGAAGGCGTTGGTCCGGTCGTCGGACGCGACCAGTTCAGCCGCAAGCCGTCCTGCCGAATCCCCCGCGGCCGGACCCGGGCCACCGTGCTCCTGGTAGTTGTTGTTCATGTGCGCGGAGAACCGGTCCGCCTCCGGGCTGTGACTGTCACCGTGGGCGAGGGCGACGACGTCACCGTGCGCGCTCTCCGCGGCCCGCTGGATCGCCTTCTCGACCCGCTGCCGGGCGACAACACGATCCTCCGGGCCCAACTCGGCCGAACCGAGCGCGGTACGCGTCACGTCGTCCACCAGTGCGTCGATCAGCTCACGACGGGACTGCGCCATTCGTTGCCTCCTGTGGTTGTGGCAGGTCGCCGCACAGACTAGTGGCTCTGCGTCTCACGTCATGAGCAAAGTAGTTGGATGCGACTGTCGCGGAGGCTTACGCTGACGCCGTGCCGGAACAGCGAAGAGGATTCACCTACGGGTTCACCGCCTACCTGATCTGGGGTCTCTTCCCGCTGTACTGGAAGCTTCTCGACCACTCCGGCGCGATCGAACTACTGGCGCACCGAGTGCTGTGGTCGCTGATCACGATCGTGATCCTGGTCTCGGTACTGCGGAAGTTCGGCGGTGTGAAGGCTCTCCTCGCGCAGCCGCGACGCCGGTGGCCCCTGGTCGCGGCGGCGTTCCTGATCTCGGCGAACTGGGGCACGTACATCTGGGCCGTCGGCAACGGCCACGTCGTCGAGACCTCGCTCGGGTACTTCATCACGCCGCTGTTCACGGTCCTGCTCGGCGTCTTCGTGCTGAAGGAACGCCTGCGGCCGATGCAGTGGACCGCACTGGCGATCGCCTTCGTAGCTGTCCTCGGTCTGGCGATCGAGAACGGCCGGCCGCCGTGGGTCGCGATCATCCTGACGTTCTCGTTCGGGTGTTACGGGCTGGCGAAGAAGCAGGCCGGCGCCGGCGCGATCGAGGGTATGGCGGTCGAATCCGGCACCGTCGTCCCGCTCGCGGTGGCGGCCATCGTCGTACTCGGGCTGCAGGGCCACGCGACCGTTACCCACCACGGGACGGGGTACCTCATCCTGGTGCTGCTGACCGGCCCGATCACCGCCGTACCGCTGCTGCTCTTCGGCGCCGCGGCAACCCGGGTCTCGATGACAACCCTCGGGCTGCTGAACTACATCGCCCCGATCATGCAGTTCATCTGCGGCCTGGTGATCTTCCACGAGCAGATGACGCCGATGCGCTGGGCCGGCTTCGGGCTGGTCTGGGTCGCGCTGGCCCTGTTCACCTTCGACAGCATGCACAGCCGCCGCCGCACCCTCGCCCTCGAGCGCGCCGCGGTCACCGCCTCCGCAGTCTGACACCCGTCGCCATGTCGCTTGACGATCCTTATTCCGGACATCTAATATCCAGGTTATGAAGATGAACGAGGGCGTCGAGTGGGCGATGCACAGCTGCGTGAACCTCAGCTGGGCGTCCGGCGAGGCGGTCACCGCCAAGCGCCTCGCCGCCTTCTACAACCTGCCCACGGCGTACCTGAACAAGCAGCTCCAGGCGCTGACCCGGGCCGGCATCCTGACCTCGGTCTCCGGGCCGAAGGGCGGTTTCCAGCTGGCCCGCGACCCGCGCGACATCAGCCTGCTCGACATCGTCGTCGCGATCGACGGACCGGACGACGCGTTCCGCTGCAGGGAGATCCTCAAGGAGGGTCCCGGCGCCGACGCGCGGGCCGACTACACCAAGATCTGCGTGATCTCGCAGGCGATGCGCGGCGCCGAGCTGACCTACCGCCGCGAGCTGGCCGGCAAGTCGATCGCCGATGTCGCCGACGAGGTCGTCCGGCTCAACCCGAGCGCGCCGGGCAACACCAGGAACCGGTTCGCCAACCTCTGAACTCCCCCATCTTTCCGCCTTTCAGCCAGGAGTTGATTCTGGATGTCTAATGTCCTCAATAAGCCGATGATCCTCGGGCTGCTCGCGTTCGCGCAGCTGATCATCGCGATCGACTACACGATCGTGTTCGTCGCGGTCCCGGACATCGGGCGCGAGCTCGGGTTCGCACCGCACAACCTGCAATGGGTGGTGAGTGGGTACGCTGTTCGCGGAAGGCCGGGAGCGCAACCGGGCGTTCTCGATCTGGGGCGCTGCCGGCGGCAGCGGGATGGCACTGGGCTCGCTGCTCGGCGGTGTCCTGACGCAGGCGTTCGGCTGGCCGGCGATCTTCTTCGTGAACGTTCCGCTCGCGGCTGTCGGGGTTGTCGCCGCATTGATGCTGATCCCGGTTGATCATGAGGATCGCGGCGCCCGGCGGTTCGACGTACCTTCGTCGGCGCCAACCTCGGCGGCCGGCTGGCGACCCGCTTCGGCCTGCACGTCACGCTCGCCGCGAGCCTTGCCCTGGCCGGCATCGGCGTTGCCGTACTCGGCCTGATGATCTCGACGAGCGCGTCGTACGGCGCGCTCGTACCAGCCCTGCTGCTCCTCGGCCTCGGCCAGGGCAGCGCGTTCACCACCATGTACGCCGCCGCGTCGACCGGAGTCGCGCCCGAACACCAAGGAGTCGGCTCCGGCACCGCCTCGACCGGCCAACAGGTCGGCAACGCGGTAGGCCTCGCCGTACTCGTTGCCATCGCCAACCAACCCGCCAACGCCGTCACCGGCCTGCGCACCGCCATCCTCCTCACCGCCGCCGGCGTCATGCTCACCGCAGCTCTGGCCCTGACCGGCCGCCGTACCCCTGTTTTTGCCCTCAGCAACTAAAAGGAGATCTGTCATGACTGTTCTGATTCGCGCCGATGAAGCCGAGGTTCTGCCGGCGAGTGGCGTCACCCTGCTGGCCGACGTACCCGACACCGACGGCCACCTCACCAGCCACCGCTCGATCTTCCAGCCGGGCAAGGAGGGCGCTCCGCCGCACCTGCACCGCGAGGCCGCCGAACTGTTCTTCGTCCTGAAGGGCTCGCTCAGGGTGCTCACCGGCGAGGACATCGTCACGATGCGGCAGGGCGACTTCCTGCTGGTCCCGCCGAACACCCCGCACGCCTTCGAGGCCGCCGGGGACGAACCGGCCGAGGTGCTCTTCGTCCTCACCCAGGCCAAGCCCCGCTTCGGCTACTACCGCCTCCTCGAAGGCGCCTACCGCGGCGACACCGACTGGGCCGAGGTGGCCAAGACCAGCGACCTCTACGACAACCACTACGTCGAAAGCCCGGCTTGGCAGGACCGCCTCATGAGCTGAGCCGATCTGGGCACTTGGTGACGATGACGCACGAGTGGTTCCTGACGCCGGCCGAGCGGGGCAATCCGGCGACCGACATCGACTCCGACGGAGCCTGGACCGAAGGAAACCTCGTCCGGCCGCTGGTGCACGGCGCGACGTACTTCAAGCACCTGTACGACGAACTGTGCGCCTTGCGGCCGGGCGATCGCGTCTACTTCACCGACTGGCGCGGCGATCCGGACGAGGTGCTGTACGACGACGGCCCGACGATCGGTCAGGTCCTCTGCGATCTCGCGCGGTCCGGGGTGGAGGTCCGCGCGCTGTTGTGGCGCTCGCACTCCGATCACCTCAGCTTCAACGCCCAGGAGAACCAGCACCTCGGCACCGAGTTGAACGAGGCCGGCGGCGAGGTCCTGCTCGACCAGCGAGTACGCCGGCTCGCGTCGCACCACCAGAAGCTCTTCGTGATCCGGCACCACGACGATCATGCCGCCGACGTCGCCTTCGTCGGCGGCATCGACCTGTGCCACGGCCGGCGCGACGACGAACGCCACCAGGGCGATGCACAGACCGCGCCGATGGATCCGCGCTACGGCAGCCGGGCGCCGTGGCACGATCTGACGCTCGAGATCCGCGGTCCGGTGGTCGGGGATCTGCTCCGGTGCTTCGTCGAGCGCTGGGACGATCCGCATCCACTGGACCGGCGTACGCCGTACCGGATGGTGGTGCAGCGGCTGGCCCGGATGCCGCGGCGCCCGGCCGACCTTCCGGAGGCGTTCCCGGATCCCCCGCCGGCTGGACCACATGCCGTCCAGGTGCTGCGGACGTACGCGCACAAACACCCCGGATTCCCGTTCGCTCCGCGCGGCGAGCACAGCATCGCTCGCGGGTATCTGAAGGCGTTCGCCCGCGCTCAGAAGTTGATCTACGTCGAGGACCAGTACCTCTGGTCGGACGTGGTGACCGAAGGCCTGCGCGAGGCCCTGGAGCAGTCGCCGGCCCTGCGCATCATCGCGGTCGTGCCGCGGTACCCGGACCAGGACGGCCGACTCAGCGGGCCGCCGGCGCGGCATGCCCAGCTGGAGGCGCTCCACCGGCTCGACTCCGACCGGGTCGCCGTCTACGACCTGGAGAACGAAAGCGGCGTACCCATCTATGTGCACGCGAAGGTCTGCATCGTCGACGATGCCTGGATGACCTGCGGATCGGACAACTTCAATCGCCGGTCGTGGACCAACGACAGCGAGCTGACGTGCGCGATCGACTCCCCTGAGCTCGCCCGCTCGCTGCGGCACCACCTCTGGTCCGAACATCTCGGCACCGCCTCGCCCGACCTCGACCCGAAGACCGGCTTCGACCAATGGCGGGCGGCCGCAGCAGCTCTTGACGGGTGGTACGCCGATGGTTCCGGTGGGCCGCGACCCGCCGGGCGGATCCGCGCCCATCATCCGCAGCCCCTCGGCCGGTTCGAGACGCTCTGGGCCGGCTGGCTGGCCCGCCACCTCTACGATCCCGACGGCCGTCCCCGCGCCGCTCGCCGCCGGAACACCTTCTAGTGTCCTGAGTCGGAAGTTCGGCGAGAGATTTCGGTGTTCAGGTGCGTGCATCGCGGTGCGTGGTCAGTGGCCTCGATGCGGAGCATCGTGGGCGCTGGGCACGTGCCGTGAGGTGCGTGCCTGGGCGCCGAAAGCGCCGTCGAACTTCCGACTCAGGACACTAGCAGTCTGTGAGGTCTGACACGGGACGTCACAATCTCGGTCCTTGCGGGGTCGTATGTATGACCGAGGAGGGCCGAACCATGCGGCGTCCATGGAGCAATCTGCGAGCGAGAGTATTCCCCGACCACTGGTCGCTGCTGTTCGGCCAGATCGCCTTCTACAGCTTCATTGTGGTCGTGCTGAGCGGCGTGGTCCTGATGGTGTACTACGAGCCATCGGTCGACCACGTGGTGTACGACGGGCCGTACGCGCCGCTGCACGGCGTACCGATGTCACGTGCGTTGGAGTCGACGCTGAGGATCACGTTCGAAGTCCGTGGTGGGCTGCTGATGCGCCAGCTCCATCACTGGGCGACGTTGATCATGGTGGCGGCGATCACCCTGCATCTGCTGCGGTTGTTCTTCACCGCCGGATTCCGTCGGCCGCGGCGGCTCAACTGGCTCGTCGTCTTCGGGCTGCTCGTGGTCACGCTCGGCGCGGGCCTGACCGGGACCTCTCTCCCGGACGACATGGCGTCAGGCACGAGCCTCGCAGTGCTCGACGGTGTCCTGCAGGCGACGCCGTTCATCGGCTCCGGTCTGTCCGCGCTGCTGTTCGGCGGTGACTTCCCCGGCGATGTGATCTCGCGGTTCTACCCGCTGCACGTCATCATCCTGCCCGTCGTGATCCTTGTGCTCTTCGTCCTCGGCGCAGTCCTCGCGCTCAGGAACAAGCCCGCGCAGTTCGCGGGGCCCGGGCGGACAGAGGGCAACGTGGTCGGACGTCCGGCGGCCGTCGCCGCGGTGAAGAGTGTCGGCCTGTTCTGCTTCGTGGTCGGGGTCGCGATCCTCATGGCCGCGACCGCGACCATCAACCCGGTCTGGCTCTTCGGACCGGCCGACCCGGCGGACACCTCGGCCGGCGTCGGCCCGGCCTGGTACCTCGCGTTCCTGGACGGTTCGCTCCGGCTGGCGCCGGGATGGGAGGTGGTCTGGTGGGGCAAGACCATCAGCTTTGCCGTCCTGCTCCCGGTTGCCGTCTGCACGCTGTTCCTTCTGCTCGTCGCGGTCTACCCGTTCATCGAGGAACGCCTGACCGGCGACCACAAGGATCACCATCTGCTCGAGCGCCCACGCAACAACCCCACCCGAACCGGCATCGGCGTCGCGGGCATCACCTTCTACGGCACCCTCTGGGCCGCCGCCGGCGCCGACACGATGGCCGTGCAGTTCCACCTGTCGGTCAACACCCTGCTGCGGATGTTCCAGATACTCCTGGTCCTGGGACCACCCGTCGCACTGCTCATCACTCGCCGCATCTGCCTGGGCCTGCAGCAACGCGACACAGAGATCGCGACGCATGGCATCGAGACCGGCCGCATCATCCGGCTTCCCGACGGCGGGTACGTCGAGCAGCACCGCCCGGCCGACCGCCAACTCACCTCACGATGACTCAGACCGGCGCGTGGATCCGGCCCGTGGTCGTGGACAGTGGGCGTGCACTCGCAGCGCTGCGCGTCGCGATGATCTCGGCCGCGATCGAGATCGCCGTCTCCTCCGGCGTCCGGGCGCCCAGGTCGAGACCGGTCGGCGACGTCAGGCGGGCCAGCTCCTCCTCGGTCACACCCGCGGCCCGCAACCGCGCCAGCCGGTCCTCGTGGGTACGCCGTGAGCCCATTGCGCCGATGTAGCCGGCGTCCGTCCGCAAGGCCAACTCCAGCAGCGGTACGTCGAACTTCGGGTCATGGGTCAGCACGCAGAGCGCCGTACGGCTGTCGATCGAGCCGAGCACGCCAGCGAGGAACCGGTGCGGCCAGTCGACCACGATTTCGTCCGCCTCGGGGAACCGCAGCCGCGTGGCAAACACACCGCGGGCATCGCACACCGTGACGTGATACCCGAGGAACTTGCCGACGCGGGCCACAGCCGCCGCGAAGTCGATCGCCCCGAACACGAACATCCTCGGCGGCGGAGTGAGCGCCTGCACGAACACGGCAACGTCCGTACCCCGGCATTCGCCCTGAGCGCCGTACTCCCGGATCGCGGTGGAGCCGTTGTCGAGCATGGCCACGGCGTCCTCGACCACCGCCGCGTCCAGACCCGGATCGCCCAGACTGCCGGTGACTCCCTCGGGCCTGACGACGAGGCGCCGTCCCAGTCGATCTCCCTCGGTCACCACAGTCGCGACCGCAACCGGCCGTCCCGAGTCGACCGCATCGGTCACCGCCTCGAACTCCGCGAACGACACCGCGTCGATGGGCTCCAGCAGAACCTCGACCACACCACCGCACGTCAGGCCGATGGTGAACACGTCGTCATCGGAGACGCCGTACCGGCGCACCGCCGGCCGGCCCGTCCGGATGACCTCCTGGGCCACCGCGTACACGTCGGACTCGACACAGCCGCCGGACACGCTGCCGACCGCCACGCCCGCACCGGACACCGCCATCGCCGCACCCGGTTGGCGAGGCGCCGACCGGAACGTGTCGATCACCGTCGCGATCGCGAACCGCTCACCCTCGGCGTACCACCGGCGGACGTGTGGCAGGACGTCACGCACCCATGTCCTCCGCACCGGCCTTCACGGCCTCGCGGATCCGCGTGTACGTGCCGCAGCGGCAGATGTTGCGCAGCTCGTCGAGGTCCGCGTCGGTGATGTCACGACCCTCCGCCTGAGCCTGCCGGACCTTGGCGACGGCGGCCATGATCTGGCCGGGCTGGCAGTACCCGCACTGCGCCACGTCGTAGGTCAGCCAGGCCTCCTGCATCGGGTGCAGGTCCTTGCCGACCGTCGCCGGCAGACCTTCGATCGTGGTGACCTCGTCGGTCGGGTCGATGTCCTTCACCTGGACCGCGCAGGGATTGAACGCCTTGCCGTTGATGTGCGAGGTGCAGGACCTGCACACCTCCAGCGCGCAGCCGTACTTCGGTCCGGTGACACCGAGCAGGTCGCGCAGGACCCACAGCAGCCGGACGTTGTCCTCGGCATCGACGCTGATCTGCTTGCCGTTGAGCTTGAAAGTATGCGTTGGCATGGATTCCTCAGAACGTGTGGTCGAGGCCGTCGGTCGGCGACTGCGGAGTGGACGGCTGCAACGGGAGCGGCTCGAAGCTGAGCTTGCCGTGGTTGATCGGGAAGTACGTCGGCATCGTGCCGGTCGCCCGCGCATAGGCACAGGCGATCGCGGCGAACGCCGGGGCCACCGACAGCTCGCCGGCGCCGCTCGGGCTGTCGCTCGTGTTCGGCATGATCACCACCTGCACGTCCAGCGGCGAGTTCCACTCCCGGGTGTAGAAGTAGTTGTCCCAGCTGCCCTCGAGCGGGATGCCGTTCTTGATGTGCAAGCTCGACGTCAGCGCCAGCGCGATCGCGTCCTGCAGACCGCCGAACATCTGGGCTTCCAGACCACGCGGATTGATGCAGAACCCGGGATCGACGACGATCACCGCCTTGGTCACCCGCGGGCCGGTCACCCCTTCGCCCTCGACCGGCCGGTTCACCGTCTCGGGCCGGCAGTCGATCTCGACCAGCGTCGCGACGGCAGCCCGGTACTCCGAGTGCACGCCGACGCCCTGCGCCGTCCCCTTCGGCATCGCCTTGCCCCAGTTGCCGACCTCGGCCGCCTTGTTCAGTACGGCGAGCAACCGCTGGTCCTTGAGGAAGCTCCGGCGGAACCGGACCGGGTCCTGCCCCATCTTCGCGGCCAGCCGGTCGACCATCAGCTCCTCGGCGCAGACCACGTTCGGCGAGTAGATGTTGCGCATGCTGCCGGTGTTGAACTTCAGCGGTACTTCGTTGAGCAGCTGCGTCGTCACGCCGAAGTTGTACGGCGAGGTCTGCGTCAGCTCGAAGATCGTCTCGGCGAACGACAGGTTGCCGCCGACCGGCAGATCCGCGGCGAACGCGGTGATCATCTCGCCGAGCCCGTGGCCGAAGTCCGTCTGCACACTGGTGTGCCGCTGCTCGTAACTGAGCACGTTGCCGGCCAGGTAGTTCACCCGGACCCGCGACGTGCACATCGGGTGGGTGCGGCCCTGGCGGAAGTTGTCCGTCCGCGACCAGGACAGCTTGACCGGCTTGCCCATCTTCTGCGAGATCTCAGCTGCCTCGGCCGCCACATCGTGGAAGAGGTGCCGGCCGAACGAGCCGCCGCCCTGCACCACATGCACCTTCACCGCGTCGATCGGCAGGCCGAGCTGTTTGGCGATGTCCTCCTGGGCCACGATCGGCACCTTGAGACTCGACCAGATCTCGGCACTGTCCGGGCGAACATCCGCGATCGCGCAGTCGGGCTCGAGCGGGCTGTTGCTCGCGAACGCGAACACGAACTCGGCATCGATCGTCTGCGACAGCAACGGCGGCACGGCCATCGGCAGCTGGGCCGCACGCAGCTTCGCCAGCACGGTGGCGTCGGACTCGTTGTCCACGGTGCCCGGGCCCCAGGTCGCATCGACCTTCTGGATGGCGTCGATGCACTGGCCGAAGGTCTCGCCCCTGATCGCGACACCGTGGTCGATCGCGACGACATCGGTGATGCCCGGCATCGCGCGCAGCGCGCTGAGGTTGTTGACGGAGCGCAGCGTCCCGTTGATCGTCGGCGGCCTGGCCACCATCGTCGGCTTCGCGTTCGGGATCTGCATGTCCATCGCGAACTGCTTGTGGCCGGTGACGATGTCGTGCGCGTCGACGCGGCCCCGCGGCTTGCCGAGGACGCTGAACTCGGACGGAGACTTCAGCTGCGCGGAGACCGCGATCGTCGTGGCGCTGGCGGCGGCCTTGGCCAGCGAGCCGTACGTCGCCGTACGGCCGTTCGGGCCACTCACCACACCGTTGCGGGTGCTCAGCCGGGCGGATCCGACACTCCACTGTGAGGCGGCCGTGTCCACCAGGCGCTGCCGCGCGATCGCGGCGGCCGTCCGGACCGGGACGTACATGCTGCGCATCGAGTTCGAACCGCCGGTCAGCTGGTTCATCAGCAGCTCGGGTCGCGCGTCCGCCAGGCCGATCTCGACCTTGTCCATCGGCAGATCCAGCTCTTCGGCGACCATCATCGCGAACGCGGTGGTGATGCCCTGGCCGACCTCGGCCCGGGGCACCGCGAAGAACGCCGTACCGTCCGTCCTCAGCTCGACGGTGATCAGGCCGGACGTCGCCGCGGCGGCGAGGTTCTGCAGGTCACCGAGGTCGAAGATGTCCGCCGGCTGCGGCAACGACGGTACGGCGGCATCGGCCGGGCGCGGGTCGGACTCGTTGACGAGCCAGCTCACGCCGACCGCGAGGGTGGGCGCGGCAATCAGGTACCCGAGGACGCGACGGCGCCCCAGCAGGCCACGTCCGCCGGTCGGCTGATCGGTTGGTCGGTCCAACGAACGACGATGTTCGGCCATGGGGGGTCCTCTGCGCTCGAGCAATGCTGGGAACGCAGTCTGGCACCGCCGATCACCCGGCGGCATGGCCGCGATGCCCATGTTTTACACGGTTTCACTGTGCACAACGCACAGGCCGCGGTTCGGTCACGGGGAGGGCGGAAACAGCCTGAACGCACGCAGTGCGAGACCGAGCTCCAGCTGGAGGCCGTCGTCGGTGAGGTTACGCCCGGTGATCTGGTGGATCCGGTGCAGCCGGTTGATCACCGTGTTCCGGTGACAATGCGCAAGCTCGGCGGTACGACGGACCGAGCCGGCCGCCGATACCCAATTGTCCAGCGTGCGGAGCAGGAGCTCACGTTCGGCCGCGGGCACCGTCATCAGCGGCACCAGCCAGGTCTGTACCAGTTGCTCGGCCAACTCCGGTGCACTCAGCAACAACGCCTCAGGGAGCCGATCCACCAGTGCCGCGACGTCGATCTGCCCGGCCGGCAGGGTTCGGCGGGCCATCATCGCCTGACGATAGGCGACGTCCACCTCGGCCAGGCCGGAGACGACGCCGGACAAGCCGGCGGGTGCATCGACGACCTCGCGCAGGAGGCCGAGAACCTTCTCGGACGATTCCGTGCCCAGGGCAAGCAGGCCGACGACGGTCTGCGGCCGTACCTGCCAGGCGGAACAGACGCGGATACCGGCGAGCCGGCGTGCGAACGAGGTCGTCGTACAGTCGTCGTCGACCAGGTTGTCGATCGCCACCACCAGGTAGGGGCCGCCGACCGGAAGGTCGAGGACCGTCGCCGCCTCCTGGACGAAGGCCCGATTCGCCCGGCCGTCCAGCAGCCCCTCCCAGAGCGTCGACCTGCGTTGCTCGTCGGCGCGGACGAGGTACCGCTCGGCGGCGTGGTACGCGGCCGCGACCTGCGACGACGTACGGTCCACGACTTCCCACACCTTGCCGGCGACGTCCAGCAGGACCTCGGACTCGGCCATCCCCTGGGCGCGCGCCTCGTCGATCAACGCCTCCCAGACCAGCCGGCCACCGAGGCGGAAGGATTTGAGTACGTCGTCCAACGGCATCCGTTGCTCGGCCCGCCGGCGCCCGGTCGCGAGCGCGGCGTCGAAGTAGTGCACGCCCGGGTTGTCGCCCGCGGCAATCATCTGCACGACCCGGGCAACGTTGTCATGACACGAACGCCACAGATCCTGCCGTGGGACGGCGTCCAGTTCGCGGTACGCCGGGTTCTGATCCTCGATCGTCTGCACGAGCGCGTCCGTGAGCGCCGGCAGATGAAGCAGCACGCTCTCGGCGAGTGACTCCACGGTCAGCGTCGCCACCGGCAGCACGACATCCTGACCCGCAGCCCTACTCATAGTCCGCACAGGATCGCACAGAGTCGCCGCCCCGACCAGCCCTCAACCGCGCCGGACCCCAACCCCGCCGAGTCGTGGCGAACGGTTCCGACCCCGTACGCCGAGTCGTGGATCACGGCAGATTTTCTGAACCACTCTCCACGACTCGACGGACGGCCCCGGAACCGGTCGCCACGACTCGGCGAGCGGGCGGGTTAGCTGTCGGGTCGTGGAGGTCGGGGCACCCAGACCGGACTTCAGACCGAGCGGGTGGCTACCAGGTCGCAGAGGGCGTCGAGGGCTTCTCGGCCGGGGCCTTCGGGGAGGGTAGCGAGGAGTTTGCGGGCGTCGGCGGCGCGGCGGCGTACGTCGTCCTCGGCCTGCTGGAAGGACGGGTGGGAGCGGAGCAGGTCCAGGGTCTCGGACAGCCGCTCGTCGTCGGACAGGTCCGAGTCCAGGAGGTCCAGGAGGCGGGCGTCCGTGGGATCCGTGGGATCCGCCTGAGCGCGGAAGATCAGGACGGGAAGCGTCGGGACGCCTTCGCGGAGGTCCGTGCCCGGCGTCTTGCCGGACTGGTCGGACTCGGAGGCGATGTCGAGCAGGTCGTCGGCGAGCTGGAAGGCGACACCGATCTCCTCACCGAACGCGCGCAGCGACTCCTGCACGTCCTCGGGCGCACCGGCGTACCGGGCACCGAAGAGGGCGGACGTCGCGATCAGCGAACCGGTCTTGTCGGCCACCACCGACAGGTAGTGCTTCAACGGGTCCTGGCCTTCGCCGACACCCATCGTCTCGCGGATCTGACCCTCGACCAGCCGGCCGAAGGTCCGGGCCTGGATCCGCACCGCTTCCGGCCCGAGGTCAGCGACGAGGTCGGACGCGCGGGCGAACAGCCAGTCGCCGGACAGGATCGCGACCGAGTTGTCCCAGCGCGCGTTCGCCGTCGACGAGCCGCGGCGCAGGGCCGCCTCGTCCATCACGTCGTCGTGGTGCAGCGTCGCGACGTGCGTGAGCTCGACGACGACCGCCGCCTTCACCACCTCGTCGGACGTGACGTCAGCGCCGAACTCGGCCCCGAGCAGCACCAGCAGCGGCCGGAACCGCTTGCCACCGGCAACCATGACGTGCTGCGCCGCCGCGGTGACGAACGGCGCCTCCGACTGGGTCGCGTCGAGCAGCGCCTGCTCGACCCGTTCCAGCCCAGCACGAACCCGGGACTCGAGCGCCGCATCGGCGAACTCGAATCCCAGGCTCTCGGCCGGCAGCGGAGTAGGGCTCAACGGATGAACTCACCAGCTCGGGCCGCCAGGTCGAGCACCGGTCCGGGAACCAGACCGAGAACCACCGTGGCGGCGAGACCCAGCGCGACGGCCGAGGTGGTCTGCCAGCCGGGCAGCGCCACGTCCGGCGCGTCGGCCGGCAGGTCGGAGAAGAACATCAGCACGATCACGCGGACGTAGAAGAACGCGGCCACCAGGCTCGACAGTACGGCGACGACGACCAGCGGCCACGCGCCACCGGTCCACGCCGCGCTGAAGACCGCCCACTTGCCGGTGAAGCCCGCAGTCAGCGGGATGCCGGCGAAGGACAGCAGGAAGAACGCGAAGATCCCGGCCAGCAGCGGCGACTTCTTGCCCAGGCCCGCCCAGCGGGACAGGTGGGTCGCCTCGCCGCCCGCGTCGCGCACCAGCGTGACGACCGCGAACGCGCCGATGGTCGGGAAGCCGTACGAGACCAGGTAGAACAACACCGCCTGGGTCGACGTGATCCCGTTGTGGACGCCGTTGCCCGCCTGCGCGAGGCCGACGAACGCGGTCAACAGGAAGCCGGCGTGCGCGATCGACGAGTACGCCAGCATCCGCTTCACGTCGGTCTGGGTGATCGCGACGATCGAACCGACCACCATGGTGAGGATCGCGACGATCCACATCATCGGCGCCCAGTCCCAGCGCGTGCCGCCGAGGGCGACGTAGAAGACCCGCATCAGCCCGACGAACGCGGCGATCTTGGTGCAGGCCGCCATGAAGCCGGTGACCGGCGTCGGGGCGCCCTGGTACACGTCCGGTGTCCAGGAGTGGAACGGCACGGCGCCGACCTTGAACAGCAGGCCGACACCCAGCAGACCCGTCCCGGCCAGCAGGATCGTGTCACCACCGGTCTCGGTCGACAGCGCGTCCGAGATCCCGCCGAGCGACATGGTGCCGGCGTACCCGTAGAGCAGCGCGATCCCGAACAGCAGGAATGCCGAGGAGAACGCGCCGAGCAGGAAGTACTTCATCGCGGCTTCCTGCGAGATCAGCCGGCGACGACGCGCCAGGCCGCAGAGCAGGTACAGCGGCAGCGAGAAGACCTCGAGCGCGACGAACAGCACCAGCAGGTCGTTCGAGGACGCGAACAGCATCATGCCGCCGACCGCGAACAGGGTCAGCGGGAAGATCTCGGTGTGCTCGATCCGGGCCGCCGTGCCCTCCCGCTCGGCCTCCGAGCCCGGTACGGCGGCCGCCTGGCCGGCGAACGCGGACAGGCCACCGTCGACCGAGCGCTCGGCGAACAGCAGCACGCTGATCAGCGTCAGCGCCAGCAGGATGATCCAGGTGAACAGCGCCGGGCCGTCGACCGAGATCGCACCCTGGGCGGCGATCAGCTCCTTCTTCTCGTTCATCAGGATGCCTGTCAGAACCCCGGACACGACCACGGCGACCACCGTGATCGCCAACTGCACCAGGTGCCGCAAGGATCGGGGCAGGAACGCCTCGACCAGGACGCCGACGCACGCCGCACCGAAGACGACGAGCAGCGGAGCCAGCTCGTTGTACTCGATCTTCGGCGCCGTGAAGTCCGCCAGCGGCAGCAACATCGCGCTCACTTCTGTCCCTCCGTCACGGGGATCTGCGGTGCCTTGTCGGTCACGCCGACCCGCTGCATGGTCGATTCGACCGCGGGCTTGATGATGTCGACCACCGGCTTCGGGAAGATGCCCAGGCCGATGATCAGGATGACCAGCGGCGCGATGGCAAGCACCTCGCGCTTGTTCAGGTCCTTCAGCTTCTCGATCCCGTCGCGGACCGGACCGGTCATCGTGCGTTGGTACATCAGCAGGATGTACAGCGCGGCCAGCACGATACCGGTGACGGCGATCACCGCGATCACCTTGTGCCGACTGAACGTGCCGGCCAGCACCATGAACTCAGAGATGAACGGCGACAGACCGGGCAGCGCGAGGCTGGACAGGCCGGCGAACAGGAACGTGCCGGCGAGCACCGGCGCCACCTTCTCGACCCCGCCGTAGTCGGCGATCCGCGCGGACCCGCGCCGGGAGATCAGGTACCCGGCGACCAGGAACAGCGCCGCGGTCGAAAGACCATGGTTGAACATGTACAGCGTCGACCCGGTCAGGCCCTGCGACGTCAGCGCGAAGATACCCATCACGATGAAGCCGAAGTGCGAGATCGAGGTGTACGCGATCAGCCGCTTGATGTCGGTCTGGCCGATCGCCAGCAGCGCGCCGTACAGCACCGAGATCAGCGCCAGCACCAGCACCACCGGGGTGGCCCACTCGGACGCGTTCGGGAACAGGCCCAGGCAGAACCGGATCATCCCGAAGGTGCCGATCTTGTCCAGGATGCCGACCAGCAGCACCGACGTACCCGGCGTCGCCTCACCGGCCGCGTCCGGCAGCCAGGTGTGGAACGGGACCATCGGCGCCTTCACCGCGAAGGCGAAGAAGAAGCCGAGGAAGAGCCAGCGCTCGGTGTTCTGGCTGATGTCCAGCTTCATCATGTCGCTCAGCAGGTACGACGGGGCGCCGTGCTTGGCGGACACGACGTACAGGCCGACCACCGACGCCAGCATCAGCAGACCGCCGAGCAGCGAGTACAGCAGGAACTTGACCGCGGCGTACGAACGCTGCGGGCCGCCGAAGCCACCGATCAGGAAGTACATCGGGATCAGCGTGGCCTCGAACAGCACGTAGAAGAGGAACACGTCGGTGGCGGCGAACACGCCGATCGACAGCGCCTCCAGGCCGAGGATCCAGGCGAAGAAGGACTTCTCCGACCAGCGCCCGTCCTGCGCGTCGTTCCAGGACGCGATGATCACGATCGGCGACAGCAGCGCGGTGAGCACCACCAGGACGACACCGACACCGTCGAGACCGAGCGCGTAGTGCGCGCCGAAGGCCTTGATCCAGGTGTGCGTCTCGGCGTAGTCCTCGGCGCCGTTGCGGTGGTAGCCGATCGCGACGATCGCGGTCAGCACCAGCGTGACGAGCGAGAACCCGAGCGCGACCTGCTTGGACAGCAGGCCCTTCGCCTTGGGCACCAGCATCGTCGCGATGGCCCCGACGAACGGCAGGAGCAGTAACAGGGTCAGCCAACCGATGTTCACGACAACCTCACCGCGAGGAGGGCGACGACCACGAATGCGGCGCCGAAGACCATGCTGAGTGCGTACGAACGGACGAAGCCCGTCTGGAACCGGCGGAGCCGGCCGGACAGTCCGCCGAACAGTGCGGCCAGCCCGTTGACCAGGCCGTCGACGCCCCGGTTGTCGAGCCAGACCAGCGTCCGGGTCAGGTACTGCCCCGGCCGCATGAAGAGGGCCTCGTTCAGCGCGTCGCCGTACAGGTCACGCCGCGCGAACGTGGTGACCGGCGATCCGGCCGGCGCCTCACGCGGGATGTCCCGGCGGTACATCAGCACCGAGATCGCGATGCCGACGGCAACGACCGCGAGCGTGATGATCGTCATCACCGTCGCGCTCAGCCGGGCGTGCTCCTCCTCGTGACCGACGATCGGGGTCAGCCAGTCGACGATCCAGTGGCCGGCGAAGTACAGCGCGCCGCCGCCGAGGGAAAGCGCGGCCAGGATGATCAGCGGCCACGTCATCACCTTCGGCGACTCGTGCGGGTGCACGTCCTCGGCCCAGCGCTTCTTGCCGAAGAACGTCATCAGCATCACCCGGGTCATGTAGAACGCGGTGATGCCGGCGCCGAGCAGCGCGCACAGACCGATCACGAGGTTGTCCGCGAACGCGGCCTCGATGATCTTGTCCTTGCTGAAGAAGCCGGCGAACGGCGGGATGCCGAGGATCGCCAGGTAGCCGCAGCCGAACGTCACGAAGGTGACCTTCATCGCCGACCGCAGAGCTCCGTAGTGGCGCATGTTCACGTCGTCGTTCATGCCGTGCATGACCGAGCCGGCGCCGAGGAACATGTTCGCCTTGAAGAAGCCGTGCGTAAGCAGGTGGAAGATCGCGAACACGTAGCCGGCCGGGCCGAGGCCCGCCGCGAGCATCATGTAGCCGATCTGGCTCATCGTCGAACCGGCCAGCGCCTTCTTGATGTCGTCCTTGGCGCAACCGATGATCGCACCGGCGAGTGCGGTGACCGTACCGACGATCACCACCGCGGTCGAGGCGGCGTCGGACTGTTCGAAGATCGCGTGCGAGCGGACCACCAGGTAGACGCCCGCGGTGACCATGGTCGCCGCGTGGATCAGCGCCGACACCGGGGTCGGGCCCTCCATCGCGTCCAGCAGCCAGGACTGCAGCGGCACCTGCGCGGACTTACCGCAGGCGGCCAGCAGCAGCATCAGGCCGAGCAGCGTGGCCCAGGTCTTCGAGAGGTGCTCGGAACCGGCGTTCACGGTCGCGAACGCGGAGGAGCCGAACAGCGCCCACATGCTCATCACCGCGAGCGACAGGCCGATGTCACCGACCCGGTTGACCACGAACGCCTTCTTCGCGGCGACCGCGGCCGAGTTCTTGTGCTGCCAGAAGCCGATCAGCAGGTACGACGCCAGGCCGACGCCCTCCCAGCCGACGAAGACCAGCAGGTAGTCGGCCGCGAGCACCAGCAGCAGCATCGCCGCGATGAACAGGTTCAGGTAGCCGAAGAACCGCCGCCGCCGGACGTCGTGCTCCATGTAGCCGATCGAGTAGATATGGATCAGCGAACCCACACCGGTGATCAGCAGCACGAACAGGATCGACAGCGGGTCGATCAGCAGCGTGAAGTCGACCTTGATCTGGCCGACCGAGAACCACTCGAACAGGCGGACCGTCTCGGACCGCTCGCCGTCCGGCTTGCCGCGCATCTGGAAGAACAGCACGACGCCGAAGGCGAAGGAGATCAGCGGCGCCAGCGTGCCCAGCAGGTGACCCCACGCGTTGGTGGCCTTGCCACCGAGCAACAGGATCGCCGCGGACACCGCCGGTACTGCGACCAGCAGCCACGTCAGCTCATGACTCATCGGTGCTTACCTCAGTACTTGAGCAGGTTGGCGTCGTCGACCGAGGCCGAGCGACGGGTGCGGAAGATGGCCATGATGATCGCCAGCCCGATCACGACCTCGGCCGCGGCCACCACCATCACGAAGAAGGCGGCGATCTGACCGTCGATGTTGCCGTGCTGGCGGGCGAAGCTGACGAAGGCGAGGTTGGTCGCGTTCAGCATCAGCTCGACGCACATGAACACGACGATCGCGTTCCGGCGTACCAGCACGCCGAGCGCGCCGATACTGAACAGGATCGCCGCGAGCACGATGTACGGCTCCGTGGTCACGCCTTGTCTCCTTCGTCCTCAGCGGTGAGCTCGCGGACCTCTTCGATGTCCGCGCGCTCCTCGGCTTCGGGGAACACGGTGCCACGTGCCTGGAGCACGCGCGAAACCGAGGTCGGTGCGATCGACCCGTCCGGCAGCAGCGCCGGCGTGTCGACGGCGTTGTGCCGGGCCAGTACGCCGGGAGTCGGCAGCGGACCCGGGTGGATGCCCTGCTCGGCGTACTTGCGGATCCGCTCCTCGGCGTGATCGCGCTGCGTCTTCTTCTTGGTCAGCCGCTCGCGGTGGGCCAGCATCATCGCGCCCATCGCGGCGGTGATCAGCAGCGCCGAGGTGACCTCGAACGCCCACACGTACTTGCCGAACAGCAGCGCCGCGATCGCCTTCGGGTTCCCGTCCGGCTGCGCGTCGGCGAGTCCGGTCGGGTGCCCGTACATCGCGTTCCCGACGGCGGCGATCAGCAGCACGCCGAAGGCGACGAACGCGATCCCGGCGAGCAGCCGCTGGCCGCGGATCGTCTCGACCAGGGAGTCGGACGCGTCCACGCCGACCAGCATCAGCACGAACAGGAACAGCATCAGGATCGCGCCGGTGTAGACGATGATCTGGACGGCGAACAGGAACGGCGCGTCCTGCGCGGCGTACTGCACCGCGAGGCAGATCATCACGGTCGCCAGCAGCAGCGCCGAGTGCACCGCCTTGCGGACCAGCACCATCCCGATCGCGGCCAGGATCATCACCGGGGCGAGCATCCAGAACGCCACCTGCGAGCCGGTAACCAAGCCGATCACTTCGCGTCACTCCCCTCGCCCGGTACGGCGGCACCGGTCAGACCGAGGTAGTAGTCCTTCTCGGTCGCGCCGAGCTGCATCTCGTGCGGCGGCTCCTGCATGCCCGGGAGCAGCGGCGCCAGCAGGTCCTTCTTCTCGTAGATGAGGGACTCGCGGCTGGTGTCGGCCAGCTCGTACTCGTTGGTCATCGTGAGCGCCCGGGTCGGGCAGGCCTCGATGCACAGACCGCAGAGGATGCAGCGCAGGTAGTTGATCTGGTAGACGCGCCCGTACCGCTCGCCCGGCGACATCCGGCCGCCCTCGGTGTTGTCGGCGCCCTCGACGTAGATCGCGTCCGCGGGGCAGGCCCACGCGCACAGCTCGCAGCCGATGCACTTCTCCAGCCCGTCCGGCCAGCGGTTCAGCTGGTGCCGGCCGTGGAACCGTGGTGCGGTCGGCTTCTTCTCGAACGGGTACTGCTCGGTGAACACCTTGCGGAACATCGTCCGGAAGGTGACCCCGAACCCGGCTACCGGATCCCAGAGGGACTCTTTGACACTAGCCACGGGAGGCTGCCCCCGATTTCGTCTCGGACTGTTGAGTGGTGATCGGTGGTGGGACCGGGAAGCCACCGGCGAAGGCGTCGAACTCCTTGCCGTCGGCAACCTCAAGCTTGTCTTCGTCCTTCGGCTTCTGCGGGACGAACATGCTGATGACCGCGATCACCAGGACGACGGCGGCCGCGACCAGCAGCGTCGTCCGGCTGAAGTTGGTCTCCCGGCCGACCGCGCGGACGGTGGCGACCAGCAGGATCCAGGCCAGCGAGATCGGGATCAGGATCTTCCAGCCGAGCTTCATGAACTGGTCGTAGCGCAGCCGCGGCAGCGTTCCGCGCAGCCAGATGTAGAAGAAGATGAAGCACATCAGCTTGCCCAGGAACCACAGCACCGGCCAGAAGCCGGAGTTCGCGCCGTCCCAGAGCGAGATCGGCCAGGGCGCCCGCCAGCCGCCCAGGAACAGCGTGGTGGCCAGCGCGGACACGGTCGCCATGTTGATGTATTCCGCCAGGAAGAACATCGCGTACTTGATCGAGGAGTACTCGGTCAGGAAGCCGGCCACCAGCTCGCCCTCGGCCTCGGGCAGGTCGAACGGCGCCCGGTTGGTCTCACCGACCATCGAGATCACGTAGATCACGAACGACGGGAACAACAGGAACCCGTACCACCCGGGCAGCGGGATCGACGCTCCGAACCAGTGCACGGTCTGGTGCGACTGCGCCGCCACGATGTCCGAGGTGGACAGCGAGCCCGCGAACAGGAACACGGTCACCAGCGCCAGGCCCATCGCGACCTCGTACGAGATCATCTGGGCGCTGGACCGCAGGCCGCCGAGCAGCGAGTACGTCGAGTTGGACGACCAGCCGCCGAGCACGATGCCGTAGATGCCGATCGAGGCGATCGCCATGATGTACAGCACCGAGACCGGCAGGTCGGTGAGCTGCAGCCGGGTGTAGGTGTCGGTGCCCGGGATCTTCACCGTCGGCCCGAACGGGATCACCGCGAAGGTGAGGAAGGCCGGGACGGCGACGATCGCGGGTGCCAGGACGAAGACCAGCCGGTCGACGCCCTTGGGCATCAGGTCCTCCTTCAGCATCAGCTTCACACCGTCGGCCAGCGACTGCAGCAGACCGAACGGTCCGTGCACGTTCGGCCCGATCCGGTGCTGCATCCGCGCCACCACCCGGCGTTCCCACCAGATGTTGAACAGCGTCAGCACAACCAGGAAGACGAAGATGAAGAGGACCTTGATGAGGATGACCCACCAAGGATCGTGTCCGACCCCCGCATCCGGCACGGCGAGTGGGATTGTCATGCGCGTCCTCGCTTCGCTCCGGGCGCGCATGACAATCTTGTGCTGCGCCTGATGATGAACTCGCTGCGCTCGTTCATGAGTTCCCTCCGGCGATCGTCACGATCGAGCCATGGTCTGCGTGCAATGACCGGCGGACGTGGGAGTCGGCCGAGTTGGCCGGCAGCCAGACCACGTTGTCGGGCATCGATGTGATCACGACCGGCAGCCGGACGGTCCCGGCGTCGGTGCTCACCACCAGCTCGTCCCCGTCGGCGACACCGACCCGGTGTGCGGTGGTGAGCGAGATCCGGGCGACCGGCGTCCGCGCGGTCGCGGTCAGGTGCGGCTCACCGTCGCAGGCCCGGCTGTCGTCGATCAGCATCCGCCAGGTCGCGAGCCGGGTGGAGTCGAACGCACCGAGCGCCGGAGCGGCGCCGTACGTCGGCTCCTGGGCACGGTCGCCGTCCCAGCGGCCGAGCTCGTCGAACTCGCGCTTCGCGCCGTCCGGCGTGCTGAACCCGATCGAGCGGCCCATCTCCTGCGCCAGCGCGGCCAGCGCCCGAACGTCCGGCATCGCGGTCGGCACCTTGAGCACGACCGGGAACGGCCGCTCGCGACCCTCCCAGTTCACGAAGGTGCCGGACTTCTCCACCGGCGGTACGACCGGGAAGACCACGTCGGCGTACTCGGTCACCTGGGACTTGCGGACCTCGAAGCTGACCACGAACGGCGCCGCCGCCAGCGCGGCCAGCGCCGCGGCCGGGTCGGGCAGGTCGTCGATCTCGACACCCGCGACCACCAGCGCCTGCAGCGATCCCGCGGTGGCGACGATCTCGGTGAGGTCCTTGCCGGTCTCGCCCGGCAGGTTCTCCACACCCCACGCGGCCTGCAGGTCGACCCGCGCCTGCGGGTCGGTCACCAACCGGCCACCGGGCAGCAGACCCGGCAGACAGCCGGCCTCGAGCGCACCCCGGTCACCCGCGCGGCGCGGGATCCAGGCCAGCTGGGCGCCGGTGTCGAGCGCCAGCCGCAGCGCGGCCGAGTACCCACCCGGGACGCTCGCCAGCCGCTCGCCGACGATGATGATCGAGTCCGCGCCGAGCGCGGCCCGGGCAGCTGCCCCGGCCTCACCGGCGTTGCCGAGATCCCCGAGTACGGCGGCCTCGGTGCCCGGCGACGCCGGTACGACGACGCCGTCGAGCTTCTCGATCCCGCGCGAGCCGTACGCCGCGACCGTGAACACCTTGGTCCCGTGCGCCATGACGCCCTTGCGGACCCGGAGGAAGACCGCCGGGGCCTCCTCCTCGGGCTCGAACCCGACGAACAGCACGGAGCCCGCGCTCTCCAGATCGGTGAACGTCGTACCCAGGCCGGTACCGGCCACCGCGGCGGCGAGGAAGTCCGCCTCCTCCGCGGAGTGCGGCCGGGCCCGGAAGTCGATGTCGTTGCTGCCGAGGGCAACCCGCGCGAACTTCGAGTACGCGTAGGAGTCCTCGAGGGTGAGCCGGCCACCGGTCAGCACCGCCGCGTTGCCGCGGGCCGCGTTGAGCTTGCCGGCCGCCAGCGTCAGCGCCTCCGGCCAGGACGCCGGCCGCAGCTCGCCGTCCTCGCGGATCATCGGGTGGGTCAGCCGGTCGCCGGTGGTCGCGTACTGGAACGCGAACCGGTCCTTGTCGGAGATCCACTCCTCGTTGACCTGCGGGTCGTCGCCGGCCAGCCGGCGCATCACCTTGCCGCGCCGGTAGTCGACCCGGATCGCCGCACCGGACGAGTCGTGCTCGGCCACCGACGGCACCGACACCAGGTCGAACGGCCGCGAGCGGAACCGGTACGCCGCGCTGGTGAGCGCGCCGACCGGGCAGATCTGGATCGTGTTGCCGGAGAAGTAGCTCTCGAAGGGCTCCTTCTCGTAGATGCCGACCTGCTGCAGCGCGCCGCGCTCGATCAGCGCGATGAACGGGTCACCGGCGATCTGCTCGGAGAACCGGGTGCAGCGCGCGCAGAGGATGCAGCGCTCGCGGTCCAGCAGCACCTCGGCCGAGATGTTGATCGGCTTCGGGTAGGTCCGCTTCACCTCGGTGAACCGGGACTCGCCGCCGCCGTTGGACATCGCCTGGTTCTGCAGCGGGCACTCGCCGCCCTTGTCGCAGACCGGGCAGTCCAGCGGGTGGTTGATCAGCAGGAACTCCATGTTCCCGTGCTGGGCCTTGTCGGCCACCGGCGAGCTCACCTGGGTGCGGATCACCATGCCGTCGGCAACGGTCAGCGTGCAGGACGCCTGCGGCTTCGGCATCCCGCGGCCGTTGCCCGCGTCGGTGACCTCGACCAGGCACTGCCGGCAGGCGCCGACCGGGTCGAGCAGCGGGTGGTCGCAGAACCGCGGGATCTGGATCCCGATCTGCTCGGCGGCCCGGATCGCCAGGCTGTTCTTCGGAACCTTGACCTCGATGTCGTCGATGGTGACGGTGACCAGGTCGGTCCGCTCCACCTCCGACCCGGCCGGCGGGTTCGCTTGGATCGTCATGCGCTAGCTCCAGCAGTCGCGAAGACAGTGCTTGCCATCGGGTCGAACGGGCAGCCGCCGTTCTCGAAGTGCGCCAGGTACTCGTCCTTGAAGTGCTGGATCGAGCTGGCGATCGGCGCGGTCGCACCATCGGCCAGTGCGCAGAACGAGCGGCCGGTGATGTTCTCGCACAGGTCGAGCAGGGTGACCAGGTCTTCCTCGGTGCCCTTGCCCTGCTCGAGGCGCTCGAGGATCTGCACCAGCCACCACGTGCCTTCACGGCACGGCGTGCACTTGCCGCAGGATTCGTGCTTGTAGAACTCGGTCCAGCGCAGCACCGAGCGGACCACGCAGACCGAGTCGTCGAAGATCTGCAGCGCCTTGGTGCCGAGCATCGACCCGACCGAGCCGACGCCCTCGTAGTCCAGCGGTACGTCGAGGTGCTCCGCCGTCAGCAGCGGCGTGGACGAACCACCCGGTGTCCAGAACTTCAGCGTGTGGCCCGCACGGACACCGCCCGCGAGGTCGATCAGCTCGCGCAGCGTGATGCCCATCGGGGCCTCGTACTGCCCCGGGCGGGCGACGTGCCCGGACAGCGAGTACAGCGTCATGCCCTTGGACTTCTCGGTGCCCATCGAGCCGAACCAGTCCGCGCCGTTCTTGATGATGGCGGGAACCGACGCGATCGACTCGACGTTGTTGATAACAGTGGGGCAGCCGTACAAGCCCGCGACCGCGGGGAACGGAGGGCGCAGCCGAGGTTGACCGCGACGTCCTTCCAGCGAGTCCAGCAGCGCCGTCTCCTCGCCGCAGATGTAGGCGCCGGCGCCGGCGTGCACGACCACGTCGAGGTCGTAGCCGGTGCCGAGGATGTTCTGGCCGATGAAGCCCGCGTCCTTGGCCTCCTGCACCGCCTGCTGCAGCCGGCGGACCACGTGCAGCACCTCACCGCGCACATAGATGAACGCGACGCTGGCGCGGATCGCGTAGGACGCGATGACGACGCCCTCGACCAGCGTGTGCGGCGAGGCCATCATCAGCGGGATGTCCTTGCAGGTGCCCGGCTCGGACTCGTCGGCGTTCACCACCAGGTACTTCGGCTTCGGGTTGTCCTGCGGGATGAACGACCACTTCATGCCGGTCGGGAAGCCCGCGCCGCCACGACCGCGCAGACCGGAGTCCTTGACGGCGGCAACGACATCGGCCGGCTGCATGCCGAGCGCAGTACGGAGGGCGTCGTACCCACCGGAGCGCTGGTACGACGCCAGCTGCCAGGACCTGATCTGGTCCCAGTTGTCGGACAGCACCGGGGTCAGCGTGTCAGCCATGGTCAGTCCTCCTTCCGGTCGGCGGTGGAGGAGCCGCCGGGCGCGGTCCAGTTGCGTTCGCGGGCGAGCCGGAGGCCGGCCAGCGACGCCTTGCCGCCGGTCGGGCCCTCGTCGGCGCGACCGTCGGGGAACCCGGCCAGCACCCGCTCGGCCTCGCGCCAGCTGCAGATCGTGGCGCCGCGCGGGGACTTGACCTCGTTGCCCTCGCGCAGGTCGTCCACCAGCTGGGTGGCCGACTCCGGCGTCATGTCGTCGAAGAACTCCCAGTTGACCATCATCACCGGCGCGTAGTCGCAGGCGGCGTTGCACTCGAGGTGCTCGAGGGTGATCTTGCCGTCCTCGGTGGTCTCGTCGTTACCGACGTCGAGGTGCTGCTTCAGCCGGTCGAAGATCAGGTCGCCGCCCATCACTGCACACAGCGTGTTGGTGCAGACGCCGACGTGGTACTCGCCGACCGGGCGGCGCTTGTACATCGTGTAGAAGGTGGCCACCGCCGACACCTCGGCGCCGGTCAGCCCGAGCAGGTCGGCGCAGATCTCGATGCCCTCCGGGGTGACCCGGCCCTCGACCGACTGCACCAGGTGCAGCATCGGCAGCAGCGCCGACCGGGCCTGCGGGTACCGCGCCATCAGCTCGCGCATCTCCGCGATCGTCGCGTCGGTGATCTTCGAGTCGCCGGTGCTGTAGGGCACCGTCTTGTCGGTAGCAGTCGTGTGGTTCTCGGCCATTTAGCGGTCCACTCCACCCATCACCGGGTCAAGGCTGGCGACGGCGACGATCACGTCGGCGACCTGGCCGCCCTCGCACATGATCGGCATCGCCTGCAGGTTTGCGAAGGACGGGTCACGGAAGTGCACCCGGTACGGCTTGGTGCCGCCGTCGGAGACGACGTGCGCACCCATCTCGCCGCGCGGCGACTCGATCGCCACGTACGCCTGGCCGGCCGGGACCCGGAAGCCCTCGGTGACCAGCTTGAAGTGATGGATCAGCGCTTCCATCGACTCGCCCATGATGTGCTTGATGTGGTCGAGCGAGTTGCCCATCCCGTCGGCGCCGACGGCCAGCTGGCTCGGCCAGCCGATCTTCTTGTCGGCCACCATCACCGGCTGGCCTTCCATCTTCTCCAGCCGGTCGGCGCACTGCTCGACGATCTTCAGCGACTCGTGCATCTCCTGCAGCCGGACCCGGAACCGTCCGTACGAGTCCGAGCTGTCCCAGGTCGGTACGTCGAAGTCGTACGTCTCGTAACCGCAGTACGGCTGGGACTTGCGCAGGTCCATCGCGTAGCCGGTCGACCGGACCGTCGGGCCGGAGATCCCGAGTGCCATGCAGCCGGCCAGGTCGAGGTAGCCGACGTTCTGCAGCCGCGCCTTGAAGATCGGGTTGGCGTTGCAGAGCTCGGCGTACTCCTTGAGGTGCTTGTTCATCCAGGTGATGTACTCGCGGATCTTGTCCAGCGCACCCGGCGGCAGGTCCTGCGCGACACCGCCCGGCCGGATGAACGCGTGGTTCATCCGCAGGCCGGTGATCAGCTCGAACAGGTCGAGGGTCTTCTCGCGCTCGCGGAAGCCGATCGTCATCACGGTCAGCGCACCGATCTCCATACCGCCGGTGGCGATACAGACCAGGTGGCTGCTGATCCGGTTGAGCTCCATCAGGAGCACCCGCATCACGTTGGCCTTCTCCGGGATCTGGTCCTCGATCCCGAGCAGCTTCTCGACCGCGAGGCAGTACGCCGCCTCGTTGTAGAACGGCGACAGGTAGTCCATCCGGGTGACGAACGTGACGCCCTGCACCCAGGAGCGGAACTCCATGTTCTTCTCGATACCGGTGTGCAGGTAGCCGATGCCGCAGCGGGCCTCGGTCACCGACTCGCCCTCGAGCTCGAGGATCAGCCGGAGCACGCCGTGCGTGGACGGGTGCTGCGGGCCCATGTTGACGACGACGTGCTCTTCCGGCTCGTCACCGAGACCGGAGACCACCGAGTCCCAGTCCTGGCCGGTGACGGTGAAGACCTTGCCCTCGGTGGTGTCCCTGGTGGTCGCGTAGGGATCTGTAGTGGTCATCAGTTGTACGACCTCCGCGTGTCGGGCGGTGGGATGACAGCGCCCTTGTACTCGACGTCGATACCGCCGAGCGGGTAGTCCTTGCGTTGCGGGTGGCCCGGCCAGTCGTCGGGCATCTGGATCCGGGTCAGCGCCGGGTGTCCGTCGAAGACGATGCCGAAGAAGTCCCAGGTCTCGCGCTCGTGCCAGTCGTTGGCCGGGTAGACCGAGACGATCGACGGGATGTGCGGGTCGCCGTCGGGCGCCGACACCTCCAGCCGGATCCGGCGGTTGTGGGTGATCGACAGGAAGTGGTAGACGGCGTGCAGTTCGCGGCCGGTCTCCTCGGGGTAGTGCACCCCACTGACCCCGGAGCAGAACTCGAACCGCAGCGCCTCGTCGTCACGCAGGTGCCGGCAGACCTCGACCAGGTTCTCCCGCTTGATGTGCAGCGTCAGCTCGCCGCGGTCGACCACGACCTTCTCGATCGCGCCCTCGGCGACCAGACCCTCGAGGCGGTCGGTGGCGCCGTCGAACCAGGAGCCGTACGGCTTCGGCGTACTGCCCGGGAGCACGACCTGACGCTGGAGCCGGCCGAAGCCGGAGGTGTCACCAGTACCCCGGACGCCGAACATGCCCTCGCGGTGCTCGATCACCTCGGGCTGCGCGGACTCCGGCGTCGCCGGCAGGTTCTCCGGTTGGTTGTCGCTCACCGAAGCAGCCCCTTCATCTCGATCGTCGGCGCGGCGACCAGGGCCGCGGCCTCCTGCTCGGTCTGCAGCGCCTTCTTGTGCGCGCCGAGCTTCATGTGCTGGATCTGGTCGTGGATCTTCAGGAACGCGTCCAGCAGCATCTCCGGCCGCGGCGGGCAGCCGGGTAGGTACATGTCGACCGGTACGACGTGGTCGACGCCCTGGACGACCGCGTAGTTGTTGAACATGCCGCCCGACGACGCGCACACGCCCATCGCCAGCACCCACTTCGGGCCGGGCATCTGGTCGTAGATCTGGCGCAGTACCGGGGCCATCTTCTGGCTCACCCGGCCGGCCACGATCATCAGGTCGGCCTGCCGCGGCGACGCCCGGAAGACCTCCATGCCGAACCGGGCCGCGTCGTACCGCGGCGCACCGGTGGTCATCATCTCGATCGCGCAGCAGGCCAGCCCGAAGGTTGCCGGCCACAACGACGCCTTGCGCATGTAGCCGAGCAGTCCTTCGACGGTGCTCAGCAGGACGCCGGCCGGAAGCTGTTCTTCTAGACCCATGTCAGTCCCACTCCAGTCCGCCGCGGCGCCACACGTAGGCGTACGCGACGAAGACGGTGACGATGAAGATGACCATCTCGATCAACCCGAACAGCGCCATCTGGTCGAAGGCGACCGCCCACGGGTAGAGGAAGATGATCTCGATGTCGAACACGATGAACAGCATCGCGGTGATGTAGTACTTCACCGGGAAGCGCCCACCGCCGACCGGCTGCGGGGTCGGCTCGATGCCGCACTCGTAGGAGTCGAGCCGGGCCCGGTTGTAGCGCTTCGGGCCGACCAGCGCGCTCACGGTGATACTGCCTGCGACGAAGAGCGCCGCGAGCACACCAAGAGCGAGAATCGGTGTGTAGGGGTGCATCGCTGGGTGCTCCCTCCTTCAGCCGGTTGGTTCTGTCTATCGGGGTCAGCCCAGTTACCAGGACTGTGTTATCAGTACCGCTGTGGCTCGGCTCACTCGCCCCGCCGGTCAGGCCGCCGGTGCGAGCTTCGTGAGTCCGTTGATGATCTTGTCCATCACGTCCCCGTCCCGCGGGTCGGTGAGGTTCGCGAGCAACTTCAAGGTGAACTTCATCAGCGTGGTGCGCGGCAGACCGTACTTGGTGCAGAGCCGCATCACCTCCGGATTTCCGATCAGCTTCACGAAGATCCGGCCGAGCGTGTAGTAGCCGCCGTACTCCTGCTTCAGCGCCTTCGGGTACGCCGTCAGCGCGCGCTCCCGCTGGTTCGGCTGCCGGCGCAGCGCCTGGGCGGCGACCTCGGCGGCGAACGCCCCGGACTCCATCGCGTACGGGATGCCCTCGCCGTTGAACGGGTTGACCATGCCGCCGGCGTCGCCGAGCAGCATCAGGCCGCGGGTGTAGTGCGGCTGCCGGTTGAAGCCCATCGGCAGGGCCGCGCCGCGGATCGGGATGGTCTGGAACTCGTCGCGGAACTGCCACTCGTCCGGCGTGACCTTCAGCCACTGCTTCAGCAGGTCGGCGTAGTCGACCTTGCCGAACGCGTCGGAGGTGTTCAGGATGCCGAGGCCGACGTTGACCGTGCCGTCGCCCATCCCGAAGATCCAGCCGTACCCGGGCAGCAGCACCCGGCCGCCGGGCTCCTTCGGGTCGTCGGCCCACAGCTCGAGCCACGACTCCAGGTAGTCGTCGTTGGTCCGCGGACTGGTGAAGTACGTCCGGACGGCGACCCCCATCGGGCGGTCGTCGCGCTTGTGCAGCCCCATCGCGATGCTCAGCCGGGACGAGTTGCCGTCGGCCGCCATCACCAGTGGCGCCCGGAACTCGACATCGGCGCCGGCCCGGCGGCCGTTGTCGTCGACCGGCTTCGCGGTGACGCCGACGATGAAGCCCTTGTCGTCCAGGATCGGGGCCCCGACGTTGGTCCGCTCGCGCAGCCGCGCCCCGGCCTTCACGGCCTGCCGGGCGAGCATGTCGTCGAAGTCCATCCGGTTCCGGGTCAGGCCGTAGTTCGGGTGGCTGGCCAGATCCGGCCAGTCCAGCTGCAGCTGGTGCCCGGCGCCCTGGATCCGCAGACCGTAGTTGCGGATCCAGCCGGCCTCTTCGGAGATGTCGATGCCCATGTTGATCAGCTGCTTGGTGCCGCGCGGGGTGAGCCCGTCGCCGCAGACCTTCTCGCGCGGGAACGCGGTCTTCTCCAGCAGCAGCACGTCGAGTCCGGCGTTCGCCAGGTGGTACGCCGCTGCTGATCCGGCGGGTCCGGCACCGACGACGATCACATCGGCGGTCTCCGCCTGCTGCCCGCTCGGCACGCTCTGGCTCATCTCTTCCCGGCCTGGATGTTCTTGGGGGCGTGTGCGCTCGTGAACGACTTCACGAGCCCTCTTCACTCGACAGTCTAGGACTGCCTGACTCGGACACGAAACTCACCCCAACCCCCTTGCAGGCAAGCCAATTACGCATAATTTCCGTTGCGTAATTAACTGGGCTTGACGGCGCGGTGGATGGCGACCAGGCCGCCGGTCAGGTTGCGCCACTGGACGCGGGTCCAGCCGGACGATTCGATCGTGCGCGCCAGCGGCTCCTGGGCCGGCCAGGCGCGGGTGGACTCGGCCAGGTACTCGTACGCGTCGGGGTTGCTCGACACCGCCTTCGCGACCACCGGCACCGCCCGCATCATGTACTCCAGGTACACCACCCGGAACGGCTTCCAGGTCGGGTGCGACTGCTCGAGTACGACGAGCCGCCCGCCGGGACGGGTCACCCGGAGCATCTCCTTCAGCGCGACCGTGACGTCGTTCACGTTCCGCAGCGCCCACGAGATCGTCACCACGTCGAACGTGCCGTCGGCGAACGGGAGCCGGAGCGCGTCGCCCGCGATCAGGTCCAGCTCGGGATGGCGGCGCTTGCCGACCCGGAGCATGCCGACCGAGAAGTCGCAGGACACCACTTCGGCGCCGGCGTCGCGCAGCTTGATGCTCGACGCACCGGTCCCGGCCGCCAGGTCGAGGATCTTCATCCCCTTCCGCGGCGCGATCTCGGCCAGCGTCGCCGGCCGCCAGTACAGCTTCTCCAGACCCATCGTCGCGACCGCGTTGGTCCGGTCGTACCCCTCGGCCACGTTGTCGAACATGGCCGCCACAGCATGCGGTTCTTTGCTCAGGTCTGCGCGCGTCACCTGTCTAGTTCATCACGGGTGAGGCGATGACCTTACCGGCAGGCATACGCTTGCATCTCGTGAGTACATCTCTTGGGAGCCGTCCGGCCGCCGTAACCCGGGGCCGCAGCACGTGCGAGGAGTGGTCCCGTGAGTTTGTCTGAGCCGGTTCGCGACCAGGCTCCGCGCCTGGTGATCCGCAGCCAGGTGGTCGACGATGTGTCCGCGCAACTGTTGGACCATCTGCCCGCCGAAGGGGGACTCGCCTGGGTCCGGCGCGGCGACGGCCAGGTCGGCTGGGGGGTCGCGGCACGCCTTGACGTTGCCGGTGGCAATCGCTTCCAGGACGCGATGAGCTGGTGGCAGGAGGTCACCGCCGCGGCGGTGGTCCGCGACGACGTCGGCGTACCAGGCTCGGGACTGGTCTGCTTCGGATCGTTCGGCTTCACCGACCAGGACCCGAGCGCACTGGTGATCCCGGAGGTCATCGTCGGGCGCCGCGCCGGGACCACGTGGGTGACCACGGTGTCGCCGGCCAGCTCACTGGCCGCACCTCCCGAGCTGGTCAGGCACGAGCCCTCCCCGGTGTACGACGTGACGTTCGCGGACGGCGCGCGGACCGGGACGGCCTGGTCGAGCATCGTCGCCGAAGCGGTCCGGCGGATCACCGCCGGCGAGCTCGACAAGGTGGTGCTGGCCCGCGACCTGATCGCGATCGCCGAGCAGCCGATCGATCTGCGCTGGCCGCTGCACCGGCTCGCGACGGCGTACCCGAACTGCTGGACGTTCTCCGTCGACGGTCTGATCGGCGCCACCCCGGAGCTGCTGGTACGCCGGGAGAAGGGCCTGATCACGTCGAGGGTGCTGGCCGGGACGATCCGCCGTACCGGGGACGACGCGCACGACCTCGCACTGGCCGCGTCGCTGGCGAGATCCTCGAAGGACCTCGAGGAGCACGAGTACGCCGTCCGGTCGGTGGCCGATGCACTCGAACCGCACTGCAAGTCGATGAACGTGCCGGAGACCCCGTTCGTGCTGCACCTGCCGAACGTGATGCACCTGGCCACCGACGTTGCCGGCGTCGCCAACAACGGCGCCTCCGCGCTCGGACTGGCCGCCTCCCTGCACCCGTCCGCCGCGATCTGCGGTACGCCGACACCGGTGGCGCGCGACCTGATCGGCGAGATCGAAGGCATGCACCGCGGCCGGTTCAGCGGACCCGTCGGCTGGATGGACGCCTCGGGCGACGGCGAATGGTGCATCGCCCTGCGCTGCGGCCAGGCCGACCCGGACAACCCCCGCCGCATGCGCCTGTTCGCCGGCGCCGGCATAGTCGCCGGCTCCAACCCGGACGCCGAACTAGCCGAAACGAACGCCAAACTCGTCCCGATGCGAGACGCCCTGGGCGACTGAGTCCCGCCCGTGTGCTCCACAGGTGAGTGCTCGGCCGGCGTGGATGGGATGCCGAACTAAGCTGGCTGCGGTGAATGCCGGAGTGGTTCCTGTGAAGACGTCTTGGGAGACTGACAAGTGAAGCTGACGAAGTTTGCGCATGCTTGTGTTCGGTTGGAGAAGGACGGGAAGGTTCTGCTGATCGATCCCGGATCGTTCAGTGAGGATGCGGCGTTCGAGCGAGCCGACGCGATCCTGGTCACGCACGAGCACCAGGATCACCTCGACGTCGACCGGGTCGCGGCGCTCGACGTGCCGGTGTACACGAACGCCGGCGTGGCCGCGCAGCTGACCGCGCTGGGCGAGCGGGTGCACGTGGTCGAGGGTGGGCAGTCGTTCGACGCCGCGGGCTTCTCGGTGAGTGCCTACGGCAAGGACCACGCGGTGATCCTGCCCGAATGGGGCGTGCCGTGCGAGAACATCGGCTTCCTGGTCGACGACGCCGTGTACCACCCGGGCGACTCGTTCACCCAGCCCGACCGCGCCGTACACACCAACCTGGTCCCGATCTCGGGCCCGTGGTTCGCGCTCCCGCCGGCCGTCGAGTACGCCCGGTCGATCAAGTCCCAGCAGACCATCGGCATCCACGACGCACTGCTGAGCCCGATCGGCCAGAGCATGTTCTCCCGCTTCCTGAACGCCGACGACCGCCCTTACCTCGGCCTCGCCCCGGGCGAATCCACCGAGCTCAGCTGAAACCTGCGCAGATCCACCACGGCCTCGAGCCCGAGCCGCTGGTAGACGCGATCTGAGTGCGGATTGCCGAGGTCTGTCCGCAAACAGACCTCGGCCGCCCGCTCCTCCAGCAGGACGACGTGCCGGACCGGGTCAAGCGAAGGCGTACCCGACGAGGTCCCGGACCGGCCGGAATCCGATGGCCGCGTAGATCTTGTTGGACGTCGGATTGGCGAGATCGGTGAACAGGCACACCTCGTCACCCGTCGCGCGCAGCTTCCGACTCACCTCCGCGGTCAGCGCGCTCGCGTATCCTCGGCCGCGGTACTCCGGTGGTGTGTACACCGGGCCGATCCGAGCTGCACCGAACACCGGCTGCTGGTGACCGACCAGGCTGACGATCTGCCCGCCGTCCTCCCACACCCACAGGCGATCCCGCTCGATCCGCTGCTCCAGCCAGCGTCGATCCGCCGCCGCGCCCTCGGCCGTAAGCCCGGACTCCGCCCGATAGTTGCCGAACATCGGTGCCAGCACATCCAGATCCGCCGTCGCAGCCATCCGCGGCGACCCATCCGCCTTCTGCTCGACGAACTCACCGAGCTGGTGCAACCGAGACCGCTCCGTCTCGCGGAACGTCCGCCCCGTGCGGACGGCGTACTGCTCGGCAAACGCCCGGGCCGACTCCTCCGGCCCCAACACGCCGATCGCCCGGGGCGAGGCGTCCGCCAGTACGTCGACCACCAGCGGCACGAGCTCCACGGGTAGATCCGCGAGGTTGATGCCACGCAGCGCCGTACTCAGGACCACGCCGACCACCTCGTCGCCGTCGTGCACCGAGACGAACACCGGCGGCTCCGGGTCGTACAGCATCCCCCTGACCCGGTCGGCGACGTTGGTCAGGATCGTCGAATTGCGCACCGGATCGCGTTGCAGGAAAGGGAAAACGAGTTCCTGGAACGCGGCCGGGTCACCGGTGGCACGGGCGATCATGCGCTGAACTCCACATCGACGAAGTCGGCCACCGGGCGATACCCCGCCTGGTGATAGATCTTGTTGGACGTCGGATTGGCCAGGTCCGTGTACAGGCAGGCCTGGTTGCCCCCGGCAAGGATCATCGCGGAGACGTGACTGGTGAGCGCACCGGCGTACCCGTGCCGCCGCTGCTCCGGCGGGGTGTAGACCGGACCGACCCGGCAGACGCCGAAGATCGGCAGGTGGTAGCTGACCATGCTCACCGCCTCGCCGTCGACCTCCCACATCCACATCGTGCCCTGCTCCAGCCGCCTCGCGGCCCACTCGAGGTGGCCGCTCGCCAGCTCCTCCGCGAAACCGTCCTTGGCCCAGGCCGCGACCAACTCGACCTCGTCGGCCTTCATCAGCCGCGGTGCACCGCCGTCCGCGTCGAGCGGCGTAAAATCGATCAGCTTGTGCAGCCGCGTGCCCCGCGTCTCGGTCAGATCCCCACCGCGCCGCTCCACCCAACGCTCCGCGAACCGGCGCGCCGCCGGGCGGTCACCCGCGACGCTGGGGAGTTCAGGCAGTACGTCGAGGTACGCATCGGCGATCGGCTCGGCCAGATCCTCGCGCAGCGCACCGAGGTACACGCCCCGTCCCGGGGTGCGCATCGCGACGCCGACCACGTCCGGGTCGTGCACGGAGACGTAGTACGACGGCTCGGACTCGGCCCGCACCGTACCGTTAGCGCGCTCGTGGACGTTGCTCATGATGAGCGTGTGCAGCACCGCATCCTGTTGCAGGAAAGGGAACACGGTCTGCTCGAACGCCTGCGGATCGCTCGTCACCCGGACATCCATGCCCCGGAGCGTACGCCTGGGCGCGGTTGCCGGTCCTCCCGATTTACACTGCGAACATGTCCACCACGCGGTTGTTGCTGCTCGGCGTCGTGCGGATCTTCCAGCCGGCGTACGGGTACCAGCTGCGGCGCGAGCTGATGACGTGGAACGTGCAGTCGTGGGCGAACATCAATCCCGGCTCGATCTACACCGGGCTGCGGACGCTCGCCAAGCACGGGTACCTCCAGGAGCTGGAGCAGGACGGCGCGCGCCGCCCCGGGCGGACGTCGTACAAACTCACCACCGACGGCGAGACGGAGTACTTCTCGCTGCTCCGCAGCATGCTGTGGACCGTCGACGGCTTCCACCCCGACAAGATGCAGGCCGCCCTCAGCTTCCTGTGGTCGTTGCGCCGCGACGAGGTCCTGGTCGCGCTCGAGGCCCGGATCACCCAGCTGGAGTCGTGGCTGAAGTCCGAGCCGTTCTCCGAACGCCAGGTCCGCGAGGACCCCGGCACCCCCGACCACGTGATCGAGATGTTCCGCATCACCACCGCCCGCGACAAGGGCGAGCTCGAGTGGACCCGCCAGTTCCACGACCGCATCAAGTCCGGCGCCTACGCCTTCGCCGGCGAACCCGCCGACTGGTCCCCCTACCCCGGCATGATCACCCACTGGGGCGAAATCCCCGAACCTCCGACCGACTGACGAGGCCCGTCGAAGCCGTCTAATCAACATTGACTAGTCAATGTTGATTAGACACACTGTCCGCATGATGATCGAAGCTCGTGGGCTGGTGCGGACCTTCAAGACCAAGCGGGGGCCGGTGCAAGCCGTCCAGGGAGTTGACCTGAGTGTGGCCGACGGGGAGATCGTCGGCTTTCTCGGCCCGAACGGGGCCGGTAAGACCACGACGATGCGGATGCTGGCGACCCTGATCAAGCCGACCAGCGGGACCGCGACCGTGGCCGGCTGCGACCTCGCCAAGGACCCGGTCGGCGTACGCCGCGGCATCGGGTACGTGCCGCAGAGCGGATCCACGCTGCCCGAGGCGGTCGCCGGCGACGAGGTCGTCGACCACGCCCGGCTGTACGGCGTACCGAAGGCGAAGGCGGCCGCGGAGGGCCGGCGGCTGTTCGAGGAGCTCGACCTCCCCGGCCTCTGGCGCCGCCAGTGCAAGACGCTATCCGGCGGCCAGCGCCGGCGACTGGACATCGTCATGGGCCTGATCCACGACCCGAAGCTGATCTTCCTGGACGAGCCGACGACCGGCCTCGACCCGCAGGCCCGGGCCAACCTGTGGGAGCACATCCGCGGCCTCCGCGACCGCGGCGCGACGATCTTCCTCACCACCCACTACCTCGACGAGGCGGACGCGCTCTGCGACCGGATCCTGGTCATCGACCACGGCAAGATCGTTGCCGCCGGCACCCCGGAGAACCTCAAGCAGCAGGTCTCCGGCGACGCGGTCCGGCTGAGCCTCGCCGACAGCACCCAGGCGCCGGCGGTGATGAAGATCGTCCAGGACCTCGAGGGCGCGGTGGAGGTCGAGACCGACGCCGACGTGGTCGGTTTCCGGATCCAGCGCGGCGGTTCGGTGCTGCCCGGCCTGCTCCGCTCGATCGATGCCCAGGGCATCGAGTTGCACGGTGTCGAGGTCCACCGGCCGACGCTCGACGACGTGTTCCTGACCATGACCGGCCGCTCCCTCCGCGACGAGGACGCTCCCGTCACCGAAGAGAAGGAGGAGGCCGTCGCATGACCGTCCTTCGCGAAACCTGGATCGTGTTCCACCGGCAGATGCGGCTGTCGCTGCGCAACCCGATGTGGTCGATCCTGATGCTCAGCCAGCCGCTGATGTACCTGTTCCTGTTCGGCCCGCTCCTGAAGCCGCTGACCGCGCAGATCAGTCAGGGCCAGGCGACAAACGCGTACCAGGTGTTCATTCCCGGCCTGATCGTCCAGCTCGGTATGTTCGGTGCGATGTTCGTCGGCTTCGGCCTGATCGCGGAGTATCGCGCCGGCGTGATCGAGGCGGACCGCGTCACCCCGGCGTCCCGGATCGCGTTGATGGCAGGCCGGGTACTGCGTGACGTCGTCGTGCTCGTGGTGCAGTCCATCCTCCTGCTGCTCGCCGCGCTCCCGCTCGGCCTGCGCGCTCCGTGGGGCGGCGTACTGCTCTCGCTGGTGATCGTCGCCCTCCTCGGCGCCACATTCGCCTCGCTGTCGTACTCCGTCGCACTGATCACCAAGAGCGAGGACGCACTGGCTCCGCTGCTCAACGGCATCGCCATGCCGTTGCTGCTGCTCTCCGGCATCCTGCTGCCGATGCAGATCGGTCCGACCTGGTTGCAGCGGTTGTCCGACATCAGCCCGTTGAAGCACGTCGTGAACGGCGTCCGCGCCCTCTTCCGCGGCGACATCAGCAGCTCAGCGTCGCTGTGGGGCCTGTTCTGGGTGGTCCTCCTCACCGTCATCGGACTCACTGTCGGAGCACGTACCTTCCGCAAGGAATCCGCTTGATGTTCATCAGTGGGTCGCATGGCGGGGTTACGGTCCGGCCATGCGCTCGCCGATGGTCCGTGGGCTTGTCGGCTCTGTTGTAGTCGCTCTGGCGAGTCTGGTGACGTCGGTGGTGCCGCCGTCGTCCTGGGTCGCCGCGCTTCCGCTGACGGGCGACCTGCGCCACACACTGCTCGGCCGGATGGTCGGACTGACGTTCATGGTCGCTGGGCTCGGGCTGATGGCCTGGGCCTGGCTGACCGTGGGCCGCCGGGTCATGGTCGGCGAACGGTTCCCACTGCTCCGCATGACGGCGTACTGGAGCGCACCGCTGCTGCTGGCCCCGCCACTGTTCAGCCGGGACGCCTGGAGCTACGCAGCCCAAGGCGCACTGGTCGCCAAGGGCTACAACCCGTACGACGTGGGTCCCGGCGTACTGTCCGGCCACATCGTCGAGGCAGTCGACCCGATGTGGATGCAGACACCCGCGCCGTACGGTCCCCTGCCGCTTGCGTACGGCGGTCTGGTCGCCCACCTCACCATGGACCCGTACCTTCTGATGCTGGTGCACCGCCTCCTCGCCGTACTGGGCATCGTGCTCATCGCCTGGGCTGTACCGCGCCTGGCGACCGCATGTCGGGTCGACCCGGCCTTCGCGACCTGGCTGGTCGTACTGAACCCGATGCTGATCACCCACGGCATCGGCGCGGCTCACAACGACGTACTAATGCTCGGGCTCGCCTGCAGCGCGTTCGCACTGGCGCTGACCGGCCGCTGGGGTACGGCGGCTGTCGTGGCAGGAGCCGCCGCAGCGGTGAAACTGCCAGGCGGACTCGTGGTGATCGCCATCGCCGCAGTGATGAGCCCACTGGCCGGGCGGCTGCTCCGGTTCGCCAGTCTGGTCATTGCTGGCGCTGTGTCGGTGCTGACGCTGGTCACCATCGGAGCGCTGACCGGTGTGGGCTCTGGCTGGTTCGGTGCGCTCGATGTCCCCGGATTGGTCCGGTCGCCGTTCTCGATCGCCAATCTGATCGGCATGGCGGCGTCCGGCGTACTCGGCTGGCTAGGTGAGGACACTGCGGCCGCGCAGGCACTCCAGATCGTCCGCCTGATCGGGATGCTCGCTGCGCTGGGGCTGATCGCAGTCCTGAGCCTTCGGTCCTCGATCCACTACGCCGCGCGGGCTGTCGGCATCGCGCTGCTGGCGGTGGTCGTGTTGGGTCCGAGCGCGCACGACTGGTACTTCTTGTGGTGTCTGCCGTTCCTGGCCGTCGCGCGGCCCGGTCGGAAGCTGACGACGATCATGACCGCGGTCAGTCTGATCTTCACGATCGCTGCCCCGCTGAACTCGTCACTGCGGGGCGCGACGATCCCGATCCTGACCACGACCGCACTGGTCGTCGCGGTGGCGTTGACGCTGCTCAACCACCTCCGCACGCTGCACCCGGCGCCCGAGCCGGCGAAGGTCCCGGTTACAGCTGCTTGAGCGCCGCCACCATCGCCTCGCCAAGTGGGCGATGGTCGTCGCGCGAGATCTTCACCTCGACGACGTCGACGCCGGCGACCGTCGGCGTCAGCGCGGCGCGCAGTTCGTCGACCGTCTCGACGCTCGTGTACGGCGTCTGCGTGGCGGCGCACAGTGCGCCCAGGTCCACGTTGTGCGGCGTACCGAAGACTCGCTCGAAGTGCGAGGCGTGCGTCGGATCGCCCTGTTCGAGCGTGGAGAAGATCCCGCCGCCGTTGTCGTTGACGACCACGATCCGCAGGTCGGGACGGGCCTCGTCCGGGCCGATGACGAGCCCGTTGCTGTCGTGCAGGAACGCGAGATCGCCGATCAGCGCGTACGTCGGACCCGCGTTCGCCAGGGCGGCGCCGACAGCGGTCGAGATCGTGCCGTCGATGCCGGCCAGGCCGCGGTTGGCGATCGTGCGGATCGGGACGACCGGGGCCAGGTCGAGGTCGCGGATCGGGTTCGAGGACGCGACCACGAGCATGCCGTCGGCGCCGACGGCCTCGCCGACGAGCGCCGCGACGCGTGGTCCGCTCAGGCCGTCCGCGAGCACCTTGTCGAGCTCCGGGCGCGCCAGCTGATCGGCGTGCTGCCACTGCTCGAGCCAGTCGGTCGTGTCGGCGCCGGTGACCTCGAGGCCGGTGACCACGGACCTGGCGCGGCGGGCCGGATCCGGCCACAACCCGGTCGGCGAGACGACGATCAGCTCGACGTCCGGGCGGGCCAGCAGCTTCGAGATCGGCCGCGACAGCGTGGGGTGCCCGAACACCAGCACCCGCTGGATCTCCGTGCCCAAAGAACTTGCCTGCAGCAACAAGCGGTACGCCGAGATGACGGACGGACCGGTCCGCGCCCGACTGGACGGCTCCGCGAACAGCGGCCACCTGCCTGCCTCCGCGATCAACCGCGCCGCTTGCGACGCCCCATCACCTGCAACCACTACGGTCTTCGGTCCTGGTGACACGGCGGACGGCTTCCCCGCTGCCGCATGCACTGCAGTCCAGGGACCAGTGCTGCGGCCTTGCAGCGACTCTGGCCACTCCGGTCCGTCAGTGGGCACCAGCGGCTCGCTGAGCGGGCAGTTGAGCTGCACCGGTCCTGGGTCAGCGGAGCGAGCCCCTGTCGCGTTGGCAACAGCTCGAGCGACCTGCGACCGCCAGTACGCCACCTGTCCGATCTCACGCACCGGCGTACCCATCTCGTGGAACAGCCGGACCGCAGAGCCGAACACCTTGATCTGGTCGGTCGTCTGGTTCGCACCGCTTCCTCGGAGCGCCGGCGGCCGGTCCGCGCTCAGCACGATCAGCGGGAGCCCGCTGTGCGACGCCTCCAGTACGGCGGGGTGCAGATTCGCTACGGCCGTACCGGATGTGGTGACGACCGGCACCGGTAGTCCGCTGCCGCGCATGAGGCCGATGGCGAGGAACCCCGCCGTACGCTCGTCGATCCGTACGTGGAGCCTGAGCCGCCCGTTGCGATCCGCATCTGCCAGGGCCAAAGCCAGCGGCGCACTCCGGGAGCCCGGCGAGACCACCGCTTCCCGCACGCCGTTGCGGATCAGCTCGTCGACCACCACAGTCGCAAAGGCCGTGGACGGGTTCATCCCGCACTCCTCACTCGCATCAGACGTTCTTCCCACACCGCGGTCCGCTCCGCGTCGGCTCGCGCCGCTTCCACCAACTCCGGGTCCGGCACGACGCGCTTGACCGGCAAGAAACCGTCGACTGCAACTAGCGGCTTTGCAACTAGTTCGCTGGTGAACATCGAGACCGTCGCCAGACCACAGGCGTACGGAAGCTCGGGCAGCGCGGCCGCCAACGCGACGCCGGCGGCGATCCCCACCGAGGTCTCCAACGCCGACGACACCACCACCGGGAGCCCGATCTGCTCGGCGATCTCCAGGCACGCCCGAACGCCACCGATGGGCTGCACCTTAAGTACGGCGATGTCCGCGGCGTCGAGCTTCTTCACCAACAGCGGATCTTCAGCCCGCCGGATCGACTCGTCCGCAGCCACCGGTACGTCGACGCGGCGCCGCACCTCGGCCAATTCCTCAACGGTCCTGGCCGGCTGCTCGACGTACTCGAGGTCGAAGCGCTGCAACTCCTTGAGGCTCCGCACGGCCTGCTCGACGGACCATGCGCCGTTGGCGTCGATCCGCACCTGTCCGGCACCGATCGCGTCCCGCACCGCTTCGACACGCGCGACGTCGTCGGCCAGCGTTTGCCCCGGCTCGGCCACCTTCACCTTCGCCGTACCGCAGCCGCTTGCGCGGACGATGTCCGCAGCCTTCTCCGGACCGATTGCCGGCACGGTGCAGTTGACGGGGACGCGGTCGCGCACCGGCGCGGGCCAGCCGAGCTCCGCCGCCTCGCGCGCCGCGCGCAACCAGGACACACAGGTCGCGTCGTCGTAGTCCAGGAACGGACTCCACTCCGCCCACCCGGCCGGCCCCTCGAACAGCATGCCCTCGCGCACGGTGATGCCACGGAACTTGTTCTTCAGCCCGATCGAGTACGTGATCACCGCACGCCCTCCAGCAACCCCTGCCGATCAACCTTGCCCGAAGCAAGCATCGGCAACGCCTCCAGCCGGATCACGTCCTGCGGCGCCCACGCCCGCGGCAACGTCGCGCTCACCCAGTCCCGCAAGGCATCCCGCTCGGTCCCATCGGCCTCACCGACCACGAACGCGACCACTCGTGTACCCCACTCCGCGTCCGGAACGCCCAGGACCACAGCATCCTTCACCTGGGGATGATCGAGCAGCCGCGCCTGCACCGTGGTCAGGGTGACGTTCACCCCACCCGAGATCACCACGTCATCGACCCGGCCGACGACCCGCAGCCGCCCGTCCACGAACTCGCCTCGGTCCTGCGTCCGGAACCACCCGTGCTTGAGCACCTCGGCCGTCAACTCCGGGCGCAACCGATACCCGGAGAACAGCGTGCTCCCCTTGATCAGGATCCTCTGGTCGTCGCCGAGCTCGATCGACGTACCGTCCAGCGGCTCACCGGCGTACACGCACCCGCTGCCGGTCTCCGTCATCCCGTACGCCGGGATCGCCGTGACACCGGCCGCTGCGGCCTTTGCCTTCAACGGCTCCGGGGTCGACGCCCCACCGATGATGATCGCGTCGAACGACCGCAGCGCATCGAGGTCTGTGTCCAGATACCGCGCCAGCTGCGTCGGAACCATCGCGGTGTACCGCCGGGCACCTGTCATCGCGTTGGCGCTCTCGGTGAAGCTCTCCCCGAGCATCACCGGCGTCGTGCCCGCGACCAGCGATCGCGTGAGGATCTGCAGACCGCCCACGAAGTACGTCTTCATCGGCAGCAGCCACTGCCCCGGCCCACCGAGGCGCTCGTGCGTAGCCACCGCGGACGCGATCAGCGCCTCCCGCGACAGCAGCACCCCTTTCGGCTCGCCCGAGGATCCGGAGGTCGTCAGCACGACCGCACACCCGTCCTCGACCGGCTCACCCGGCACGGTGGCCTGCTCGACCCGCGCAGCCCCGACTGCATCCTCCGGCACCGGCGCGAACGGCGTACCGCTCCCGTCCAGCACGCCGGCAAGCGCCGCCAACACCGCATCCGGCGTCCCCGAAACCAGCCGCAACCTAGCCATAACACCCCGAGCGTACGGCCCACCTCCGGCTGCCGGACTCGCGGCTGACAGAATCGACGGTCATGGCCACACCTGCCCAGTGGATCGAAGGCGCCCGCCCCCGCACGTTGCCCGCCGCGATCGCCCCTGTCCTCGTCGGAACCGGCGCGGCTGCCTACCTGGACGGCTTCGTCTGGTGGAAGGCGCTGCTGGCCCTCGGCGTCGCGCTGGCGCTCCAGATCGGCGTCAACTACGCCAACGACTACAGCGACGGCATTCGCGGCACCGACGAGAACCGCGTCGGCCCGCTCCGCCTCGTCGGCTCCAAGGTCGCGTCCCCGGGCCAGGTGAAGACCGCCGCGTTCACCTGCTTCGGCATCGGCGCAGTCCTCGGCATCGTCCTCAGCGCGACCACGACCTGGTGGCTCCTGGTCGCCGGCGCCGCGTCGCTCCTCGGCGCGTGGTTCTACACCGGCGGCAAACGCCCGTACGGCTACCGTGCGCTCGGCGAAGTCAGCGTCTTCCTGTTCTTCGGCCTCGTCGCCGTCCTCGGCACCACCTACGTCCAGGCCGAAACCATCACCTGGCCCGCCGTCGCCGGCGCCATCTCGGTCGGCTCGATCGCCTGCGCTCTCCTGGTGGCCAACAACCTCCGCGACATCCCGACCGACTCCGTCACCGGCAAACGCACCCTCGCCGTGGTCCTGGGCGCTCCCCGCTCCCGCCGGCTGTACGCCGCCCTGGTGATCCTCGCGTTCGTCCTCGCGGCCGTTTCCGCGATCGCCACACCCTGGACCCTCCTCGCCTTCATCGCCGCGCCGCTCGCCATCAAGTCGATCCGAGTGGTCCTCGGCGACGCCGTAGGCCCGGCGCTGATCCCAGTCCTCAAGGGGACCGGTCAGACCGAACTGCTCTACGCCATCGGCCTGGCAGTCGGCCTAGCCCTGGGCGGCTGACGGCCGGTAGTCCGGCAGGACCAGACTGCTGTTGGCCTCGCGGCCTTCGTCACCCGTCATGCTCGCCGCGCGAAGCGCGGTGTTGCGGGCGTCGAGCACCTCTTGGGTGCCGGGCGCAACTACCCGCTTGCCGATCTCGACCAGGGCCTGGTTCTCCTCGACGAACGTCCGGATCCGCTCCTCGTACGCCGTGAACGCCTCGGTGTGATCGGCGTGCGTCGCGAGCTCACCGGCCAGCACGTACGCGCCGACCAGCGAAACGCTCGACCCCTGACCGGACATGAACGAGGTCGCGTACGCCGCGTCCCCGACCAACCCGACCCGGCCGCGTGACCACGTCGGCATGTGGATCTGACTGACCACGTCGAAGAACAGATCGTCGGACTCCCGCATCGCGGCGACCAATCGCGGCACCAGCCAGCCCTGATCCGGGAACGTGGCCGCGACCAGTTCACGCTGCGCCTCGGGATCACGGAAGGCGTCGTACGGCGGCTCGTCCTGCCGGAAGGTGAGGAAACCGTGCACGGGGTCGCTCGGATCGTGCGCGTAGAGCACCGCCGCCCGGCCGGCGACGTTCCACGAGACGCCCTCGTGGGAGAGCCCGAAGTCGTTGGCGAGCGTGAAGCCGGCGAAGGTGTAGCCCTGGTAGGCGTGGAACTCCTCCTCCGGGCCGAAGACCAGACGACGCACATTCGAGTGCAGGCCGTCGGCGCCGATGACGAGGTCGAACGTACGCCGGGCCCCGCTGTCGAAGACGACCTCGACCCGGTCCCCGCGATCGTCGAGCCGCGCGATCGAGTCACCGAACAGGAACTCGACCTGGTCGCGGATCGGTGCGTACAGCGCATCGGCCAGATCACCGCGCCGGACCTCGAGATCGAGCCCCTCCGTGCCGCCGGTCATCGACTCGGGCCGGATCGCGGCGATCAGCGCGCCGTCGGCGTCCACGAACGAGATCCGCTGCGTATCCACATGCGCCGTGCGCAGCCGCGGCAACAATCCCATCCGGTCGACGACGTCCCTCGCCGTACCCCGGACGTCGATCGCGTATCCACCGCCTCGGACCGCCGCGGACTTCTCCACCACGGTCACGTCGAAGCCGTAACGATCCAGCCAGTAGGCCAGAGCGGGCCCGGCGATGCTTGCCCCTGAGATCAGAACAGTCGTCATGATGGTGACCCCTTCCAGAAGTATGTACCTTAGGTATCTAACTTCTGGGATCATAAACATACCTAAGGTAGGTAATCAAGTGACCGCTGACTCCGGCGATGAACTGGCGCTCCTCCCGCGGCTGGCTCAGCTGGGTACGGCGATGAACCGCGGCCGGCTCGCACAGCAGGCAACCGAGGCGACCGGGCTCGCCCTGGACCGCCCCGCGATGACGATCCTGCTGACCCTGGCCATGGCAGGCAGCCCGCTCCGCGTCGGCGAGATCGCCGACCGCATGCAGGTGGTCGGGCCACACGTCACCCGCCAGGTGCAGGCGCTGGAACACCGCGGCCTGGTCCGCCGAGTCACCGACCCGAACGACCGCCGAGCCAGCCTGATCGAACCCACCGACACCGGCGCCGAGGCAGCAAACCGCTACACCTCGACAGTCGCCGACTGGTTCCGCACGGCGATCGCCAACTGGTCCCCCGAAGACCGCACCGAACTCAACCGGCTCCTCACCAAACTCACCGACGACCTCACCACCAGCCTGACCCAGGACGACACCCACTAGCGGGTACGCCGACCTGACGCCACCGCCTTGCTGGCGGCTCGGTGCGCGCGCAGACTCGGACTGCTCTGGTTCGCGCCGCGGGCCGGGTGTGACAGGGGGAGGCGGGCATGGACGAGTCACGTGCTCTTCAGCGCGCGGGGTGGGCGGGCGCCGCTTCGGTCGTGCTACTCGCCGCCGGGGTGGCACTGGGCTACCTGGTCGGCGTCGACGACCCCGGTATGTCGGACTCGGAGATCCTCCAGAGACTCAACGACGACACCCGACAGGCCGCCGCCGGGTTCGGGCCGCCTGTACTCGCGGCGGGGGTCGCCCTGCTGCTCTGGTTCGCCACCGGCCTGCGGCACGTGCTGGACCGACTGTCCGGCGGCGACCCGCTCGCACACGCGATCGTGCCCGCCGCAGCGCTGTTCGGCGGGCTGATCATCACCGGCGTCTCACTCGACGTGGGGAGCGCCTTCGCGGCCTGGTCGAACGAGTTCACCCCCGACCCGAACACCGTCCGCGCACTCGGCATGTCAGGACAGGTCCTCGCCTTGACTGGTCTGATCGGCTGCGGCGTGCTGGTCGCTGTCACCACGCGGATCACCCAGCAGGCGGGCACCCTGCCTAGATGGGCGACCTGGGCGTCCTATGTGGTCGTGGCGCTGTGCTTGTCTGGCTTTTGGAGCGGAGGTATGGCGTCCGTGGCGTTCGCCCTATGGCTCATCGGCGCCGTCGTCGGGGTACTACGCACGGCCCGGCAGACACAGGACGTTCCGTCGAAGGGCACACCGGCCACGGGGGCAGCTCCCACTCCCCCAACCACTCCCACCGACTGACGACACCAGCCAAACCAGCTACTCCGGCTCGGTCCAGACGCCTGTGCGGGTGAAGGTTTCCAGCGTGGTGGTGTACGGCGTGATGTCGATGCCGCTGGTCCGCAGCCAGGCGTCGTCGTAGTACGTGTTGCCGTAGCGCTCGCCGCTGTCGCACAGGAGGGTGACGATGCTGCCCCGGGCTCCCGTACGACGCATTTCCGCAGCCAGCCGCAGTGAGCCCCACAGGTTCGTCCCGGTGGATCCGCCGACCAGCCGCCCGGTGACGCGGGAGCAGAAGCGCATCGCGGCGATGGAGGCCGCGTCGGGGACCGAGATCATCCGGTCGACGACGCCCAGCACGAACGACGGCTCCACCCGCGGCCGGCCGATGCCTTCGATGCGGGAGGGGCGGCCGGTGGAGAACTCGTGGTCGCCGGCTTCGAAGGCGGGGAAGAACGCGGAGTTCTCCGGGTCGACGACCGCGACCGAGGTGTCGTACCGCTGGTAGCGGACGTAGCGCCCGATGGTGGCCGACGTACCCCCGGTGCCGGCGCCGACCACGATCCAGGCGGGAATCGGATGCTGTTCCAGCGACAGCTGCCCGAAGATCGACTCGGCGATGTTGTTGTTGCCACGCCAGTCCGTCGCCCGCTCGGCGTACGTGAACTGGTCCATGTAGTGCCCGCCGGTCTCTTCGGCCAGCTTCTTCGCCTCGCCGTAGATCTGGCCGGAGCGTTCGACGAAGTGGCAGCGGCCGCCGTAGAACTCGATCAGCTCGACCTTCTCGGGGCTGGTCGAGCGCGGCATCACCGCGACGAACGGGAGCCCGAGGAGGCGGGCGAAGTACGCCTCGCTGACCGCGGTGGAGCCGCTGGACGCCTCGATCACCGTGGTGCCCTCGTGGATCCAGCCGTTGCAGAGGGCGTACAGGAACAGGGACCGGGCGAGCCGGTGCTTGAGCGAGCCGGTGGGATGTACGGACTCGTCCTTGAGGTACAGGTCTACGCCAGTACCTTCCGGCATCGGGAACACGTGCAGGTGCGTGTCCGCACTGCGGTTCGCGTCCGCGTCCACGATCCGGATCGCCTCGGACACCCAGGCGCGCGCCTTGTCGTCCCGGCGATCGACCTCACGACAAACCTCACTCATGCGGGCCAGGCTAGGGCATGCGACCCCATCCTGTGCAGTCGCGAGCAGGTGCTCGGTGGTGTAGCTCGCTGTGCCGGGGCGAAGGGCTCGATGCGGAGCATCGTGACCTTTGCACCGGTGCAGCGAGATGCGCCGCCGAGTGCCGCGCAGCACGCACAGGACGGGGTCGCATGCCCTAGGGACCTTAGGACCGATTTGAGTATTCCTACGCTCAGCAATCACCGCCTCCAGCCGGAAGGATCGTCGGCATGATCCCCCTCGGAGCGGTCGAGTTCTCACCGGGCGACGTCGCGCTGATCCTTGCTGTACTCACGCTCGGCACCACCGCACTCGCTCTCCCGGCCACTCTGACGTTCGCCTGGGTCGGGCACCGGCGGGCAACCCAGTACCCGGGCTGGGCTGCGTTCGGATATTGGCTGACCGGTACGGCGATCTGCCTCGCCACGACCGCAGTCGCCGCGGGCAAGGGCCTCGGCTGGTGGTCGGTGCCGGTGGGCTGGCTGCCGACCTTGTTGCTGGCGGTAGTGCTCAAACCTCGATCAGACCCACCGGCGAGCTAGGTTGGGGGTCCATGACGACCGGGAAGCAGGGGGAGCGATGAGCGAGAGCGGCGATCGGCCGACGCGGCAGCGGGTGACGTTGACCGATATCAGTTCGCGGGCGTGGGAGCACCCGGCGGACCGCGGCGCGCTGGTGGCGCTGCGGCAGTTGAAGGGCTTCGACTTCGTCCTGCGGAAGATGTCGGGGCTGATCAACGAGCGCGCGTTCCGGCTGCAGTACCTCGGTTCGGCGATCCGGGTCGACGACCGGCAGTTCCCGACCATGCACCGGCTCTTCACCGAGGCGGCCGCGACCCTGGACGTCCGCGAGCTCCCCGAGCTGTACGTGACGAACAGCCCGATCTGGAACGCGATGACGATCGGCATGGACAAGCCGTTCATCGTGGTGAACAGCGCACTGCTGCAGGGCATGGACGAGGAGGAGCTGCGGTTCGTCCTCGGTCACGAGATCGGCCACGCCCAGAGCGGCCACGCTCTGTACCAGTCACTGCTGCTCTGGCTGATGCGGCTCACCGGCGCGTTCAACTGGATGCCGATGGGCGCGCTCGGCCTGCGCGCCATCATCGCCGCTCTGCACGAGTGGTCCCGTAAGGCCGAGCTGTCCGGCGACCGGGCCGGCCTGCTCGCGGTCCAGGACCCGGCGGTCGCGCTGCGCGTCCAGATGAAGCTCGCCAGCGGCGGTCAGCTCGCCGAGCTCGACACGACGGCATTTCTCGCGCAGGGCACGGAGTACGAGAGCTCCGGCGACCTGCGCGACAGCGTGCTGAAGCTGCTGCTGCTCGAGGCGCAGTCGCACCCGCTGGCCGTGATCCGCGCGCACGAGCTGCGCCACTGGGTCGACGAGGGCGAGTACACGACGATCGTGTCCGGCGACTACCCGAAGCGTCAGGACGACGGCAACGCATCGATCTCGCAGGAGGCGAAGAACGCCGCCAAGTCGTACACGGACGCGTTCAACCGCTCGCAGGACCCGCTGGCCAAGCTGCTCCGCGACCTGGGCGACGGCCTCGGCGGTGTCCGCGACTGGGTCTCCACGAGGTTCCCGCGAAACTGAGTGGTACGAGATCCGGGCCGACTGCGATCCTGTCCGCGTGATCGAGATAGAAGCGGTTGGCCCGGACGACTGGAAGGCCTGGCGTGAACTGCGCCTCGCCGCGCTCGAGGAGGCGGCGTTCGCCTTCGGTTCGCAGCTCGCGGACTGGGTGGACGCCACCGAGGAACGCTGGCGGGAGCGGCTCTCCGCCCCCGGCGCGTACCAGGTGATCGCCACGATCGACGGTACGCCGGTGGGCATGGCCGGCGGGTTCCCGGAAGGCGAGGCGGCAGCTGAGCTGGTGTCGATGTGGGTCGCTCCGGCCGGCCGCGGCAAGGGCGTCGGCAACGCGCTGATGACCGCGATCGAGGACTGGGCCCGCGGCATCGGCGCCACCGTCCTCGAGCTGTCCGTTGTCCCCGGCAACGATCCCGCGCACGACCTCTACGAACGCCACGGGTACGTCGACACCGAGGAGCTCGGCGATCTGATGGCGGACGGCGTAGGCCGCGAAATCGTGATGCGCAAGCAGCTGTAGAACGGACGAAAGGCCCGCTTCCCCCCTCCCGGGAAGCGGGCCTTTCGAGTCTGGCGATCAGCCCACGTGGACCGGGCTCTGGCCGTCGTTGGCCAGGTCCTTGTGCTTGATCGACAGGCCGATCAGCGTGATCAGCCCGGCGCCCAGCGCCAGGAACGCCGACCAGATGAACGCCCGGGTGAAACCGTGCGTCGTAGCCAGCGCAGTGAACTGACCCTGCAGCTGCTTGATCTGGTCCGGCGACTGCCCGGACTCGGCCGCCTTCTGCAGGCCCGGGGCCAGCTCGGTGAACTTGTCCTTGATCGCGTTGGTGGAGATCGTGCCCAGCAGCGCCAGGCCGACCGCACCACCGATCTGCTGGACCGTGTTCAGCACCGCCGATCCCACTCCGGAATCCTCCGCGGCGACACCACTGACCGCGGTCAGCGTGAGCGGCACGAAGATCAGGCCCATCCCGAACGAGAGCACCAGGATGTACGGCAGCAGGTGCGTCCAGTACGTCGAATCCACCTCGAGCCGGCTGAACCCGAACATGCCGGCCGACACCAGCACGCCACCGACACCGGCGATCCAGCGCGGGTCGACCCGGGCCACCAGCGTCGACGCAACCTGAGCCGCGATCACGATGCCGAAGCTGAACGGCAGGAACGACAGACCGGTCTTGATCGCGCTGTAGCCCATGATGCTCTGCACGTAGATGCCCAGGAAGTAGAACATCGAGAACATCGCCGCGCCGACGATCAGCATCACGAAGAAGCTGACCCCACGGGTCCGGTTCGCGAGGATCCGGAACGGCATCAGCGCGTGCCGCGACCGGGCCTCGATACCGAGGAAGATCCCGATCAGCGCCAGGCCGCCGAAGATGAAGGCCAGCGTCGCCGCGTCGCCCCAGCCGTTCGAGCCGGCGTGCGTCAGGCCGTAGACCAGCGAGGTCAGACCGACCGTACCGGTGATGGCGCCGGGCAGGTCGAACTTGCCGGACTGCCGGGCCGACTCACCGAGGAACCGGAAGGCCAGTACGGCGACCAGTAGGCCGATCGGCGTGTTGATGAAGAAGGTCCAGCGCCACGACGCCTCGGTCAGCGCACCACCGAGGATCAGACCGACGGCCGCGCCGGCACCGGACATCGCGGCGTACACGCCCATGGCGCGGTTGCGCTCCTTGCCGGCCGGGAAGGTCGTCGTGATCAGCGCGAGCGCGTTCGGCGAGGCCGCCGCGGCCGCGAGGCCCTGCAGGATCCGGCTGGCGAGCAGCACGCTCTCGCTCTGGGCGATACCACCGACGAACGACGCCAGGCCGAACAGCACGACGCCGAAGACGAACACCTTGCGGCGGCCGAGGATGTCCCCGATCCGGCCGCCGAGCAGCAGCAGACCGCCGAACGCCAGCGCGTAGGCGTTGACCACCCACGGCAGCGACGCGTTGCTGAAGCCGAGCGCGTCCTTGATGTGCGGCAGCGCGATGTTGACGATGGTGCCGTCCAGCACCACCATCAGCTGCGCCATGCAGATCAGCGCCAGCGCGATACCGAGGTTGCGGTGACCGTGGCCGTTCGGCTCGGCCACCGCGTCGACCGGCCGGCCTTCCGGCGGATCGGCCTTGATGACTTCTTCGGACATAAGAAAACTTCCCCTCTTGGGCAGACTGTCTTGCTTGTCGCGGACCGGCCCCTCACCGGTCAGCTCACCTGCGACCCCCGCGCCGCAGGCAGGATCACGTTGTCGATCACTCGAAGGATCAGGTCGTCCGTCGGCTCGACGCCGAGGATGTAGGCGTGGTGGATGATCACCGCGGGCAGCGTCACCGACAGCAGGTCGACGTCGACGTCCGGCGCGATCTCACCGCGCTCGACGGCACGCTCGTACACCTTGTTGGTCAGGGCCTGCCGGGGCGCCAGGAAGCGCTCACGGAAGGCCTTCTGCAGCTCGGGGTCACGGTGCAGCGCGGTCAGCAGACCGGCGATCACCGACATCGGCAGCTCGTCGGTGAAACCACCGGCGCCGCACGCCATCGAGATCAGGTCGCCGCGCAGGCTGCCGGTGTCGACCTCTTCCGGCATCGGGCAGCCCTTGGCCCGGCTGATCGCGTCCACGACCAGCTCGGCCTTGGTGGACCAGCGCCGGTACAGCGTGGCCTTGCTGGCTTTGGCCGCCGTCGCCACCGCATCCATCGTCAGCCGGTCGTAGCCGAGCTCGGCCACCACCGCAACGGTCGCATCGAGGATCTCGTCCTCGCGACCGCCTTCGACCCGCGGCCGCTGCCGTACGCCTGCTGCATCCACCGTCATCACCCTGCGTAGCTACAAGAACACCGATAGAACGAAACTGTTTCGTTTCATCCATCACTCTACGACTCATGTGAAGGAATGCACAAAGGATTTTGCGAAGATTTCGCCCGTGGCATAAGTCACTCTCCGTACCAGTTGAAGACTGGTACGCCCGGGTCGAGCAGTGGAACAGGGTCCGCTGGTGGGGCCCGTGAACAGGAACTGGTGGCTCTAAACAGGAAATTGCCTGTTCAAAGCCACCAATTCCTGTTCAAGCCCACCGCGCGCGACGGTGCGAAGGCGGGGCAGGCGCGGGTACGGGAGGTGGAGCTGGGGTCCGGGGTGAAGAGGTGGGGCTCAGTCGTCGTCTTCGGCGGTGCGGGCCTGCTCGAGGCGCTGCGAGATGTTCGCGGCGCGGGTCTCGATCTTGCCGGCCAGCCGTTCACGGGCGGCGCGGAGGACGAAGATCGACAGGATCGACGACAGGATCAGCGCGACCAGGAGCAGCGGGAAGATCGTCAGCCAGTTGTTCAGGGCGAACCAGAGCACCGCGAAGCAGACGGCGAACAGGACCGCCCGCAGACCGGTGTAGATCGCGAACTCCTTCATCTCACACCCCAGCGTAGGAGTGCAGGCCGGAGACCAACAGGTTCACGCCGACGAAGTTGAAGATGAACACGACCCAGCCGACGATCGCGATGATCGCGGCCCGGCGGCCCCGCCAGCCGGCGGTCGCGCGGGCGTGCAGGTAGGCGGCGTACACCACCCAGGTCACCAGCGACCAGACCTCCTTGGGGTCCCAGCCCCAGTACCGGCCCCAGGCGTGCTCGGCCCAGATCGGACCGGCCACCAGGACACCGAAGGTCCACAGCGGGAACGCGAACGCGAGCACCTTGTACGCCGTACCGTCCATCGCCTCGGCGCTCGGCAGCCGGCGCAGCGAGGCGGACATCGTGCCGCCGGCGAGGACCTTCCGCTCGGCGCGGGCCTTCACCAGGTACAGCACGGAGACGAGGCCGCCGACAGTGAACGCACCACCGGAGATTGCGGCCGAGGAGACGTGGATGACCAGCCAGTACGAGTGCAGTGCCGGGACGAGCGGACCGGCCGGCGTGTAGAGCGCCAGCGAGGCCAGCCCCAGTACGGCGGCGATCACGAAGGTCACGCCGAGCCCGAGGTACTGCAGCTTGTACTTCTGCACGAAGATCAGGTAGACGATCGCCACCGCGAGCGACGCCGTGATGGAGAACTCGTACATGTTTCCCCACGGCACCCGGCCGGCCGCGAGCCCCCGGGTGACAACACCGCCGAGGTGCAGCACGAAGCCGAGCCAGGTCAGCAGCAATCCGATCCGGCTCGCCGCGTCCAGACGCTCGCTCGATGCGGGGGCAGACGGTTCGTCGACCTCAGCAGTCGTCTGCTCACCGCCAGAAGCGACCAGCACCTGCTCCTTCACCTCGACCTTGGCCACCGAAGCGCGGCCCAGGGCCCATTCCATGGCGTGCGAGATGAGGGCCAGGACGTAGATCACCGTGGCGGTCGGAATCAGCAGGTTGGAGACTTGTGCGTAGGTCTCCCCGCTCATCCCCGTCCTCGCTTCGCTCCGGGCGCGGATGAGGCTCTGAACGCGCTGTGCTTGATGATGAGCTCACTCCGTTCGCTCATGGCTGCTCCTCGTTGCTCGGGCCGGCGGGTTTGAGACTCGTGGTAATTGCGTGGATCTCATCGCCGAGGCCGCGTTCAGGCCCGCGGTCGAGACCGGCGACCTCGACAACGGTACGCCCGTCCTCGTCGCGGACCCGCACCCAGGTACGGCGCGGATGCACGAACAGCGAACCCATCAGGCCGAGGATCGCGAGCAGGATGCCGGCCAGCGCGAGATCCGTGCCCGGCGTGTGGCTGACCTGCAGCTTCACCCACCGGCTGTACCCGTTGAACGTGATCGAGCCGGCCTTGTCCGGCAGCGCGACGCTCTGCCCGGGCGCGAGCTGGAACCGCCACTTGTCGCCGTTCTGCTGGAACTGCGTCAGCTTCGACTTGTCCAGCTGGTACACCGACTCCGGCTTCCCGGTCTCGGGCTGCGGCCGGCCGTAGTACCCGGTCATCACCAGCTGCGGGTTCAGGTCGTCGGGGAACACCGACACCGGACCGTCCGGGCCGATCACCGCGGTCGGCAGGAAGAACCCTTCGAAGCCCAGCGCCATCGGCCGCGCGTCCGGCGCCTTGACCACGCCGAACGACGAGAAGTTCGTGTCCTGCGGCAGGAACGGCGCCGGCCCGGAGAACGCCACGTTGCCCTGACCGTCGCGAACCGTCACGCGCGGCGCGTATCCGTGGCCGAGCAGGTAGACGCTGCTGCCGTCCAGTTTCAGCGGGTGGTTGACCTGCAGCGCGTACGACTGCTCGGGCGCGTCCGGCGTCTGCTGGTAGTCGAGCTGCGCCTTGAACTCGCGCGCCGCACCCTTCTGCGGACCGTCCTCCTGGAACTTCACCTCGAAGTCCTTGACGGTCAGCGAGAACGGCGGCAGGTCGTCGTCACCGCTGAACGCGCGCCCCGGCGTGAAGTCGTCGTACTGCGCGACCGTGTTCGAGAAACCGTTGCCCACGACAACCAGTACCGTGCCGCGGTAGCCGAACAGCGAGCCCCATGCGACGCCGACCAGCGCCAGGATCAACGAGAAGTGGAAGAGCAGGTTGCCCGCCTCGCGCAGATAACCACGCTCCGCGCCGACCGCGCCGTCGTACACCTGGACCCGGAACCGCCGCTTCCGCAGCTCGCGGGTCGCGACCTCGAGAACGTCGCCGGGGGCATCGACCTCGAAGCGTTCGTACCCGGGCAGGCGGTTCAGGTTCCGCGGCGGCTTCGGCGGGCGGGCCCGCAAACCCTTCGCATACACGGAAAGCCGGGGTACGACGCAACCGATCAGCGAGATGAACAGCAGCAGGTAGATCGCCGAGAACCAGGCCGACTTGTAGACGGCGAACAGGCCGAGCTTGTCGTAGAGCGGCCCGAGCGTCTTGTGCGCCGCGAGGAAATCCGAGACCTTGACCGGGTCGATCGCCGTCTGCGGGACGAGCGAGCCGGGCACCGCGCCGAGCGCGAGCAGGAACAGCAGCACCAGCGCGGTCTTCATCGAGGTGAGCTGCCGCCAGGTCCACCGCAGCCAGCCGACCAGCCCCATCGCCGGCGGGCCGGACGGCTCCTCCGGGCCCGAGGCCGCGGCGATGCGGTCCTTGACCTCTGTCATCTCAGACCGCCGATCCGAAGTTGGCAACCCACTGCCGCAGGTCCGCGGTCATCGCATCCCACACTCCCGTCAGCAGCAGCAGTCCTACCGCGATCATCAGTACGCCGCCGATCCGGATCACCAGCAGCTGGTGCTTGCGGACCCACGCCACCGCGCCCAGCATCCGCCGGAACGCCAGGCCTGAGACGATGAACGGAATGCCCAGCCCGAGGCTGAACACCAGCGCCAGCGCCGCGCCGCGCCCGGTGCTGCCCTCGGTGGTGGCCAGCGTCATCACGGTCCCGAGCGTCGGACCGATACACGGAGTCCACCCGAATCCGAACAGTACGCCGAGCAACGGCGCCGCCGCGATCCCGACCGCCGGAACCCGGTGCACCCGCAGGTCCCGCTGCATGAATCCGAACCCGCCGAGGAAGACGATGCCGAGGACGACGGTCAGCCCGCCGAGCACCCGGGTGATCGCGGTCTGGTGATCGATCAGCAGATCACCGGCCTTGCCGAACACCACCCCGGTCAGGATGAACACCGCGGAGAACCCGGCCACGAACAACGCCGTACCGGCGAGCATCCGGCCGCGCTTGGCCGAGCCCAGCTCGGCCGCGGACAGGCCGGTGACGTACGACAGGTAACCGGGCAGCAGCGGCACGACGCACGGCGAGAAGAACGAGATCGCACCGGCGAGCACCGCGATCGGCAGTGCTACCAGCATCGACCCCGTCATCGAGTCGGCGAACCACTGTCCCATCAGCTCAACCGGCGTCCTTGACCATGCCCAGCAACGTCTGTTTGGTGACCTCGCCGACAACCCGCCCGGCGACCTTGCCGGTCTTGTCGATCACCAGCGTGGTCGGGATCGCGGCCGTGGAGATCTGGCCGCGGAACCGCAGCAGCCCCTTGCCGTCCGGGTCGTAGAGGTTCGGGTACGGCACCCCGAACTCCTGCACGAACTTCTTCGCCTGCGCCGGGTCGAGGTCACGCGTGTTCAACCCGATGAACTGCACCGACGGGCCGAGCTCCTTCGAGGCCGCGACCAGATCCGGTGCTTCCTTGCGGCACGGCGGGCACCACGAGCCCCACACGTTCAGTACGACGACTTTGCCGGTCTGCTCGGACAGCGTCCAGGTCTTCCCGTCCAGCGTCTTCCCGGTCAGCTCCGGCGCCGCCTTCCGGTCCCCCGCCGCGAACACCGACACGTTGCCGTTGCCGCTGACGAAGCCCGACTGACCCTGCCGGCTCTGCGAGGCCTGCTGACCCGAGCTGCACCCCGCGACCAGGAGCACTCCGGCCACCACGACCGCCGTACGACGCACCATCACGCGCCGCCGACGAACTTCTTCGAGGGTTTGACCGGCAACAGGTCCTTGGCAGGTTCGGCGTACCCGACGGAGACGATCTGGTCGCCGTGGAAGGTGAACGAGGTCAGGCTGGCCAGGCTGCACTGCCGCTTGCGCGGGTCGTGGAACATCCGGCGGTTCTCGATCGCGGACCTGACGATCCAGATCGGCAGCTGGTGCGACACGATCAGCGCCTCGTGCCCGGCGGCCTTCTCCCGGGCGGTCTCGATCGCGTCCCGCATCCGCCGGACGATCTGCTGGTACGGCTCGCCCCAGGACGGCTTCCACGGGTTCCGCAGCAGCCACCACGCGCTCGGGTTCTTCAGCGCGCCGTCGCCGACGCCGAACTTCTTGCCCTCGAACAGGTTCGCCGCCTCGATCACCCGCTCGTCGATGTCGGGCGTGAGCCCGAACACCTTGGCGATCGGCTCCATCGTCTCCTGGGCCCGCTCCAGCGGCGAGCTGACCAGGTGCACGACGTCGCGGCCCTTCACGTGGTCGGCCACTCGTTCCGCCATCGCGCGGCCGAGCTCGGACAGGTGGAAGTCGGGGATCCGGCCGTAGAGCACGCCGGTCGGGTTGTACACCTCGCCGTGACGCATCAGGTGCACGACCGTCGTTTCGGTCACTGCTGCCCTCTCATCTGTTCTGCACAGCCCTTCAGTTCTGTACTGCGGCGGCCGCGCGAGCAGCCGGGGCGAGCGCGGACTCGAGCTCGGCCAACGCATCGTCGTCGATGGCCGCACTGACGAACCAGGCCTCGAAGGCGCTCGGCGGCAGGTAGACGCCGGCGTCCAGCATGGCATGGAAGAACGCCGTGAACCGTGGCAGCACAGACGCGTTCGCACCGGTGAAGTCCCGGATCTCGGCAGGTCCCTCCGATGACTCCACGAAGAAGACACTGAAGAGGTTCCCGGCCGCGGAGATGACGTGCGGCACACCTTCCTTGTCCAGCGCGGTCGACACCAGCCGCTGGATGGTCAGCGAGGTCTCGTCCAGCTTCGCGTACACCTCGTCGGTGGCCAGCCGCAGCGTGGTCAGACCGGCCGTGGTGGCGATCGGGTTCCCGGACAGGGTCCCCGCCTGGTAGACCGAGCCCTCCGGCGCCAGGTGCGCCATCACGTCCGCGCGCCCACCGAAGGCGGCCGCCGGGAAGCCACCACCCATCACCTTGCCGAACGTCATCAGATCCGGCTGCACGCCGTCGACGCCGTACCAGCCGGAGCGGGTGATCCGGAAGCCGGTCATCACCTCGTCGGAGATGAACAGGGCGCCGTTCGCACGGCAGATCTGCGCGAGGAAACCGTTGAAGTTGTCCCGCGGCGGGACGACGCCCATGTTCCCCGGGGAGGCCTCGGTGATCACGGCCGCGATCTGATCGCCGTACTCCGCGAACGCGGCGGCGACCGCGGCCTGGTCGTTGTACGGCAGGACGATCGTGTCGGCGGTGGTCGCCTCGGTGACACCCGGCGTCCCCGGGATGCCGAGCGTCAGTACGCCGGAACCGGCCTGGGCCAGCAGGGCGTCGACGTGGCCGTGGTAGCAGCCGGCGAACTTGATGATCTTGGCGCGCCCGGTGAACCCGCGCGCCAGCCGGAGCGCGGACATCGTGGCCTCGGTCCCGGACGACACCAGCCGGACCTTGTCCACCGGCGTCCGGGCGACGATCTCCTCACCGAGCAGCACCTCGGTCTCGGTCGGCGTCCCGTACGAGGTACCCCGGCCGACCGCGGCCTGGACGGCGGCGATCACCTCGGGATGGGCGTGTCCGAGCAGCAGCGGACCCCAGGAGGAGACCAGATCGAGGTAGCGGTTGCCGTCGACGTCGGTCATGTGACATCCGTCACCGGACGCCATGAAGCGCGGTACGCCGCCGACGGCGCGGAACGCGCGGACCGGAGAGTTGACCCCGCCGGGGGTGACTGCGGAGGCCCTGTCGAAGAGCTTGGCGGACTGTTCAGTGTGGTCGGGCACGGCGGCTATTCTCCCCCGGGCACCCTGCGGTCCCACCGGCAGGGCCGGGCGAATTCCGGGACCGGATCGTCCGCAGGGGGTTCACAGGCGCTTTGTTACGCGCCAGTATGGGTACCCGGTGACCGCACGTACACGGTCTCGTCCGGCGCGTAACCCACGCAACGGGGCGGACGTTAGACCAATGACGACGGCAACCGAGAACGACACAAAGACTGTCCGCAGCGTGGGGCCGGACCGGTCGATGAGTCACGGAGGGGAATCATCGATGGCGAAGGGCAAGCGCCGCGCCACGGGTGGCGGCTGGCGTCAGGTGGCGCCGCTGATCCCGTTGGCGCTGTTCGCGAGCGCATTCACCGTCAGTGCCACGGACGATCCGGCGGTCGCCACGGCGTCGCTGGAGCAGGGTCTGTCCGGAGGTAACTCGGTCGTCGTTCCGAAGCAGCCGATCTCCCAGCCGGCCAACGTGCCAGGCCCGGGTGCGGTCGGCCCGGGCGTCGATCCTGGCGAACAACCGACCCAAGTGGTCTCGGGGCTGTCCAAGAACGGCATTCCGAACGCCGCACTGAAGGCGTACTCCCGGGCCCAGCAGGTGCTGGCCCAGGTCGACCCGTCGTGTCACCTGCCCTGGACGCTGGTGGCCGCGATCGGCCGGGTGGAGTCCAATCACGGCCGCTTCGGCGGCAACGCGCTGAACTCGCAGGGCGTGGCGGTCCCCGGGATCTTCGGCCCGCGGCTGGACGGCTCGTCCGGCATGGCCAAGATCTCCGACACCGACGCCGGCGCGTTCGACGGCGACGGGGCGTTCGACCGCGCGGTCGGCCCGATGCAGTTCATCCCCGGCACCTGGCGGGCCATGGGAGTGGACGGCGACGGCGACGGCGTGCGGAACCCGCAGGACATCGACGACGCGGCCATGTCCACCGCGGTGTACCTGTGCTCCGGCAAGACCGACCTGTCCAAGGCCTCCGACCTCAACGCGGCCGTCCTGCGCTACAACCACTCCCAGCAGTACGTCGACCTCGTGGTCAGCATCGCGAAGGCGTACGCCGGGGGCAGTTGGATCGCGGTCGGCAACGGGACCGCTGGTGACGACGTCGACGAGGCGGGCGAGCAGATCGGCGGCGGGGACATCAACGCGCCGTCGGACAAGAACCTGCCGAAGTCGATCGACCTACCGACGCCCCCGCCCACGGTGATCACGACGCCGACGGACGAGCGGGACGAGACGCGGCCGACCGTGATGCCGACCGACCGTCCGACGTCGAAGCCGACCAGCAAGCCGACGGTCAAGCCGACCACCGTCAAGCCGACGACGACCAAGCCGACGTCGAAGCCGACCACTCCGACCACGACGACGCCGGGTGTCGCGACCCTGACGACGGCCGTCGGCCTGATCGTCGGCACGGTCGGCAGCACGCTGGGTCAGCTGCAGACGGCCACGACGTACTGCCAGTCCGAGATGGCGAAGGTGACGATCACCAAGCCGACCCAGGACCAGCTGCAGAAGTGCGTGACCGCCTACCAGACCGGTGGCGCGAAGGCCGTCGACCAGGTCATCCGCAACCTGCTGTCCCTGCTCGGACTGCTGGGCGTTCTCGGTGGAGGCATCCTCGGGAGCTGATCCCTCACAGACCGGCGCACCTGCCCCCACCCCTCCCTAGGTGCGCCCCTGGCGACGCCACGGAGCACATCCCCCCGGCTCCGTGGCGTCGCTCTTTTAACGATCAGAACTGCTAACGATCAGAACTGCTTGACGATCAGAAGGTCCAGGCCCGGTCGATGGTCTGCGTGATGCTGTTGCCCAGCAGATCGCCTGCTGTCACCCGCACACTCGCGGACGACGCGCCCGCGGGCGGCGCCGGCAGCTTCGCCCGGACGGTGCCGAGTCCTCGCAGCGACAGCTGCTGCCAGGTCTTCCCGTCGTAGGAGATCTCGGCGGTCGTGCGGAAGAGACCCAGCCCGCGCAGACCCGGCTGATAGGCCGGAGTCAGCTCGAGCCATCCGTCGGTGTGCTTGTAGTCGACCTGTACGAGCGGCAGCACCGCCCGGCTCTTGGTCGGCGCCGAGAGGAAGTGCCAGGTCGTGTGCGTCGACGTCGACGTGGTCGCCCAGCTGTTCGCGCCACGCTGCTGATCCAGCGTCAGGTCGTACCACGCGGCCCGCGCCGGCACCGCCCACTGCGCAACCGACCAGTTCGCACTGCCGAGTTCGACGCCGTTGCTGCTGAGCTTCATGCTCGTCACGTCGCCGCGATCACCCCAGCCGAACACACTCCGATCACCGCTTACGTACTGCGGGATCGCGATCCGCAAGGCGTTCTCGAACCGCGCCGGCGGCCATCCCTGCGCCACATCACCAGCCGAGTCCGACAACCCCGGTACGGCGGGACGCATCAGCGGCTCCCACCAGCCCCGGGTGGCTTGCTCGCCCGGCTGGTAGCTGCGCGGGATCGTGGACTCGAACCCGGTCTCGTTCCACTCCCCGGCCGCCGTCGTCTCGTCCCAGGTCACGCCCTTGAGGTCAGTGACCAGGTAATCGGTACGGGTTACCGGTCCGGTCACCCCGCGGGTCGAGCTGAGGCCGGCGGTGATCCCCGGCAGGTGCGCGATCCGCTGGTCGTTGTGCAGGGGGAACGCCTCGTTGCGCTGGAAGTTCATCGTCACCACGGCCGGGTGCATCTTCGCGACGTCGTACGTCAGCGGTCCCTTGACGGTCGACGGTCCGATCGCGACGTCGTACCGGTAGGTGCTGTCGCGAACTCCACTCAGCTGCAGCGAGACCGGGCCCTTCGCCAGCGCACCGAGCAACTGCTTGCCCTGTTCGGAGCGCAGGAGGTAGAGCGGGACGCCTTGCTCGGTCCCGGTCGACCAGTAGCCGGGCGACTCGTTGTAGAGGAACACGACCTTGGCACCGGCCGCCTTCGCCGCCTGTACCTGCGCGGTCGTGTCGTCCGGCGACGTCCAGCGGATCAGCGCGATCTTGTCCTTGGCGCCGGTCAGCTCGGCCGGCGTACCATCGCCGCCGTTGTAGATCGGCAGGTTCTCGTTGCCGACGAACACGGTCCGGGAGGAGCCCGGTCCCGGGGTGGGCAGGCGACCGGCGCCGGGTACGTCGACGGTCAGCTGCGGCTGGGCCAGATCCCAGCGCTGCACGACCTGGAAGGTGCCGTTGGCAACCTTCCCGAAGTCCTGGACGTAGATGCCGTTGGCAACCTTGCCGTTGAACGCCCAGCCCGACACCGCGTCCCGGTCACCGACCTTGCGGTGCCAGGCGATCCCGATGCTCTGCGCGTCGGCCGGCCGCGGCGTCTTGATCGTCACCTTGTGCGCGGTCCGGGCGTCGAACGTGAACGTCCGGTCGGTGCTGATCCATTCGTCCGGATCGCCGAGCAACGTGATCGAGTTGGCCCAGTTCGCCTCGTCGCCGCCGACGGCGTACGCCATCACGCTGTAGCGGCCGGTCGGTACGTCGAGGGTGCGGCTGCCGGTCTGGTCGAAGGCGATCGCGTTCACGTCGCCGGTGTCCTGGTTCCACAGCTGCACCCCGCTGGCGCCGGCGGCGGTCGTCGCGGGCTTGCCGTCACGACCGATCGCCTTCACGGTCACCTGGTTCAACCGGCCGCCGGCCGCGAACCCGAGCCCGGTGCGGACCTCGCTGTTACCGCTCCGCGCAGTCAGTACGCCGGCATAGTTGGCCGGCTGGGTCTTGGCCAGGTTCAGGGTCACCGTCGCGGACACAGTACCGCCGGCCGGGATGGTCAGACGCGAAGGACTCACCGAAACCGCGGCCTTCACATGAGCCGGGGACTGCGCGTCGACCGAGAGGCCGAGCGTCACCGGCCTGTTCGAATTGTTGCGGTAGGCAACTTTCCGGGCGACCGGCGCGGGCGCGGTCGGTCCGGTCCAGGAGAGGTCGCCGAAGAACAGGTTCGCCGAATCCGGGAGGACCTTCGGGTCGAGCGCCTTCGGGATGTCGATCCGGCCGAGGCCCTGCTGGTCGGTACGGGCGCCGGCCGACGGGACCGCGGTCGAGGCCAGCGCGGCCTTCAGCTGCGGGCCGGTCCAGTCCGGGTGCCGCTGGGCCAGGATCGCAGCCGCGCCGGCCACGTGCGGCGTCGCCATCGAGGTGCCGCTCAACGCGGTGTAGTACTGGCCGAGGATGTGGCCCTGCTCGGTGCCGGCGGCTCGTGCGGCCGCGATCTCGACGCCCGGCGCGGTCACCTCGGGCTTCAGCGCACCGTCGCCGATGCGCGGGCCACGGCTGGAGAAGTTCGCCAGGTTGTCCTTCTGGTCGACGGCGCCGACGGTCAGCGCCTCGGACGCCGCACCCGGAGAACCCACGGACTGCTCGGCGCCGGCGTTACCGGCCGCGATCACGAACAGCGTGCCGCTCGACTCGGACAGCCGGTTGACGGCCTCGCTCATCGGGTCGGTGCCGTCCGACGGCAGGCCGCCGAGGCTCATGCTGACGACCTTCGCGCCCTGCTGGACGGCCCACTCCATGCCGGCGATCGCCTCGGAGTCGTAGCCGCCGCCACTATTGTCGAGCACCTTGCCGATCAGCAGCTCCGCACCCGGCGCGACACCCTTCCGCTTGCCGTCGGACGCAGTACCGAGGCCGGCGACGATCGACGCGGTGTGGGTGCCGTGTCCGTGCAGGTCCTGGACCGCCTCATCCGGGACGAAGCTCTCCGATGCGACGACCTGCTTGGCGAGGTCGGGGTGCCCGGCGTCGTACCCGGTGTCGAGGACGGCCACCTTGACGCCGTGGCCGTCGTACCCCTGCTTCCAGGCGGTCGGGGCGCCGATCTGTTGGTCCGACTGGTCGTCGGTGGTGTGGGTGCGGCCGTCGAGCCAGATCTTGGTGACCTGGCCGGTCTTGAAGGTCGTCGGGCCGCTGATGCCGGCCCAGAACGCCTTCGCGTCGGACTTCTGCACGGTGACCGCGCTGCTTCCGACGCTGGTGAGGGTACGGCGGAGTGTGGCCGCCGCCGGCGTACTGGGGACGCTGCGCAGGGTTGCCGGCGCCGTGAGGAGGAGGGGCAGTCGATCGCTGCTCGCGTCGTCGTAGCCCTGCGCAGCGAGTTCGGTGAGGTTGAAAAGGCGCTTGTCCAGCCGGCCCGCGGTCAGCAGTGGGTAGGCCTCGGACGGGATCAGGCTGAGTTCACCGTCGAACGTGCCGAAGTAGTACGGCTCGTCGTCGGTCAGCCGGGCGGAAACCTGCCCGTTGGCGCTCGTGGTCAGCTCGGCGACGTCGCCGGTGACGAGCGTGATCCGCTGGATCGACGCACCCGGCGTCGGGTTGGCGGCGGCGGGCTGGGCGGCGTGCGCCGGGGTGGTCGTCAGCAGCAGGGAACTGACGACCACCGCGGCGAGCAGGCCTGACGCGAACCGGGACGATCGGGCAAACACAGCGGGACACCTCCCGATGCCCCGACCCATGCGAGGCCATCATCGGGAGCCTGTCAGTTGCCTTCAGCCCCGGTCCACCGGTCCGTCTGACGTACACCCGCCATGACCGGTACCGGTCAGGCGAAGCGCTTCGCGACGTTCTCGACGCGCTCCAGCAGGTCCAGGTCGTAGGCGACGCCGGGGATGTAGAACAGCACGTAGTCGGCGCCGGCCTCGAGGACCGCCTCGACCTTGTTCGCGATCTCGTCCTCGGTGGTGATCAGGTTGTCCCGGTCGAACTTCTCCCGGTTCATCGGGCCGAGCGCCTTCTCGGTCGCCTTCTGCGGGTCGTCGCCCTTGTCGATCGGGAAGACGTTGAAGTTCGTCGACTTGATGATCTCGTCGTAGTCCCGGCCGACCTTCTGGCAGTGACCGCGGAGGATGTCCGCCTTCTCCTTGAACGTCTCCGGGCTGCCGCCGCCGATGTTCGCGGCGTCGGCGTACTGCGCGACCAGCTTCAGCGTCACCTTCGGGCCGCCGCCGCCGATCCAGAAGCTCGGGTGCGGCTTGCGGACGCCCTTCGGCTCGTTGATCGGGGCGTCGATCGAGTAGTACTTGCCGTTGTAGACCGGCTTGTCCTCGGTCCACATCTTGTAGATGATCTCGGTCGCCTCACGGAACGCGGCCATCCGCTGCGGGATGTCGGTCCACTCGTAGCCGTACGCCTTCCACTCGTGCTCGTACCAGCCCGCGCCGATACCGGCGTACAGGCGGCCGTGGCTGGCGACGTCGACCGTGGACGCGATCTTCGCGTACAGCGCCGGGTTGCGGTACCCGTTGCAGCCGACCATCTGGCCGATGTTCACCCGCTTGGTGTCGCGGGCCAGCGCCGCGGTCGCGCTCCAGCACTCGAACGTGGTGTTGTCACTCGGCTCCGGCACCGTGTGGAAGTGGTCGAAGAGCCAGATCGAGTCCCAGGACTGCTCGTCGGCGCGCTTGGCGACATCCGTCATCGCCTCCCACTGCTCGATCGGGTCGGCGATCTGCGCCAGATCCATCTTCCAGCCCTGCGGGACGAATACCCCGAAACGTGTAGTCATGCTGCCATCCTTTCCGGGGATGGCAGCATCGGTCCATGAATACGAGTACTGAATTTGCACTCAATCGGACCACTACAGCTTCTTAATTCATCGCGCGCTCAGCACCCCCGCGCCCACCCCGGGTCCGGGGCGGTGGACGGCGCGGGCGGCGAGGATCGCGTTCAGGGCGATCGGTGCCAGCCGGCCGCCGAACTCCTGCCGGGTCAGGGCCGCCACTCCGGCGGCGCTCGGCGCGGAGGCCGACGTACCGAAGAAGAGGCAGGTCCGGTTGAGCGTGGTCGGGCAGGTGCCGGAGCCGAAGCCGCCGGCGCCGCTCACCGAGACCCCGTCGGACGCGAGCCAGTACGGCGCCGGGAAGCTCACCGAACCGGGACCGGGGACCCCCTTGCACGGACCGGGCTTGCCGCCCGGGCAGCGGGTGGTGGTGATCAGCTGGGTCGGACCGGCCGCGCTGTAGGCCTCGAGCGGCGTGGTCTTCGGGTCGACCGACGTGTTCGCGTTGACCGCGCCGGCGCTGGTGGCGAAGCCGATGTAGTTCGAGTCCGGGTTCATCGAACCGGCGCGCTCCGGCGGGTCGATCGTCTGGACGCCGGCCGACAGCGCACGCCAGCGCAGGTCCAGGATCGGCGCCTTGCGGGCGGTCGAGGTGCCCTGGACGTCGACGACGAGCTTCACGGCCTGGGCCGCGGTGGTCGTGTTGTCGTACTCGAACTGCTCGATGGTGTCACCGACGCCGTTCGCCTGGACACCGGTGCTGGATGCGAGGCACTTCGTGCCCGTGCTGTCCATCAGGTACAGGTTCAGGTCGGTGAAGCCACCCTGGCCGGCGGTCGGGTAGACCGCGCGCGGCTCGCTCCACTGCAGGGTCGGCAGGATCGACGCCCCGGGCAGCAGGTTGAGGTCGTAGGACGTGTCGTCGCCGCGGAGCTTCACCACGTTGTCGGGGTTCGCCGGGCAGCCGGAGTACGGGCCGGCCACGCCGTCCGGACCCTTGCCGGTGCCGACCGCGGCGACCCGCGGCGCGTGCCGGTTGCCGAGGTTGCCGGCCGACGAGCTGATCCAGATGCCGTGCTTGGCGAGGCCTTCTGCGGTCGCGGCACCGATGCCCTGCTGGAAGACCGGCTCGTCGTCGAGCGCGATGTCCTCGGCGATCATCGAGACGCCCGCGTTGGCGAGGGTGTGGAACGCCTCGACGTACTGCGCTGTGGTGTCCTGCGTGCTCGCGTAGGCCAGCTTCGCGCCGGGCGCGAGGTCGTGGATGATCTCGAGCATCGCGGTGCCCTCGTCGTTGACGTACGACGCCGCCTGCTGGAGCACCTGCACGTCCGCCGGCAGCTCACCCGCCGCGATCGCGTCGGCGATGTGATCCACGTCGCCGGAGATCGCGCCGACCTTCTGCCCGCGGCCGGTGAGACCGCGCGCCTGGGCGAGGTCCGCCTTGTGCAGCTGCACGCCTTCGGCGGTCACCGGTCCGACGTCCACCTGCGGACGGAGCGACGGCCGGAGGGCGGTCACCCAGCCGAGGGCGGCCACAGCTTCGAGCTTGTCCGGCGGGATCGACGCCGAGACCAGGCCGGTCTGCGGCAGGTCGGCGCCCGGGACGCTCTTGACGCCGGCGGTGTTCTTCAGCACGGACACGCCGAGCGAGGTCAGCGCGGCCTCCTGCTGCGCAGTCACCGGCGAAGCGGCATAGACCTCAACACCGAGCCGACCGCTGCCGTCCACCTTCAGCGCCTTGGTCCCGGCGCTCAGCGACCTGCTGTTCGCCGTCGCCTTGGCCGCGGCGTCGCGCAGCATCGTGGGGATCTTCGCCGAGGCTGCCGGGTCCTGCGGTGATGCCGCTGTCGCCGGTGAGACCACCGCGACCACAGCCATCGGAACGATCAGCGCCACGCTGCTCAGCACGTATCGAAGCTTCATGGAGTCCTCCCCCTCGTCGCCGGGACCACAGTCACCTAGCCACCAACCAGCTGTCCAGACTTCGCGTCAAACCCAACTGACCGCAAGGGAGAACTCTCATCGACAAGTTCGAACGGCTGTTCATCACGGCCTCGAAACAAATTGCACAAGGCACCCATCAGCGCGACGAGCTCCCGCAGGACGGCGGCCGCTGGCCGGTCTCCGTCGTACTGCGGCCTCCCCAGGACTGCGCGCTCGCACACGCCCTCGACGCCCTGACCACGGAGGCGGCTGCGATAGCAGGGCCCGGCCACTGGCAAACCGGCCAGCTCGGCTCCGCACACCTCACCGTCCGCGCCCTCGAGCCGCGCCGGGAGCTGATCCCGCCCGACGACCCCACCCTCAGGCGCTACCGGTCGGCCCTCCACCGCGCGACCCTCGCCACCACGTGGCCCCTCCGCTTCCAAGTCACCGGCCTGACTCTCACCCCCGGATCCGTGATGGCCTGCGCCGAGCCGTTCGACGAAGACGCCGACCTCTTCAGCAAACGCCTCACCATCGAGCTGGGTCCCGATGCCCACCACGAGCCCGATCCCCGCGACATCTGGTACCTCAATCTCATCCACTTCACGAACGACATCGCGAAGCCGGACGAGCTGGTCGACTGGGTCGCCGACCGCCGCAGAACACTGATCGGCACCACCACGATCGCCGCACCCGAGCTCGTCCGGGCCGACCACCACGCCGGCCCACGACCACATATGCGGCTGGAAGTCATGAGAGCGCTCTAGTTCCGGAACCGCCGAGGTCTTGACCGGCGGCTGGGGAGAGCTGAGAGTCGGGCGCAACTGCGGGTGCGAGGCTCGCGCTGAGGTGGGGAGCGCCCATGCGTGGTTTCCGGCGGATTGCTCTGGTTGCGGCGGCGGCTCTGGTCGCCGGACTGCTGCCGTTGTACGCGGTGGCCGACGATCCGGCGCCGGTCACGTTGGCGGCGTTCGAGGGCGGTGAGCCGTTCGCCTCGCCGCCGAACGCCGGGATCTTCGGGTGGGGCAGTGACGGTGACGACGTTCCGACGATGGAGCTGCAGACCCGCGCGGACGCCCCGGCCGGCGAGAAGGTCCTGCACGGCACCTACAACATCAGCGGGTACGGCGGCTTCAGCCACGACATCACGTACGACGTGAACCCGGCCGACTGGTCGGCGTACAAGGGGATCCGGTTCTGGTGGTACGGGCAGAACACCGCCCCGCTCCCACCCGGCTCCGGGAAGCGGATCTTCTTCGAGATCAAGGACGGCGGCGCGAACGCCGAGGCCTCCGAGCTGTGGAACACCAGCTTCACCGACGACTGGCAGGGCTGGCACCAGGTCGAGATCCCGTTCAGCCAGCTCGTGTACCGCAGCGACTACCAACCGGTCGGCGGCATCGACCAGATCCTCAACCTGACCCACATGTGGGGCTATGCGTTCACCATGCCCGTCGGCACACCCGGTGAGTTCGCGATCGACCAGATCGAGGTGTACGGCAAGGCCGACCCGGCGCTGAAGGCGAGCGTCGTGACCGACGCCGGCGTCTACCCGGTCAAGGAAGGCGCCACCGCACAGGTGAAGGTCTCCGTCGCCACGACGGACGGCACGCCGCTCGAAGAGCCGGTCACCGTCGACTACAAGACCGGGACAGGCAGCGCCGGCGCCAACGACTACACACCCGTCGCAGGAACGCTCACCTTCCCGGCCGGTACGACGTCCGGCACGACCCAGAGCGTGGCGGTGACGACGAAGAAGGACCGCACCGCCGAGGCCGCGGAAACCGTTCCGCTCGAGCTCACGGTCACCGGCGCGAAGGCGCCCTCGACCCAGCCGGTCGTGGTGATCAACGCGCACGACCTGCCGTACCTGAACCCGAAGCTCCCGCTCAAGAAGCGCGTCGACGACCTCCTCGCCCGGATGACGACGGCCGAGAAGGTCGGCCAGATGACGCAGGCCGAGCGCAACGCGCTGCACTCCAAGTCGGACATCGCGTCGTACGCCCTCGGCTCGCTGCTCTCCGGCGGCGGCTCGGTCCCGACCCCGAACACTCCGGCGGCCTGGGCCGCGATGATCGACAGCTTCCAGCTGAACGCGCAGGCGACCCGGCTGCAGATCCCCTTGATCTACGGGGTCGATGCGGTGCACGGGCACAACAACGTGGTCGGCGCGACGATCCTGCCGCACAACATTGCGATCGGCGCCACGCGCGATCCGGCGCTGGCAGAGAAGGCCGGTGAGGTGACCGCGACCGAGGTCCGCGCCACCGGCATTCCGTGGGACTTCGCTCCGTGTTTGTGCGTGGTCCGCGACGACCGCTGGGGCCGCGCGTACGAGGGATTCGGCGAGGACCCGGCGCTCGTGCAGTCGATGGAGACCGTGATCACCGGACTGCAGGGCAAGGCGGACGGCAGCCAGCTGTCGAAGAACACCCACGTGCTGGCCACCGCGAAGCACTTCGTCGGCGACGGCGGCACGACGTACGGCAGCTCGACGACCGGCTCGTACAAGATCGACCAAGGCATCACGCAGGTCACCAGGCAGCAGCTGGAGACGTTGCATCTGGCACCGTTCAGGACCGCTGTGGATCTCGGCGTCGGCACCGTGATGCCGTCGTACTCGAGTGTCTCGATCGACGGCGCGGCGCCGGTCAAGATGCATGGCAACGGTGAGCTGATCAACGGCGTACTCAAGCAGCGGATGGGCTTCGACGGGTTCGTGATCAGCGACTGGCAGGCGATCGACCAGCTGCCGGGCGACTACGCGAGCGACATCCGGACGTCGATCAACGCCGGCCTCGACATGATCATGGTACCGACGAACTACCAGGGATTCACCCAGGGCCTGACCGACGAGATGACGGCCGGCCGGATCCCGATGACCCGGATCGACGACGCGGTCCGGCGGATCCTGACCGAGAAGTTCAAGCTCGGCCTGTTCGAGCACCCGTACGCCGACACCTCGAACATCGCGTCGATCGGATCGGCCGCACACCGCGCCGTCGGACGCGAGGCGGCGGCGGAATCCCAAGTACTGTTGAAGAACGACGGCAATCTGCTGCCGCTGAAGTCCGACGCGAAGGTCTATGTTGCCGGCAGCAACGCCAACGACCTCGGCAACCAGATGGGCGGCTGGAGCATCACCTGGCAAGGTGGTTCGGGCGCGACGACCACCGGTACGACGATCCTGGACGGGATCAAGCAGGTGGTGCCGACGGCAACGTTCAGCGCGGATGCCTCGGCCCCGCTGGAGGGTCATGACGTCGGCGTGGTCGTGGTCGGCGAACGCCCGTACGCGGAGGGAATCGGTGACGTGGGCAACGGTCACGACCTGCAACTGTCGGCCGCGGACAAGGCCGCGATGGACAAGGTGTGCGGGGCAATGAAGTGCGTCGTGCTGATCGTGTCCGGCCGGCCGCAGGTGATCGCGGACCAACTCGGCAAGATCAACGCACTGGTCGCATCCTGGCTGCCGGGGACCGAGGGCGCGGGCGTTGCCGACGTACTGTTCGGGAAGGTTCCGTTCAGCGGGCGCCTGCCGGTCAGCTGGCCGCGGACCGAGGACCAGCAGCCGTTGAACGTCGGCGACGCGTCCTACGATCCGCAGTACCCGTTCGGCTGGGGGCTCACGACGCAGGCCGCCGCACGACAGGCGTTGACGGAGGCGCGTAACAGCCTGCTGCGGAAGCACGACGCCTACGCGCTGGCGGCTGGGGTCGCGGCGAGCATCGCGCTCGGCGTGCAGGACTGGTCGGGGCCGCAGGCAACCATCGCTCTGGCCGCGGCCGCACAGTCCGCCAAGCTCCTCGAGCGGACCAAGGCCGACACCTTTGCCGAGGACGACGCGGTGGTCGGAGTCAGCCGGTGGATCGCGCAGAACCACATCGGCCAGAACCTCACCGAGCCCACGTCCAAACTCACCTCGGACGCCGACCACCTGCTGCTGAGCGGAAGCCTGAATGCCGCGGTCAGCAAGCTGACCGCGGCATCCAAGAGCTGAACAGAGGTGGGGGTTGGGCCTAGCTCACCCCCACCAGTTCACGTTCGGAGGGAGCCTGCGCCTGCTTGTACAGGCGGTTGGGCCACCAGGCCCGGCGGCCGAGCAGGACCATGATCGACGGCAGCATCACGATGCGGACCAGCGTGGCGTCGATCAGGACGGCCACGGCCAGGCCGACACCCATCTGCTTCATCTCCAGCATCGCGAGAGTGGCGAAGACGGCGAACACGGAGACCATCACCGCGGCCGCGCTCGTCACCACACCGGCGGACTCGGTGATGCCCTTCCGCACGGCCTCGCTCGGGGTCAGTCCCGCCGCCACGCCTTCGCGGATCCGGTTGAGGACGAACACGTGATAGTCCATCGACAGCCCGACCAGGATCACGAACAGGAACAAGGGAATCCAGGACACCACGAACCCGCTGGACGTGAACCCGAGCAGCCCTTCCGCCCACGAGTGCTGGAACACCAGCGACAGCACGCCGAAGCACGCCGCGACCGAGGCGAGGTTCAGTACCGTCGTCACCACGGCGATCGCCACGCTCCGGAACGTCACGACCATCATCACCAGCGTCAGTGCCAGCACGAAAGCGATCACCCAGGGCAGCTTGTCCCGCTGATTGTTGCCGTAGTCAACCGACTCGGCCGAGTCCCCGCCGACGGCCCACGTCGTCGATCCCAAGGCGGCCGGCGCCAACTGCTCACGCAACTGCCCCAGCGCCGCCTCGGCATTCGCACTGCCCTCCGGCAACACCGAGACCAAGGTCAGTACGGCGGTGCCGTTCGCTTGCCGGATCGCCTGTCCCGGCGGTACGACGAACTTGCCGCTCTGCACGGCGGATCCCTGTAATCCGGCCAGTGCCCCGACCGCATCTCCACCCTGCGCGACGACGTTGTACGACAGACCACCCTGCGACGGGAAGTTGTTCTGCAACGCCTTCAGCGTGCGCACCTCGGGAATGGTCTGCGGCAGCGTGTTGAGATCGGCCGACTCGGTCTTCATTCCCAGTGCAGGTACGGCGAGTGCCACCACGATGACCGCGGAGAACGACAGCGCTGCACGCGGATGACGCAGTACCGGAGCGAGGATGCGGCGGCTGATGCCGGCCGGACCGATGCGCCGGTTGAGCCGCCACAGCAGCGGGACCCGCGGCCGGTCGACCCGGTGCCCGAGCTTCGCGAGCAACGCCGGCAGGACGGTCAGCGAACCGAGGACCGCTACCGCGACGACCACGATCGTCGCCGTTGCCATCGAGGCGAAGGTCGCGTCCTGTGCGACGTACAGGCCGGCCATCGACACGATCACGGCCAGGCCGGAGACAACGACCGAGTGGCCGGACGTCGCCGCGGCGATCTCGACGGCGTCGAGCGTGCTGTGGCCCTTGCGGCGTTCCTCGCGTTCGCGTTTCAGATAGAAGAGCGAGTAGTCGACGCCGACCGCCATACCGATCAGCAACACGACGTTCGCGACCGAGCCGCCGTCCGGGAAGAGGTACGACAACGGCGCGTAGAACCCGAGAGCGGCACCGACGGCCGAGAACGCCAGCAGCACCGGGATCCCGGCCGCGATCAGGGCGCCGAAGGCGAGCAGCATCAGCGCGAACGTGATCGGCAGGCTGAGCTTCTCCGCCTTCGCCAGGTCGGAGCCCACCTGCTTCCAGACACCGGCGTTCACCGAGGCGTTCCCGGCCTGGGCGATGGTCAGCGCCGGGTTCGCCTGCTGTACGTCGGCGGTGGTGGCGACGATCTTGTCGATCGAGTCGGCCGCGTCGTCCGCCGTACCTTTGAGCTCCAGCGGGACGAGCACAGCTTTGCCGTTCTCGGACCAGACCGGCTTGCCGACGGCCTGGATCGAGGGCAGCGCGGCCAGCTTCTGCCGGAGTTGACCGATGGCCGTGGTCGCGGCCGCCTTGTCCAGCGGGCCGTCGGGGTCGGTGATCAGGACGGTTTCGGCAGGGCGATCGCCGAGGCCTGCCTTCTCGATCAGCTCCGCGGCCTGGCCGGACTGGCCGACCCAGTTGTCCTTGCTCTGCGTGTGCTGCTTCGGGATGACCACCGACATCCCGACCGCGACGACGACGAGCAACAGCCAAAGGCCGATCGCCCGCCATGGATGGACAGCACTCCAGCGCGCGACGCGCACAGTCACTGATCCCCTGGTCATTTCCCCACCTCTCCAGCGGCCGGGCCTGCTGCCCGGTCAAGAAGAGCCTCGCCTGGTTGACTGCGGATCTCAGGAGTCCTGGATCCCCGGCCGAGGTGGAGGTAGGTCTACCCAGCTACCGGTTCGACCGTCCGGGCGCGTAGCCGGCGGAGCATGCGGGCGTCTTCGAAGCCGACCGTGCGGGCCGCCGTTTCGATCGTGGTGCCGTGGCCGATGAGGTGCTCGGCGCGCTCCAGACGGAGGAGTTGCTGGTAGCGGAGCGGGGTGAGGCCGGTCGCGGTGCTGAAGATCCGGGTCAGGGTGCGTTCGCTGACGCCGATCTGGCCGGCGAGGTCCGAGAGCGGGAGACGATCGGCGTACCGGGCGTCGATGACATCCTGGACGCGGTGGGCGAGATCGCTGAGATGACCGCGGTGGCGGAGCATCGCGGACTCCTGCAGCTCGTCGCCGTTGCGGCGGGCGTAGACGACCATCTCCCGGGCAACCCGCGCGGCCGCCTCCGCTCCGTGCGCGACGGCGACCAGGTGGAGCGTGAGGTCGATGCCGCTGACGATCCCCGCCGACGTGATGACGCGATCGTCCTCGACGTACAGGACGTCCCGGACGATGGCTGCCCGCGGGTAGCGGGCGGCCAGTACGTCGGTCAGCTCGTGGTGGGTCGTAAACCGTCGGCCGTCGAGCAGACCGCTCGCCCCGAGCGCGTCGGCGCCCGAGCACACGCTCGCCACCGAGCCACCGGTCGCGTGGTGGTCACGCAGCCGCTGCCGAGTCTGCGGCCCGATCGGCGGGACCGGCGACAGCCGCGGCGACCGCCACCCCGGTACGACGACGAGGTCGTCCGGCCCGATCTCCGGCCAGTCCAGTTGTGCCCGTAACGGCACGCCCTGCGCGGTCATGATCTCTTCGGCTTCGGCCACATAACTGACCTCGTACCCGTACCCGAGGTCGTTCGCGGTCGTGAACACCTGCGCCGGGCCGGCGAGATCCAGCAGGTGCACCTTGGGCACCAGCACGAAGACCACCCGGGTGGGACGCATCCGGTCAGGATGTCACGGGTACGGCGGTCAGCTCGTCGAGTGTCCGGATCGTGGCGAACCGGCCGGCCAGCACGTACTCCGTGCGCTCGGCCACCTGCTCCGCGGTCAGGGTCCGCGGATCGGCCAGGATCTCCTCGACGGTCGCATCCTCCCGGGTCGACCAGTGCGCCAGCGCCATCGTCGCGGTCGCCTCGGTCACGAACACGACGTCGTACCCGAGGTCGGAGCCAACGCGGGCAGTGGTCTCGCAGCACTGCTCCGTACGGATGCCGCTGACAACGATCTCGGTGACACCGTGCTGAGTCAGCAACTGCTGCAGATTCGTTGTGGTGAAGGCGTTGTGGGACGTCTTGGTGACGATCGGCTCACCGGGCAACGGCTCGAGGCCGTCCATGAGCCGGACATGTCCCTCGGCCGGGTCGAACACGCCGCCGGTGCCGGGCTCGGAGTGCAGCACCCAGACGACGAGGTCGCCGTTGTCGCGGGCGGCGTGCACCAGACGGTCCACCCGCTCGGCGATGTCCGCGTGATTCACCAGCTGCCAGTTCGGGCGGACCCGGAACGATTCCTGGACGTCGATCACGATCAGTGCGGTTCGGCTCATGCCCCATGATCGCGCGCGCCCGGCGTACCGGAGAAGGTTCGATCAGGGCCCGGACCGGACGGATCCGGTCACCCCCTGAGCAACCCCGGAGAGATCGGACGAATTCACACCCATCCGAACTGTTCCAAACACCGGTCTGGCGCGCTTATCGTGCCAAGGGTCTGCTTCTACAACGATTGAGGGGATTGCGATGCCCGATCACCTGCCCCGCCGCCAGGTCCTGCGGACCGCCGGCGCACTGGGCCTCGGTGCCGCCGCCGCGGGCGCTCTCACCAACACCGCGAACGCCAGTACCCAGACCAATTCCGGCGCCGGTCCGACGGATAGGTTGACCGCCATGGGCGAACACCACGGCAAGCTCGAGATCCGCAAGGACCCGTTCGGCACCACCCCGGACGGCCAGGGAGTGGACGTGTACACGTTCACCAACGGCCGGGTGACGATCTCCATGCTCACCTGGGGCGCGACCATCCAGCGGGTCGAGACACCGGATCGCCGCGGCCGGACCACGAACATCAGCCTCGGCTTCGACAACCTGCCGGACTACGCGGCGCTCAGCCCGTACTTCGGCGCCACCATCGGCCGCTACGGGAACCGGATCGCCAAGGGCAAGTTCTCGATCGACGGGACGTCGTACCAGATCCCGATCAACAACGGCGAGAACGCGTTGCACGGCGGCACCATCGGCTTCGACAAGAAGGTCTGGAAGGCGGAGGTCGTCAAGTCCGGCAAGGCGGTCGGCGTCGCGTTCACCTACGTCAGCCCGGACGGCGAGATGGGCTTCCCTGGTGAGCTCACCAGCACCGTCACGTACACGCTGGACCAGCGCGACAACCTGCGGATCGACTACCACGCGACCGTCGCGGGCAAGCCGACGATCGTCAACCTGACCAACCACGTGTACTTCAACCTGCTCGGCGAGGGCAACGGCACCATCTACGACCACGTGCTGGAGCTGAACGCCGCGAAGTACACCCCGGTCGACGTGAACCTGATCCCGACCGGCGAGATCGCCCCGGTCGCGGGGACGCCGTTCGACTTCAACCGGCCGACCGCGATCGGCGCCCGCCTCCGCGGCGACCACCAGCAGCTGGTCTTCGGCCGCGGCTACGACCACAACTTCGTGATCGCCGGCCGGCCGGACAGCAACGGGATGCGCCTCGCGGGCCGCTTCACCGAGCCCGAGCACGGCCGCACGATCGAGGTCCACACCGACCAGCCCGGCGTCCAGTTCTACAGCGGCAACTTCCTCGACGGCACCTTCCTCGGCATCGGCAACAAGGCCTACCGCCAGGGCGACGCCTTCGCCTTCGAGACCCAGCACTTCCCCGACTCCCCCAACCACCCGAACTTCCCGTCGACGGTCCTCCGCCCCGGTGAGACCTACCAGAGCACCACCATCTACAGCTTCGGCACCAAGTAAGACCCTCGTGAGGTGCAGGACCGCCGTCCTGCACCTCACGCTTGCCAGCACCGGCCAACGGGCGCACGCTGGCCGGTAGAGGGTGGGTGACGGGTTGTGGCGAGGGCGGCGCCGGCGATCGAACCGGCCCGCGGACCGGGGCCGTGGGCGCTGTGGTCGACCGTCGTGGCCGGTTTCGGCACGCTGGTCGTGTCGGTCGCGCTCGCGCTGGCGGGAGACGAGCTGGTCCGGCCAGGACTGCAGGCACTGCTCTTCAACTGGATCACCGTCCCGTACCTGATCAGCGGGACCATCGCGTGGTGGCGCCGGCCGGCAAGCCGGCTCGGTCCGCTGATGATCGCGACCGGATTCGTGATGGCCCTGACCGCCTTGCAGTGGTCGACCGTGCCCGCCTTGCTCTCCATCGGTCATCTGCTCGACCTGGTGCCGGCGGCGATGTTCCTGCACGTGTTCCTCGCGTACCCCACCGGACGGGTGGCCGGACGCCTCCGCCGGTCGGTCGTGATCGCCGGCTATGCGACTGGCGTCGTACTGCAACTCGCGAAGATCCTGCTCGGGATCAATCCGGACAGCCTCTTCACCATCACGACGAGACCGGTCCTGGCCGGCCGGATCGAGCAGGCCCAGCTGATCACGATGAGCGCCTTGCTGCTCGTCGGCGCGGCCCTTCTGCTCGTACGGCGGCCGTCCGCGAGCCTGGTCCGTCGACGGCCGGTGGCCCTGCTCGTGGACAGCTTCGGTCTGGCACTGATCATGCTTGCGATCCTGTTCGTCGCGGGTCTGCGTGGCTGGCCGCAGATCGAAACGGTTCGGCACGTGACGTTCGCAGTACTCGGGCTGGCGCCGGTCGTGTTCCTGCTCGGGCTGCTCGACGCCCGGCTCGCCCGCACCGATGTCGGCGCGCTGCTGATGGATCTGCGCGCCGACCCGGCCGGTGACCTGCGCGAGCCACTGGCGCGAGCCCTGCACGACCCCTCGCTGACCCTGGCCTTCTGGTTGCCGAAGTACGGCAGCTGGGTGGACTCCGACGGCCAAGCCGTCACGCTGCCGGGTGGATCGGACGGGCGGGCGACGCGGGTGATCTACCGCGACAGCGAACCCGTCGTCGCCCTCGAGTTCGACCGGTCGCTCGAAGACGAGCACGAGTTGCTCGACGCGGTCGCGGCGGCGGCCGGCATCGCCTTGGAGAACAGCCGGTTGCAGGCGGAGCTGCGCGCCCGGCTGCACGAGCTGCAAGGATCCCGCGCGCGGGTCATCGATGCCGAACAGCAGGAGCGGAAACGGCTCGAACGCAACCTGCACGACGGCGCCCAGCAGCGCCTGGTCGCGCTGGCCCTGGAAATCGGGCTGCTCGCCGGCCGGTCCGCGAGCGACGCCGACACCAAGGCACGCCTGATGCAGGCCAAGCAGCAGGTCACCGCATCGCTGGACGAACTCCGTGACGTTGCCCGCGGCATCCATCCCGCGGTCCTCACCGGACACGGTCTGGCCGTCGCGCTGGAGTCGCTCACCGCACAGGCCGCCGTCCCGGTGACGCTGGAGGTCGAGGCCGACGGCAGGCTGCCCGAACATGTCGAGGTCGCCGCGTACTACGTGGTCAGCGAGAGCCTGACGAACATCGCCAAGCACGCCGACGCGAGTACGGCGTCCGTCCGGGTGACGCGATCCGCCGGCCGGCTCGTCGTGGAGGTTGACGACGACGGCGTCGGCGGGGCGGACACCGAACGCGGGTCGGGCCTGCGCGGTCTCGCCGACCGGGTCGAGGCGATCGGCGGCCGGCTGCGGATCTGGAGTCCCGCCGGTGGCGGCACCCGGCTCGAGGCGGAGATCCCATGCGAGTAGCCATCGCCGAGGACAGCGTGCTGCTGCGCGAGGGACTGACCAGGATCCTCGTCGACGCCGGGCTGGACGTGGTCGCGGCGTACGACAACGCCGACGACCTGCTGCGGTACGTCCGCGGCTTCCCGCCGGAGATCGCGATCCTCGACATCCGGTTGCCACCGACCCACAACGACGAAGGGATGCGCGCCGCCCTGCAGATCCGCGAGCAGCAGCCCGGAGTCGGGGTGCTCGTGCTGTCGCAGTACCTCGAGCTCGGGCTGGCGATGCAACTGCTGTCCGAATCGGCCGAGGGCGTCGGCTACCTGCTGAAGGACCGGATCAGCGACGTCGAGGACTTCACCGGCGCGGTACGGCGGGTTGCCGCCGGCGGCTCGGCCATCGATCCGAAGATCGTCTCCACCTTGCTGCAACGCCGGCGCAGCGACGACCCGCTGGCCGTGCTGACCCCGCGCGAACGGCAGGTGCTGGAGCTGATGGCGACCGGCGCCTCCAACCAGGGCATCGCCGACGACCTGGTCGTCACGTTGCGGGCCGCCGAGAAGTACGTCTCCGGCATCTTCACCAAGCTCGGCATCCCGTCGACGCGCAGCGAGTCCCGGCGGGTGCTCGCCGTACTGCTGTACCTGCGCGCCTGACGGGACACCAGAAACCCGAACCCCTCCTTCACCGGTTGCCCGGTCTGCCGAACGCACCTGCGGACGCGAGTCTCGAGGTAGACCCCTGGAGGCGCCGTGAAGACCCGAATCATCCAGAACCAGCCCGACGACGACGGCACCCCGCCGCCCGCCCGCGCCGCGGCACCACCTGACCATCACTCGTCCGCAAGGAGATCCGTCATGTCGTTCGTCCGCAACCACCCTGTCATCAGCTTCTTCGTGCTGGCCTACGCACTCACCTGGGCGACCCTGCCGTTCGGCAGCTTCTTCGCCCCGGGCGCCCTGCTCGCCGCCCTCGTCATCGCCTTCCTGAACGACGGCCTCGCCGGTCTCCGGGCCATCGGCGCCCGGCTGATCCGCTGGCGGGTCCGCTGGGTCTGGTACGTCGTCGCGATCGCCGTACCGCTGCTCATCCACTTCGTGACGATCGGGATCAACCAGGCGATGGGCGCGCCGTCGCCCAACTCCGGGCAGTTCGCGCCGTGGTACGGCCTGGCGCTCGTGATCGGCATGAACATGGTCGACCCGTTGGGTGGTCAGTTCAGCGAGGAACCGAGCTTCCGCGGTTTCGCGCAGGCAAAGCTCCAGACGACCCGTACCCCGCTCGCCGCCACCGCCCTCCTGGCCGTGGCGATCACCGGCTGGCATCTGCCGCTGTTCCTGATCTCGTCCTACGGCCTCCAGCCGTACGAGGCCGTGACCACCGTCGCCGTCACCTTCTGGTACGGGTGGCTGTTCAATCACGCGGCCGGCAGCGTGCTCATCACCCTCATCGCGCACGCCACCGAAGGCAGCATCAACACCAGCGACCTCTGGCCCGCCGGCCCCGACCTGACCCGCGAGACCTGGCTGTACGTCGTCGTCTGGTCCGCATTCGCGATCACCTTGCTCATCGGCAGCCGCCGCTTCTGGAGCCGTCCTGCACCAATCAGCGCTACGTCCTCCGCCCCGACGCCGGAGCGTGTCTCATGACCACCACGCCGCTCGCCCCCGCACCACCTGGACGTCACTCCTGGAACGGCTGGCGCACCCTGCTGGTCGTCGTGGGTGCCATGTTCGCAATGGTCAGCGTCGTTCTGTTCGCCATCGGCGGCTTCGGCCTCTGGGCCCAGCAGCAGCGCGACGGCAACGGATACTTCACCGCCGGACCAGAGCGTCTCGCCACCAGTTCCTACGCGCTGTCGGCCCCTTCGCTCGACATCGGCGGCACCGGACCGGACGCTCTCTACACCGACGATTTCCTCGGTGACGTCCGCCTCGACTTCGAGTCGAAGACGCCTGGTACGGCGGTGTTCGTCGGCATCGGTCCGGCGGCCGACGTCGCGGCGTACCTGAACGGCGTCGGCCACGACGAGGTCGCGGACTTCGACGTCGATCCGTTCAAGCTCTCCACCACATCCCGGGCCGGCGACGAGCCGACCGCCGCTCCCGCTACGCAGTCCTTCTGGGTCGCGTCCGCCACGGGCACCGGACCCAGCACCCTGACCTGGCCCGCCACCGGCGGCGACTGGTCCGTGGTGATCATGAACGCCGACGGCTCACCGAACGTCGCCGTCGACCTGAGCGCCGGCGGCACGCTGCCCGCGGTCGAGGGCATCACGATCGGCGCGCTCATCGGCGCCGTCCTGCTGCTGACGATCGGGACCGCCTTGATCGTCCCGACCGTCGTCACCCGGCGACGCGCTGATCGCTGAGCAAGGGTTACCTAACTTGCTTAGGGTTGGGGTCATGGTGCTGCAGATTCCGTTCGAGGATGCGTTCCAGTTCGATCCGTCGCCGACGTTCGCCGAGCTGCGGGAGACACGTCCCGTGGCTCGGGTGCGGACGCTGGCAGGGGCCGAGGTGTGGCTGGTGACGCGGTACGACGACGTGAAGCTGGTGCTCGCGGATCCGCGGCTCTCGCGGGCGGCGGTGGTGAAACAGGGGGCGCCGCGGGTCGCGCTGGCCAAGCCGATGCCGAACAGCCTGACCACGACCGACCCGCCGGAGCACACCCGGCTGCGACGGTTGGTCGTACCAACGTTCGCGCACCGGAAGATCGAGCGGACCCGGCCCTGGGTCGCGGAGCTGTCCGCACAACTGGCCGAGGACGTCGCCCGCGCCGGTGACGGCGCCGACATCCGGCAGCTGGTCGCGCTGCCGTTGCCGATCCAGGTGATCTGCCAGCTGCTCGGCGTGCCGTACGCGGACCGCGAGCAGTTCCGGGAGTGGACCGAGCTCGGGTACAGCATGAAGATGGCCGAGAAGGATCTGGTCGAGGACGCGATGACCAACCTGACGGCGTACATCGAGGACCTGGTCACCAAGAAGCTGGCCAACACCTCGGGGCCCGCGGAGGATCTCCTCGACGAGCTGGTCCGCGCCCGCGAGGAAGGCGATCGGCTCAGTCAGGAGGAGCTGATCGCGTTCGGCGTGAACCTGCTGGTCGCCGGTCACGAGACGTCGGCGAACCAGATCTCGAGCTGCGTCGCGACGTTGCTGCGCTGGCCGGAGAACTGGGCCCGGCTGGTCGACGAGCCTTCGCTGGTGCCGTCGGCGATCGAGGAATTGCTACGCTTCAACCGGTTCAGCGAGGTCGGTCAGCTCCGGGTCGCGGTCGAGGACATCGAGCTGCACGGCGTACAGATCAAGGCCGGCGAGGGCGTGATGGCCGCGCTCAACTCGGCGAACCGGGACCCGCGCGCGTACGACGCTCCCGACGAGCTGCGGGTGGATCGGCAGGACAACAAGCACATGTCCTTCGGCTTCGGGCCGCACTTCTGCCTCGGCGCACAGCTGGCGCGGATCGAGCTGCAGGAGTCGCTACTGGCCCTGGTACGCCGGTTCCCGCGGATGAGCCTCGCGAAGCCGGCCGAGGAGCTCGAGTGGCGGCGCGTGCTGGTGAGCGGTCTCGCCGAACTGCCGGTGAACCTCAACCTCTGAGGTCCACCGGCAGCTCGACGAGTGATGCTCGTCCGGCTCAGTTCTGCGAGGAGAACACGACTCCGTGCTCGGACTCGTACTGCTCGATGAAGCGAGCCGCCATCGGCTCGCTCGACGTGATCGCGTCGGCCAGCGTCTTCGCGGTGCGCTCATGACCGGCCGGCCAGTCGGACAGCAGGGCGTAGGCACGCATCCGCTTCTTCTCCAGCGCGGTCGGCTCCGGCTGCTCCTCCACGACCACGGGCTCCGGGTCGCGCAGTACCGGCTCGACCTTCGGCGTGGTGATCAGCGCCGGCGGCTGCGGGTCCGCGGGACCCGCGAACGGCGACGGCGGCTTCGGCTTCTCCACCATCGGCTCGGCCTTCGCCTGCGGCGCGAGCGGCTTGAGCTTGCCCACCGTGCCGTTGGCCGACCCGTTGCCGTTCGACCCGTTGCCGTTGGCCGAACTGCCGTTCGACGAGCTGCCGTTGACCACGTGCTGCGGCTCGCCGGCGTCCTCGACCACGACCGCCTCGGCGACCGCCTCGTCACCTTCGGGCGGCTGGTCGACGATCGCCATCAGTTCGCCGGTCCAGGCGTCCTCGTCGCGGAGCGACACACCCGAGTTGTCCACCCGCCGTGGCTGCCCACCCTCGAGCACCCAGACGGCGGCCGGCACCGCGGGAGCTTCTTCCGGCTCCGGTGGCGGCGAGATCGCCTTGGTCAGCTTGCTGGTGATGACCTCGTAGTTGATCCGCTCCTCGAGCATCCCGGCCAGCCGGTCCGGGTCGTACGTCGTCTCGGCGATCTTCGCGAGCCGCTCGTCCTGGTGCTCGGACCGGATGTACTCCGCGACCGTACCGGCGATCGCTTCGCGCCGGCTCCGGTTGCGGATCTGGTGCTGGGCCGCGCGGAGGCTCTCGTACAGGCCGTAGCCGTGCTCGATCGCCAGCGAGCGCGCCAGCCAGGTGACCCGCGGCTCGCGGGCCCACTGCACGACGCCGTACACCGGGCCGGTCTCACGCATCTGCCCCGCACGACGCAACGCGTCACGACGGCGGGCCGAGCTGTGGATCAGCCAGAGCACGTAGGCGAACGCGGACAGACCGCCGAAGCCGAAGGCGAGGAACCGCTCCTCCGGCCGCCAGTGGCCGACCACGTTGAAGACGACCGCGACGAGCGCCGCGAAGAACGACATCGCGCGGTAGGCGTAGGCCTGCTCGCCCTTGCGCCGGCGGAGGTCTGCGAGCGCTGCGGTGGCGACACCACCGAGCTCGAGCACCGCGACCGCGGGCGTGACGAGGACGATCTTGAGCAGCGGCGAGAAGCCGCTGTCCGGCCAGGGGATGTGGGTCACGCCGGCCCAGACCTGGCCGACCAGAGCCGCGGCAGCCGCGGTCGCGTAGAAAGCGTAGGCGACTTTGTCCGCACCAGTAAGCGGTACGTTGACCAGTTCGCCAGTACTGGTGCTGCTGGTGTTCTCCTGCAAGACGTGCACTCCTGACCGGTTTGGGCTCTCCGGCAGTTCGTCGGGTGGGTGGTACGGCGGCCCCCATATAGCGCGCTGCACGAGGCTACCGGTTTCCGGCCCCGGAAGGGGAGGCGAATCCGGAAACGTCTCGAACCTCCCCACAACTTCGGTCATTCAAACGACTCATATCCTCGCATCCATGATCCCGACCGCGCGCTCGCTCCCCGACCCCGACGCCCTCGCCGCGCAGCTGGCGGAGCGCTACGGGCTCGGCTTCACCGGCGCCGTCCTGCTCCGTTCGCTGGTCAACGACGTCTACGAACTCCGCACCGCCGACGACGCGCGCTACGTCCTCAAGCTCTACCGGTACGACGGTCGCCATCCCGACGAAATCCGTTGGGAGACAGGGCTTTCGGCCCATCTGCGGTCGGCCGGCGTACTGGTCCCACCGGTCCGCCCGCTGCTCGACGGAGACACCGTCGGGCTCCTCGAGACCCCCGAGGGACCCCGCACGTTCACGCTCTCGACGTACGTCGAGGGGCACAAGCCGGAGCGGCCGTTCACCGACGAGCTGTACGCCGCCTTCGGTGCGCAACTGGCCGCATTCCACAATGCCGCCGGCAACTACACGTCGCCGTACTCCCGGCGGCCGGCCGACGTCGTCCACCGGCTCGATGAACCGCTCGAGCAGATTCTCGCGGTGGACAACTCGGAGGAAAACCTGCTCCGGTCGCTGGCGGATGCGGTACGGAACAACGTCGCGCAGTACTCAAAGGCAGGAACCTGCCACGGCGACGTCACCCTGGACAATGTCTTGTTGACCAATCAGGGACTACTGCTTCTCGATTTCGACCTCGCCGCGGTCGGGCCGTTGGCGGCGGATTTCACCGGCGTCGCGACGACACCGCACTGGGACGCGTTCAAGGCCGGCTACGGCACCGTCACCGCCGAGGACGAGGCCGCGATCCCGTACCTGCAGGTCGTCGGGAGCATCTTCAACCTCCGCTTCCACCTCGTCGACAAGCCGCGGTTCCGCGGTACGGAGTCGCGGGCCGAAGGATGGGCCGCCGCGGAGCTGGACGGGCTGCGGGCGGCGGCCGACGTACTGCTCTGAGTTCACAGGAAGGTCCCAGGAAACGCGAAGCAGCTTCGAGGACTGGCCGCACATCCTGAGTGCATGAGGGTTGCGACGCGGTCTTTGACTGTCCGGGTCGCGGCGGCGATGGTGGTGCTGGTTGCGGTGGTGAGTCTCGTGATCGGTGCACTGACGACCGCCGCGATCAGCTCCTACCTGACCAAACAGCTCGACGGCAAGGTCGCCGCGACGCAGGGTCGCGCGATCAACGCCCTGACCGGCAACAGACCGCCGGCGGATGCGCCGCACGGGCAGGACGCGGGCACCGTCACCGTGTACGTCACCCCGACCGGGGCCGCGGGCAACGTGATCACCTCCGACGGCACACTCACCGAGCTCAGCGACCAGGCGGTCGGCGTACTCGACGATCTGACCGCCGGCGAGAACAGAACGGTCGACCTGCCGGATCTCGGCGAGTACCGGGGGCACGCGTCCAGCGTCGGCGCCGTCACCGTGATCACCGGGCTCCCGACGAAGGACATCCAGAACACGATCAACAGCCTGATCGGCTGGGAGGTGCTGTTCGGCGGCATCGGCGTGCTGACCGCGGGCGGTGTCGGTGTGTTCGTCGTGCGGCGTCAGTTGCAGCCGCTGCGCCGGGTCGCGCAGACCGCCCGCGAGGTGGCCGGCCTGCCGCTCGACACCGGTGAGATCGGCATGACCGCACGCGTACCCGACCAGCTCACGGACGAACGGACCGAGGTCGGGCAGGTGGCGGTCGCTCTCAACACGCTGCTCGGTCATATGGAGAACGCCCTCGACGCACGGCATCGCAGCGAGCAACAGGTCAGGCAGTTCGTTGCCGATGCATCCCACGAGCTCCGGACGCCGCTGACCACGATCCACGGCTACGCGCAGCTGAGCCTCCGCCAACGCGATCCCGAGCTCTACGGGCACGCCATGGGAAAGGTCATGGTCGAGACCACTCGCATGGCGTCGTTGGTCGAGGATCTGCTGCTGCTCGCCCGCCTGGACGCCGGCCGGCCGCTCGACCGCCGTCCGGTCGACCTGTCCCGGCTCGCCCGCGACTCGATCACCGACGCCCAGATCGTTGCCCCCAGCCACCATTGGGAGCTGGACCTGCCGCCCGACCCGATCGTCGTCATCGGCGACGAGCAGCGGCTCCACCAGGTCGTCGCCAACCTGCTCACCAACGCCCGCCGCCACACCCCGGCCGGCACCACAGTCACCGTCGCGGCCAAGCTGGCCGGCCACTCCGCCGTACTCACCATCCACGACGACGGCCCCGGCATCCCCGCCGACCTCCTCCCCAACGTCTTCCAACGCTTCACCCGAGCCGACCCAGCCCGCACCAGCACCACCGGCGGCACCGGCCTGGGCCTGTCCTTGGCGCAATCCATCACGGAAGCTCATCAAGGCACCCTGACCGTCACCTCAACCCCCGGAGACACCACCTTCGCCGTGACGCTGTCCGCTTGAGTCGCTATCGTGACACGTTCAACTCTTGTCGGAGGATGTGGCGATGAGCGGCACTCGCGAGGCGTTGCTGATTGCCAATGGACGCTACGAGAGCCCGCTGCTGAACCAGCTGAGATCACCGCTCGCCGACGCCTCCGAGCTCGCCGAGGTGCTCGCGAATCCCGAGATCGGATGGTTCACCGTCGAACGGGTCGTCGACGAACCAGCGCATCGCAACTCCCAGGCGATCGAGCGGTTCTTCCGGGACCGGCAGCCCGACGACCTCCTTCTCCTGCATCTGTCCTGTCACGGCGTCAAGGACGATGACGGCACGCTGTACTTCGCCGGCTCGGACACAGATCTGGAGTTGCTGGCGTCGACTGCTGTCCCGGCCAGTTTCCTGCACAGGCTCCTGAACCGCTGCCGGGCGAGATCGATCGTCGTACTGCTCGACTGTTGTTACAGCGGCGCGTTCTTCCCGGGCATGAAAGGTCCGGTCACGATCGACGCGAGTGACCAACTGGCGGGGACCGGGCGCGTCGTCCTCACCGCCAGCAGCCGGACCGAGTACTCCTGGGAGAGCGCGCGGATGGTCGACCTCGAGGATGCGGGCCCGTCCGTGTTCACCGAGGCAGTCGTTCACGGCTTGCGGACCGGTGAAGCCGACCGCGATCGCGACGGGCAGATCGGAGTGGACGAGCTGTACCAGCACGTCTACGAGCGATTGAACCGTGCCGGAGCCAAACAGACACCTCGGCTGTGGTCCGAGCTCGAATACCGCGTCTTCGTTGCCCGCAGCCCGCGCGATGCCCGGCAGACAGTGGAAGTCCCACAGCAAGCCCAGCCCATCTGGCCGCAGCGGCGCGCCCGTCGCGGTCAGGATGCGTTGATCAGACTGGACTTCGGGCTGCAGGAGATGCTGAACGGGACCAAGCGTGAGGTGAAAGTCGACACCGCCATGATCTGCGACGGCTGTAGAGGCCTCGGGACGGCCTCCGATTCGCGCGTCAGCCGGTGCCCGACGTGCTCGGGGATCGGGACCCGCGACGACAAGGATTGCGAGGAGTGCACCGGTTTCGGCACGGTGATCGAGGAGCCGTGTGCCCGTTGTGACGGCGGCGGTCGGGTGCGAGTGCGACGTACTCTCACCGTCAATGTCCCGTCAGGGGTGTACGAAGGCACGCGGATCCAGCTCAGCTCCGAGGGCGAGGTCGGACCGGGCGGAGGCCCACCGGGCGATCTGTACATCGAGGTCGCCGAACAGACCGACGAGAACTATCGGAGGTCCGGCATCGATCTGCACCGGACCTCGCCGCTGACCATCTCGGCCGATCTCGCCGCCACTGGTGGTGTGGTCGACCTGGAGACGCCTGAGGGACCGAAGCAGCTGAAGATTCCGCGCCGCTCCGTCTCGGGACAAGTTCTGCGGATCGCCGGACTCGGCCTGCCTGAGCTCGGGACCCCCGCCAAGCGTGGAGCATTGCTCGTCGAACTCGACGTGCAGCGGTGATCCCGCCTCTGTACTTCCCGGCGTCGCGCGGTTGCCCTCACCGACGCCCTCCCCCCAGCTCGGCCGACTACCTCATCGACGGCGGAATCGTAAAACCGCGTGAGGGCGGATCGCCAGGCCATCACAATCGCGGCTCGCCGAGCCGGCCAGGCGGGCGGCGCGCGCCGACGGGCCGATTGTGATGGCCTGGAGATCCGGGACTCAGCTCGCGGCCAGTGCCTTGGTCGCCTGCGCGGCCAGACCGGCGGCGCGGTTGTCGTCGGAGAGGCCGTCGGCTACTAGTACTGCGTAGCGGAGGCGGAGGGTGTCGGTGGCGGGGAACGGGAGTTCCTCGGAGAAGAACGGGGCGGGGCAGACGGCGGCGAAGTCCTCGGAGCGGACGAACCATTCCGGTGGGTGGCGGACGTTGTCGGTGGCGTCGGCGACGATGATCGTCGACGCTGTGTCGGTTTCGTCCTGGCGGGCGGTGAAGCCCATCCACGGCGCGCGTTGACCGCGGAGCTCGTCGCGGCCCTTGCCCTGCGGGGCGAGGATCGTGCCGTTGGTGAACGCACGCGGTCCACGCCAGAACAGACCGCCGTACCCGGCGTTCGGACGGCCCGCCGTGGTCGGGCTGCCGATCTGGATGTTCTCGCCGGACACGTTGGTCATCGCGGTCTCGTAGACGAGCACCCAGCCGTCGTCCGCGAGTCGTGTGGTGATCGTGCGCGTCTCGTCGACGACGTGCTTGCCGCCCTGGGTGTGCCAGGACAGGTGATGCGCGAACCGGACCTCGTCGTCGGACACGTCCAGCGCGTCGACCCGGTCGTGGTCCTGCGACCCGTTGTTGCCGAGCGGCTTGTACCCGTTCTCCTTCGTGTACGTCGGTCCGCCCCAGAAGTTGTCGTGCCCGAAGTGCGGCAACGACCACGACATGCCCTTGTGCCACAGGTGATCCCACGGCCGGTACACGCTGACCAGGTCGCCGGTCAGCGTCCGGATCGGGTGGAAGTACGGTCGCGGCGACTCGTACTGCGGATCGTCCGCGTTGTAGACATAGGTGAACAACTCGCTGCCGCCTACCGTCACCTGGATCGATTGGTTGACAGCGTGATTGCAGCCGAGGCTCTGCGTCATCAGGTCTCCCGTGTCGATTGTTGTTCCGTCCATGGCGCCCCGAGCTCGCTGAACAGCGCCAGCTCGTCCGAGGCCCGGTCGATCCAGTTCTCGACGTCGAGAACGATCGGCCGGCGCTCAAGCCCGTCGCCTTCCCAGCGCACGAACCCGTCCGGGATCTCGCGCGGCGGGTCCGCGAGCCGCACGGCCTCGACGACCTTCGTGAACCCACCGGTCGCCGAGAGCGGGACGTACAGCGGCACGGAAGGATCCGCGCGGTGCGCGAGCAGGTTTTCCAGGAGGTCGGCCCGCCCGTACTTCGCCTCTCCGATCCGGTCCGACGCGTACCGCAGTACCGCCCGGCCCGTCGGCCCGTGCACGATCACTTCCGGCTCGAGGTGTTCGGTCGCGCACAACGTCACCGCGATCAGGATCGTCGTACCGCGGCTCGTCGTGATCCGCACCGTCGAGGTGTCGTCGGACTCGATCGGGTTCGCGCGGTACAGCTCGGTCTCGACCGACCGTACGTCGTCCACGCCGGTCGACCCGTCCAGGAGCAACGCAGCCGCGGCCGCATGCGCCAAGGGATTCGTCACCGCACCGTCGACGACATCGATGCCGTCGAGCCGTCGTTTGCCGGCCCACCGCGCACGCTGGAAGTACTGCGCCTTCCGGACCCACTTCCCGGTCGCGCTGATGCCGCGGATCTCACCGAGCTGCCCGTCGGCGACCATCGCGGCCAGCTTGAGCGTCGCCTCCGACGCCTGCGCCTGGAAGCCGACCTGACACGCGCGTCCGGTCTCCGCGACGACCGCCGACAGTTCCTCGAACTCGGCGAGCGACGCGGTCGGCGGCTTCTCCAGCAGTACGTCGGCTCCCGCGCGCATCGCGGCCGTGGCCAGCGGGACATGCGTCTGGATCGGCGTACTGATGATCACCACATCGACTTCGGTTGCCGCGAGCAACTCATCCAGGCTGTCGAAGGCGCGGACTCCCTCGGTGGGACGCGGATCAGCGACTGCCGCCAGCTCGGCCCGGCCGGCCGCGGCCAGCCGGGACACGTTGCGGACATGGGTGGCGCCGTGGCCGTGGACTCCCGCCACGGCCACCCGCGGCCCCGTCATCGACAATCAGTTGCCATTAGCAACACTATTTGAGCTCCCCGTTGACCTCGTCCAGGAACGCCTTCGCCGCCGCGTCCGGCGCCTGCCGGCCGAACAGCACCTCGGTCGTGTACCGCTGGATGATCTTCTCCACCTGACCACCACCGACCGGCGGCGCCGGCGACGGATCGCCGAGGTCCTTGCCGATGTCCTGGATGAACTTCGCGGACGCGGCGTCGGCGGGCTGCAGTTTCGGCGCCACCGCGGTGCGGATCTCGGTGTTCGGCGGTACGCCGCGCTCGGCCAGCAGCACGTTCCCGGCGGCGCTGCTGTTCGCCAGGTAGTTGACGAACTCAGCGGCCTCCTTCTGGTGCTTCGACCGCGACGAGAGCGACCAGAACATCGAGCCCTTGTAGTAGGAGCCGTTGTCGGCGGCCTTGCCGTCGGCGCTCGGGATCCGCAGCAGCTTCAGCTGCTGGCCGGTCGCCTTGCTGAAGGCAACGAGCTGGTTGCTCCAGATGAAGCTCATCGCGAGCTTCCCGGTCGCGAACGCGGACTGGTCGAGCGCCGCGTTCATGTCCTGCGAGACGGCCTCGGCCGACGGGATCGCCTTCTGGTCGCGCAGCTTCAGGATGTACTTGAAGAAGTCGGTCGTCTTCTCCGGCGAGACACCGAGCTTGCCGTCCTTGGTCCACAGCGACTCGCCGTTCTGGCGGGCCCACAGGTTCAGGCCGGCCTCGTTGCTGCCCAGCGTGCCGGTGCCGGTGATCTTGCCGCCGGTCTTGGTGGTGACCTCCGCGGCGACCCGGGCGAAGTCGTCCCAGGTCCAGGTGGTGTCGTCCGGGATCGCCACGCCGGCGGTCTTGAAGGCCGCCGGGTTCACGACCACCGCGAACGAGTTGATCCCGGCGTTCAGCCCGTACAGTCCGCCGTCGAACTCGCCGGCGCCCAGCGTGTCCGGCTCGAACTTCCCGGTGTCCAGCCCCTGCGCCTTCTTCAGGTCGAGCAGTGCGCCGCGGTCGGCGTACTCACGCAGGTACTTCTCGTCCATCTGGATGATGTCCGGGGCGTCGTTCGCCGCGACGGTGGTGGCGAGCTTGTCCCAGTAGCCGGCCCACTCGCCGAACTCACCCTTGATCGTGACGTTCGGATGGTCCTTCTGGTACGCGTCGATCACCTGCTGGGTGAGCTTGGTCCGGGTGTCCGACCCCCACCAGGTGAACCGGAGTGTGACCTTGCCGCCGGCGTCGTCCGACGACCCGCCCGGACCGCCGGAGTCGCCGCCGCAGGCGCTTGCCGCCAGCAACGTGGTGGCCAGGGCCAGGGCCGTTGCCACGCGTGGGATGTGCAGCCTCATGATGTGCACCTTTCAGGGGAGCTACTTGATGCCGGTGGTCGCGATGCCCTTGATCAGGAACCGCTGGCCGAACAGGAAGGCGAGGAAGACCGGGACGAGGGAGACGACCGACATCGCGAACATCGATCCCCAGGAGCTGCTGGAGGTCGAGTCGACGAAGCCCCGCAACGCGACCGGGACGGTGTACATGTGCGGGTCGGTCAGGTAGATCAGCTGGCTGAAGAAGTCGTTCCAGGTCCAGATGAACGTGAAGATCGTCGTGGTGGCCAGCGCCGGCACCATCAGCGGCAGGATCACCCGCAGGAAGATGCTGCCCCGGCCGCAGCCGTCGATCCGGGCGGCCTCGTCCAGCTCGCGCGGGATGCCGCGGATGAACTGCACCATCAGGAACACGAAGAACGCGTCCGTCGCCAGCAGCTTCGGCACGATCAGCGGCAGGAACGTGTTGATCCAGCCGGCGTGCGAGAACAGGATGTACTGCGGCACGATCACCACGTGGATCGGCAGCATGATGCTCAGCAGCATGATCGCGAACCAGAACTTCTTGCCGATGAACTCGAGCCGCGCGAACGCGTACGCCGCCATCGAGCACGACACCAGGTTGCCGAGGATCGAGCCGAGCACCACCACCGCCGAGTTCAGCAGGTAGCGGGTGAACGGCTCGGTCAGCGCGTTCCAGCCGACCCGGTAGTTCTCGATCCGCAGGTCCTTCACCAGGATCCCGGGATCGCGGAAGATCTCGTTGCCCGGCCGCAGTGAACTGACCACCATCCAGATCACCGGGTAGAGCATCACCAGGGCGGAGGCCGCGAGTACGACGTGGATCACCAGCGGCCGGGCCCGCGCCCAGGTGACGACGCTGGACCGCCTGGCGGTGACCGTCGTGCGGAGCGTTTCAGTCGTCATAGAACACCCAGTACTTCGAGGCGAAGAAGTTCGCCGCGGTGAAGACCCCGATGATCACGAGCAGGAACCACGCCATCGCCGACGCGTAACCCATGTCGAAATTCCCGAAGCCCCGGTCGTAGAGGTACAGCGTGAAGAACATCGTCGAGTCCGACGGTCCGCCGCTGCCCCCGGAGACGACGAACGCCTGGGTGAACGACTGGAACGCGTGGATGATCTGCAGCACCAGGTTGAAGAAGATGATCGGGGTGAGCAGCGGCAGGGTGATGCTGAAGAACCTCCGCAGTACGCCGGCTCCGTCGACCGACGCCGCCTCGTAGTACATCGACGGGATTTGCCGGAGCCCGGCCAGGAAGATCACCATCGGCGAGCCGAACGTCCAGACGTTCAGGACGACGAGAGTGCCGAGCGCCGTACTCGGGTCGGAGATCCAGCCCTTGCCGTGGATGCCGACCACGTCGAGCAGCTGGTTGAGCAGGCCGGTCGTGCCGAACACCTGCCGCCAGAGGATCGCGATCGCGACACTCGAGCCGAGCAGTGACGGCAGGTAGAAGACCGAGCGGTAGAACGCCATTCCGCGAACGCCACGATCGAGTACGACGGCCAGCAGCAGGGCGATCGCCAGCTGCAGCGGGACCGACACGAACACGTACGTGAACGTCACCCGGAGCGAGTTGTGCAGCCGCTCGTCGGACAGCATCCGGGTGAAGTTGTCCAGGCCGATCCACTTCGGCGCCTGGATCAGGTTGTAGTCGGTGAAGGACAGATAGAGCGAAGCCAGCATCGGCCCGATCGTGATGAGGAAGAGCCCCAGCAGCCACGGGGCCAGGAAGAGGTAGCCGGCCAGGTTGTCCTTCTTCTGACCTGCACTTTTCTTCCCCCGGAGGCTGCCGAGCTCACCGAGCGCACTCATATCACACCTCCGGAAAGCGCTTGCCTTGGCCGGTCAAACTAGTACAAGAAACCGGTTCCCGCAAGAGTTCATCGGTGTAGGAACCGGCCGGATCCGGCCGGTCTGCGAGCTATTGACAGGACAAAGTTCCGCGGCGACAGTTCTGAGCATTTGGCAACCGCTTACCGACGGGAGATCCCGATGCTGCGACGCACTTTCCTCACCGGTTCGCTGACCACAGTTGCGGTCGGCGCGCTGCATCCCGCCGCGGCGCGTGCTGAGGTGGCAGCTGTGGACGAGGACTTCCTGACCCTGCTGACCAACGCCAACCAGACCCAGATCCCGTTGGTGCTCGGGAACTACCAGAACGCCGGCGACAGCATCCGCACCGTGGCGCGAAAGGCCCGGCGGCTGATCTCCGGGTACGTGTGGGGCAGGTCGTCGTACCACCACGACGCCACGCTGCTCGGGCCGCTGGGGTGGCTGGTCGATCAGCTCGCGGTCCGGCAGCACGAGGACGGTCTGTACGACGTCGGCAACCTGCACTCGCCGCCGGACAGCTCGTTCGCGATCCAGGACGTGTGCATCCTGTACGCCTTGCTGGACGCCGACGACTCGGCGGAGACCTCGTCGCTGCGCTCGACGCTCGGTTCGGTGATCAAGAAGGCCGGCCCGGCGTTGGCGGCCGGCGGCGTACACACGCCCAACCATCGGTGGGAGGTGTCGGCGGCGCTCGCCCGCGCGCACCACCTGTTCCCGGACCGTCGGTACGCGGCGAGGATCGACGACTGGCTCGACGAGGGCATCGACGCGACGCCGGACGGGATCTACAGCGAACGCAGCTCGACGTACGCCGCCGAGGTGACGAACCCGTGCCTGCTGGCGATCGCCTGGTTGCGCGACAAGCCGGCCTTGGTGGACTACGTACGGCGGAACCTCGAGGCGACCCTGTACTTCCTGGAGCCGAACGGCGAGGTGGATACGACCGCCTCCCGCCGTCAGGACCAGAAGGGTCTGCGCGAGGTCTGGTGGTACCTGACGCAGTACCGCGAGCTCGCCCTGCAGACGCACGACGGCCGCTTCACGACTGTTGCCAAGAGCATCGAAGCGCGCGGTACGGGCGAGCTCGGCGACTTCCTCGCCGAAGTACTCGAGCGCCCCGAACTCGCGGCCTCTCTCCCGGCTGCCCGACCGGTGCCGACCGACTTCAGCCGGCAGTTCCCGTCGCAGGCATCGGCGCGGGTACGCCGTGGTGCGCGGACCGCAACCGTTTTCGGCGGGACCGACTTCCACGACATCGCGGTGATCTCGTCGGGGTTGTCCACCACCCCGACGTTCTTCAAGCTCCGCAACGGTTCGGCGATCCTGGACTCGGTCCGGCTGTCACCGCAGTTCTTCAGCACCGGGCATTTCCGCAGCGACGGTCTGCAGGCATCCGGGAAGACGTTCAAGCTGTCCTCGGAGGTGAAGGTGCCGTATCACCTGCCGCTGCCGAAGCGGTACCGCCGCGCGGACGGCCAGTATGCGCTGACCCCGGACGGCCGCTTCTACGCCTCGATGGACTTCGGGCATCGCCCCAAGCAGTACCGGACGCTGCATACCGAGATCGCTGTCACGGAGGTGGCAGATGGCTTCGATCTCACCTTCGACTTCGCGGGCGACGAAACGGCGTACGCGATCGAACTGTGTTTCCGTCCGGGTGGAACGCTGGCCGGCGTGGACGCATTGGATGCTTCGGGCAACTACCAGCTTGTCTCCGGCACCGGCAGCTACACCGTCGGCTCGGACCGGATCGAGTTCGGTCCCGGGAACGGCGCAGCCCGGGTGGCGATGGATCCGGGCGAGCGGTACACGTACCTGGGCGGCAGCCTGACCCCGGATGGGCTCCGCGTGTACCTGACCGGCCGGATCCCGGGGCGGCAGGTGCTGAAGATCAGGACGCCGTAGCGAAAAGTCCTTTGCGCGCAAGCATTTGCGCTACTACGGTTGTCGGCATGGGTTCTCTGTGATCGGTGCGTGTCTCGCCACCTACACACGTCGAACCCAGGAGGTGTGCGCCGTATGCGCACTGCCCATCTTGCCCTTTCGGGCGTCACCAAACGCTCTGCCGATCACGTCGTACTCGATCGCGTCGACCTGACCGTGCGCGCCGGCGAGAAGGTCGGCGTGATCGGCGACAACGGCGCCGGGAAGTCCACCCTGCTCCGGCTCCTCGCCGGAGTCGAACCACCCGACAACGGCGACGTGGACGTCGTCGTACCAGGCGGCATCGGCCATCTCACCCAGGCCCTCGAGGTTCCGCTGACGGCGAGCGTGCAGGACGCCATCGATGCGGCCTTCGCGGAGTTGCGCGAGATCGAGGCGCGGATGCGTTCCGTCGAGCTCGAGCTCGCCGCCGGTGGCCTGCTCGAGGTCTACGGCGAGCTCGTCGAACGGTACGAGGCGAGCGGCGGCTACGAAGCCGACGCTCGCGTCGACATCATGCTGCACCGCCTCGGCCTGCCCGGACTTGATCGGCGCCGGGCACCGAATACGTTGTCGGGCGGCGAACGTTCGCGGCTGGCGCTGGCGGCGACGCTGGCCGCGCAACCCGAGGTGCTGCTGCTCGACGAGCCCACCAACGACCTGGACGACCAGGCTGTCGAGTGGCTCGAAGAACACCTGCGCACCCATCGCGGGACCGTCATCGCGGTGACACACGACCGGGTGTTCCTGGAGCGCCTGACCAGCACGATCCTCGAGGTCGAGGAGCGGACCGTGACCCGGTACGGCAACGGGTACGGCGGATATCTCGCGGCCAAGGCGGCCGAGCGGCGCCGGCGGTTGCGGGAGTACGACGAGTGGCGTCGGGAGATCGATCGCAGTCGCCGGCTCGTCGAGGCGAACGCGGCGCGGCTCGACGAGATGCCGCGGAAGATGGAGCTGGCGGTCTTCGCGGCCGGCCCGTTCCGGGCACGCGGACGTGGGCACGGTGCGATGAGCCGGATCCGCAACCTCAAAGGACGTCTGGATCGCCTGACCGGCAGTCCGGTCGCTCCGCCGCCGGAACCACTCGCTTTCGCGGGGCAACTCGAGGGTGCGGCCTTGGATGAGGACGTTGCGGTCGAGCTTGGCGAAGTACGAGTGGGGAATCGACTGCAGGTGGAGTCCCTGCGCCTCGCGCGAGGTGAGCGTCTGCTGATTACCGGGCCTAACGGTGCGGGGAAGACGACGCTGATGCGAGTGCTGGCCGGGGAGATCTGTCCGGACGCGGGGTCGGTTCGACGACCGGCCCGGGTGGGACACCTCGATCAGGACGGTGTGCTTCGGCCGTCCGGGCTGACTGTCCTTCAGGCGTTCGGGGGTGACGAGGATGTCTTGTTGTCACTCGGCTTGTTCAGGCCTGCGGATCTGCACAAGCGCGTCGAGGAGCTCTCGTACGGGCAGCGTCGCCGGATCGAGCTGGCCCGGTTGGTCACCGAGCCGGTCGATCTGCTGCTGCTGGACGAGCCGACCAACCATCTGTCACCACTTCTGGTCGAGCAGTTGGAGGAGGCGCTGGTGAGTTACCGCGGTGCGCTGGTCGTCGTCACCCACGACCGGCGGCTGCGCGAACAGTTCACCGGCACGCACCTGTCCCTGCACGCCGGGCGGGTAGCTCTGGCGCGGGCGGCGCGATGATTTGCTGATCCGTATTATCACTGGCGTTTGAGTTGACCGGTTGCGGCGGTCGGGCTATTGTCGGGCGATGCCACAGAAGGCGACCCGGCTGACCCAGCGCGACATCGCGCGGCTGGCGAACGTCAGCCAGACGACGGTCTCACTGGTGCTGAACAATCGCAGCGACGCGACTGCCCGGATCCCGGCCGAGACCCGGGACCGGGTGCTCAAGGTGATCCGGGAGACCGGGTACCAGGCGGATCCGCTGGCCCGGCGAATGCTCAAGCAGCGCAACCAGATCCTCGGCGTGTTCACGTACGAGTCGGTGTTCCCGAGCGCGAGCGGCGACTTCTACCACCCGTTCCTAGCCGGTATTGAGGACTGCGCCGAGCGCCTCGGCTGGGACCTGCTGCTGTTCACCAGCGCACCGGTCGCCGACGGCCACCGCCGGATCTTCCACGAGAACAACCGGCTTCGCATCGCCGACGGCTGCCTGCTGCTCGGCCGCGACGTCCCCTCCGACGAGCTCGCCCGCCTGATCGCGGAGGACTACCCCTTCGTCTCCGTCGGCCGCCGCGACGACGCCGGCGCCCCCGTACCTTCCGTCGGCGCCGACTACACCACCGCCACCCGCGCGGTCGTCGAGCGGGCCCTCGCACTAGGCCACCGCCACCTCGCGTACGCCGGCCCAGCCGCAGGCCCGGCGCCCGTCGCCGAATCCTCGGCAGACCGCCTCCACGGCTTTCACCAGGTCGCCGGTCACAAGGCGCTGGTGCTCCCCACCGGCCAACCCCAGCAGCTGCTCGACTTGTTGCTCGAGCGGAAGATCACCGCTGTGTTTGTGGAGGAGCGGGCGGATGCCGTCGCCTTGCTCGGTGCGGCAACGGCGCGCGGGATCGACGTACCTGGCGACCTGTCTGTTGTCGCGTTGGGCGACTCGACCCGGCCGGTGGCCAGTGACGTGGACTTCAGCGGGTTCCACGTACCGCGGCGGGCGATGGGGCTGCGGGCGGTCGAGCTGCTGGAGTCGATCCTGAGCGGCACCGCGACCTCGCAGCAGGTCCTGCTCCCGTGTGAGTTGACCGAAGGAACCACCCTCACTCCACCCAAAGGTGTCTGAATGCATACAGAGGTACTTGTGGTCGGCGGCGGGCTCGGCGGTGTCGCGGCGGCCCTGGCTGCGCTGCGTGCCGGTCGCTCGGTCGTCCTGACCGAGGAGTTCGATTGGCTCGGCGGACAGTTGACCAGCCAGGCCGTCCCGCCAGACGAGCACAGTTGGGTCGAGCAGTTCGGCGTCACGGCGTCGTACCGCGCACTCCGCGACGGCATCCGCGAGTACTACCGGCGCCACTACCCGCTGACCGCCGCCTCCCGCGCGACACCGCAGCTGAACCCAGGCGCTGGGTACGTCTCCAAGCTCTGCCACGAGCCGCGCGTCGCGCTCGCAGTACTGGAGGCCATGCTCGCGCCGTACCGTGCCAGCCGTCGGCTCCGTGTCCTGCAGCCGTACCGTCCCGTCGCAGCTGAGACCGATGGCGATCGCGTCACCGCGGTGACCGTGCAGCACCGTGACTCCGACGAGCAGGTCACCGTCACAGCGCCGTACATCCTCGACGCCACCGAGACCGGGGAGCTGCTGCCGCTCACCGGGACGGAGTACGTGACCGGGTTCGAGTCGCAGGACCAGACCGGGGAGCCGAGCGCGCCGGCCGAGGCGCAGCCGATGAACATGCAGGCGGTCTCGTACTGCTTCGCGGTCGATCACGTCGACGGCGACCAGGTCGGCGACAAGCCCGCGAACTATGCCTTCTGGCGGAACTACCAGCCCTCGTTCTGGGGCGACCGTCTGCTGTCCTGGACCGCGCCGAACCCGCGGACGCTGGAGACGTCGCATCGTTCCTTCACGCCGAACCCCGACGACGACCCGCTCGCGGTGGTCGCCGACCAGCGGCTGGCCGGTGGCGACACCAACCTGTGGACGTTCCGCCGGATCGCGGCCCGCCGGCATTTCGTCCCGGGCGCGTACGAGAGCGACATCTGCCTGGTGAACTGGCCGATGATCGACTACTTCGAGGGCCCGGTCATCGACGTACCGGATGCGGCCAGGCATCTGGCCGCGGCTCGCGAACTGTCGCAGTCCGTCTTCTACTGGCTGCAGACCGAGGCGCCTCGGCCCGACGGCGGAGCCGGGTTCCCCGGGCTGCGGTTGCGCGGGGACCTGCTCGGATCCACGGACGGTCTGGCCCAGGCGCCGTACATCCGGGAATCGCGGCGGATCAAGGCGGAGTACACGATCGTTGAGCAGGACCTCTCGGTCGCGGTGCGCGGCGCCCGGGGCGCGGTCGAGTACGACGACACGGTCGGCGTCGGCATGTACCGCATCGACCTGCACCCGTCGACCGGTGGCGACAACTACATCGATGTTGCCAGCAGCCCGTTCCGGATCCCGCTCGGCGCGCTCATCCCCCAGCGCGTCGAGAATCTCCTTCCCGCCAACAAGAATCTCGGCACCACCCACATCACCAACGGCTGCTACCGCCTCCACCCGACCGAATGGAACATCGGCGAATCCGCCGGCCTGCTCGCCGCCTTCTGCCTGGAACGCAGCACGACGCCGCGCGCGGTCCGCAGTACTCCGGCCCTGCTCGCCGACTACCAGTCCCGTCTGGCCGCCGAGGGCGTCGAGCTGAGCTGGCCCGAGGTGTCCGGCTACTAGCGTCGCCCGATCGGGGGTCGTGGGAAAATGTTTGCGTGAGCTTCCACGCTGCTGCCTTCATCGCCACCAGCCTCGACGGCTACATCGCCCGTCCCGATGGCTCCATCGACTGGCTCACTACCCGGGCTGAACAGGCCGGCGAGACCGGGTACGACGAGTTCATGTCCTCCATCGACACCGTCGTACTCGGCCGCAACACCTACGAACTGGCCCTGACCTACGACTCCTGGCCCTATGAAGGCAAGCAGGTAGAGGTCCTCAGCCGAACCCTCGACCCGGACACCGACGACCGCATCCTCGTCCACCGCACCCTGGAAGCCCTGGTCGAAACCCTCACCGACCGAGGCGCCCAACGCATCTACACCGACGGCGCCCGCACCATCCAGACCTTCCTCACCGCCGGCCTCCTGAACGAACTCACCATCACCACAGCCCCCGTCCTCCTAGGCACCGGCATCCCCCTCTTCGGCCCTCTTGACGCCGACGTCCCCCTGACCCACAACGCCACCCGCACCTTGAAAGCCGGCTTCACCCAGTCGGACTACACCATCCAGCACTGAAATCTGTTCAGGGTGGGCAATTTGTGGATAACTGCCTGCCCTTGTAAATAAGGGTTTCGAGGTCGGAAACTGTCGGTGGGGGTGCCTAGAGTTTCCGGCATGGAGATCCTCGGCGAACGACCTGTCTGGTCGATGAGCGACAGCGAGAAGCTGTCAGCTCTCGACGCGGTCGTCGCGGAGAAGGCCCGCCTGGAGACGCTCGAGTTGCAGCTGATCGCCGGCATCGACGCGTCCGGGTACGCGACCGAGCTCGGCGCCGGCAGCACCGCACGGCTCCTGACCAAGCGCTACCGCATCGACTCCGCCGGAGCCCACCGCAATGTGCGGCTCGCCACCCGCTTGACCAAGTACGCCGCCACCTCGGCGGCCCTCCCCGATCCCGCCGTCCCGTTCGCCAGCCCCAGCGCTGCCACCAACCCCGACACCGGCGACGCCGCCCCGGAGCCTCCTGGCACACCCGACGCCGCGGACCTCACGGCTGGCTCAGACACCGGAGATCACACGGCTGGCCCGGCCGCCGGAGACGACGCGGCTGGTGCGGACGGTGCCGGTGCCGCGACGTGGCGGGTGCATCCCGGCCAGGCCGCCGCGATCGTGGCGATCCTCGACAAACTGCCCGCCACCGTACCGGCCGAGAACCTCGAGTTCGCCGAACGGCGGCTGATCGACCTGGCCGCCACCCACACCCCCACGGAACTCCGCAAAGCAGGCAGGTCCATCCGCGACATCCTCGACCCCGACGGCCCCGAACCCGACGAGAAGGCCGCCTACACCCGCGAATCCCTCACCTGGAAGACCGCCGACCGAGGCGTCACCTTCCGCGGCTACCTCGCCAACGAGAACGCCGAACTCTTCCGCACCCTGATCCACGCCTACGCCAGACCCCATCGCACCATCGATGGCCAACTCGACCCCCGCCCCGCAAGCAAACGCCAAGCCGACGCCCTCACCACAATCCTCAACACCACCGGCACGGCCAACGACACGGCGACCGCCACCCACACCGGGCCCGCCGATGCCGACGCCGCAACGGACTCTGCGACGGGCAGGGGCGAGGGCGGCACGCTCGTCCAGCTTCCGCTCCCGCCAACTGGAACCGGCTGTACCGAGCCAGACCGCGACGCCGAAGGCCGTGATGCAGACGGCCGTGATGCTGATCGTTCGGGCGGCGATCGTCAGTTTGTGCCCGGGCACGGACCCAAGCCACACATCAGCATCACCATCGACTACAACGACCTCATCGCCGCGACAGCGAACGCAACCGGAGACATGATCTTCGGCGACAACCTGTCCGCCGCGACCGTACGTCGCCTCGCCTGCGACGCACAGATCCTCCCCATCGTCCTCGGCACCAGATCACAACCCCTCGACGTCGGCACCACCCAACGCCTCGTCACCCGCCCGATGCGCCGCGCCCTCAACGCCCGCGACAAAGGCTGCGTCATCTGCAACGCCCCACCCATCCAATGCGAAGCCCACCACATCATCTCCTGGCTCGACGGCGGCATCACCGCCATCTCGAACCTCGCCCTGCTCTGCAAACGCCACCACCACGACCTCCACTCCGGCCACTGGCGCATCCGCATCCTCGACGGCGTCGTCCTGGTCACCCACCCCACCTGGGCCAACCCGACAGCGATCCCACCCGACAGATACAAACCCCCAACCGGCGACATCACCCACCAACCAATCGCCCCACGCCCGAACCCGTGGGCCGACGAAGAACACCCACCCGACCCCACCTCGCCACGACCATCCACCCCCACCGACACGCCGCCCCCTGCGCCGTTAGACCCCTGGACCGACAACGCGAACGCCAGCTGACAGTTCCCGGAGCGCGGTTCTTCACGGACGGGCGCGACTGATCTCCGAGATGCGACGCGGTATCTCTCGTGACCAGTAGGTCAGACGTTGCGGCCAGTCCGATTCAGGTGGTCGAGGCGGGGCCGCCAGCAGCTGCAGGCTGGTCCTGGAGCTCGCGTGCGACTGTATGCGGAACGCTCCATCCACAGTTCCCGTCATTGCAGTCCGCTCGCCAACCGGCGCGGCCAAGCAGTCGAACGCGCTCGACAGCGCGCGGGACGCAGGCGGTAGCGCGCAGCACTCGGGCGGCAGGTCCCAACACCGGCGTCAGCCGGCAAGGTCCGGCGGTAGCCGGCATGGATGCGCGGGCGGTAGCCGGAGGGTGGGCGCGCGTAGTGGAGGCGTAGGAGGAGGGTGACGACGGAGCGGTCGCGGAGCGGGCGAGGGTGGCCGCAGTACTGCGGAGGTTCTACTGGTGGTCGAGGAGGCTTACTGCCTCGGAGGCCCAGTAGGTGAGGATGGTGTCGGCGCCGGCTCGGCGGATTGAGGTGAGGGTTTCGAGGATGGCTCGGTCGCGGTCGATCCAGCCGTTGGCGGCGGCGGCTTCGACCATGGCGTACTCGCCGGAGATGTTGTACGCGGCAACAGGTACGTTCACGTGGTCGCGGACCTGGCGGATGATGTCCAGGTAGGCCAGCGCGGGCTTCACCATGACGATGTCGGCGCCTTCGGCGATGTCGAGGTCGACTTCGCGGATCGCGTCGCGGGTGTTGGCGTTGTCCTGCTGGTACGTCTTTCGGTCACCCTTCAGCGACGAGCCGACGGCCTCACGGAACGGACCGTAGAACGCCGACGCGTACTTCACGGCGTACGCCAGGATCACCGTGTCCACGAACCCGGCCGCGTCCAACGCCTTGCGGATGACGCCGACCTGCCCGTCCATCATCCCGGACGGACCGACGACATGCGCACCGGCGGTGGCCTGCGCAACGCCCATCTCCGCGTAGATCTCGAGGGTCGCGTCGTTGTCCACCCGCCCGGCGGAGTCGAGCACACCGCAATGCCCGTGCGACGTGAACTCGTCCAGGCAGAGGTCCGACATCACCAGCAGCGCGTCGCCGACCTCGGACACCGCGTCCCGGATCGCGACGTTCAGAATTCCGTCCGGATCCAGCCCGCCGGAGCCGGTTTCGTCTTTCGCGGAAGGTACGCCGTACAGCATCACGCCGCCGAGGCCGAGCTGGGCGGCTTCCGCGATCGCCTTCCGCGCCGTGTCCCGGGTGTGCTGTACGACGCCGGGCATCGACTTGATCGGGATCGGCTCGCGGGCGTCTTCCCGGATGAACATCGGCAGGATCAGCTGTCGTGGTTCGAGCGTGGTCTCCGCGACCAGTCGACGCACCGCCGCCGACGACCGAAGCCGCCGTGGCCTTACCTCCGGGAATCCAGGCACCGAGATCAGCTCTTTCGACGAGAGCCCGAACGACGTTCGGACGGACGGGTGACCGGCTCCCCGGCCTCGACCATGGTGTCACGCCGGTCCGCACCGAACCGGGCGAGGGCGTCGGCCAGCTCCTCGACCGACGGCGACTCGGCCATCGCGTCGACGCGCAGGCCGTGCTCCTCGGCGGTCTTCAGCGTGGCCGGGCCGATCACCGCGATCACGGTCGACGCGTGCGGCTTGCCGGCGATGCCGACCAGGTTCCGCACGGTCGAGGACGAGGTGAACACGACCGCGTCGAACTTGCCGGACTTGATCGCCTCGCGGGTCGGCGCGGGCGGCGGAGCGGCCCGGACGGTCCGGTACGCCGTGACGTCGTCGACCTCCCAGCCGAGATCGGTGAGTCCGGCAACGAGTGTCTCGGTGGCGATGTCCGCACGCGGCAGGAAGACCCGGTTGATCGGGTCCAGGACCTCGTCGAACGGCGGCCAGTCCTCGACCAGGCCGGCCGCGGACTGCTCGCCGGACGGGACCAGGTCCGGACGGATGCCCCAGGCACCGATCGCTTCGGCAGTCTTGTCGCCGACGGCTGCGATCTTCAGCCCGGAAAACGCCCGCGCGTCCAGCCCGTACTCGTCGAACTTCTCCCGGACCGCCTTCACCGCGTTGACCGAGGTGAACGCGACCCATTCGTAGCGTCCTTCGACCAGACCGCGGATCGCCTTGTCCATCTGCTGCGGGTTGCGCGGCGGCTCGACCGAGATGGTCGGCACCTCTTCCGGCATCGCGCCGTACCGACGCAGGCGATCCATCAGCGGACCGGCCTGGTCCTTGGTGCGCGGCACCAGGATCCGCCAGCCGAACAACGGCTTGGTCTCGAACCAGGACAGCGCCTCGCGCTGCTCGACGACCGTGCCGACGACGATGACGGCCTCGCCGGTCACCTTCGCCGCGCGCAGGTCGGTGACGATCGTCTCCAGCGTCCCGACCACACTGGTCTGCGCGGTCGTCGTACCACCGACCGTCAGCGCGACCGGGGTGCACGGGTCGAAGCCGGCCTCGACCAGCGCGGCGACGGTGTCCTTCAACACCTCGACACCGTTGAGCAGGACGAGGGTCTGCTTCGGGTGCAGCCGGGTCAGGTCGAGCTTGTTCTCGGCCAGGTCGATGACGGTGACCTCGCGGTCGCCCTTCATCGTCAGCGGGATCCCGGCGTACGTCGGAACCGCGCTCACCTCGCTCACGCCCGGAACGACGTTGAATCCGATGCCCGCCTTCTTGCACGCGGCGGCCTCCTCGGCGCCGCTGGAGAAGGTGAACGGGTCGCCGGTCAGCAGGCGGACGACGTTCGCGGCGGACTTGGCGGTCTTCACCACCAGCCGGGCCCGGGCCGCGATCCGCAGCGCCCGGCTGCCCTCGGCGCCGGAGCCGTCGATGACCTCGACGCCTGGCTTGCAGTAGGTCAGGAACGCGTCGTGTTCGGGGCCCTCGACAACAACCGCATCGGCGTTGGCGAGCACGTCACGGCCGGCCAGCGTCAGCAGTGCGGGGTCACCGGGGCCGACGCCGACGAACGTCACGTGGCCGACTGGTCTGGTCTGCTTGACTGTACTGGTCGCAGCCTTCTGAGGTGCTGCGGTGGCCGCTGTCTTCGCGCTCACGTCTGCCTTCGCCCTCGTCGTTTTCCTGCTCGTCTTGTGGGCCGCCGTCGTAGTGCCCTGTGCCGGTGTCATGTTCGCTCCAGCAGTTCGTTCGCCAGCGTCCTGCCCAGGGACACCGGGTCGTCCACCGGCCCGTTCGCGGAGAGCCGTCGTACGCCGTCCTCCTGGCCGAGCGCGCCCCGCAGCCACAGCTCCGGGCCGTCCTCGCCCTCGACCACCTCGGCGAGCGCGCCGACCGGGGCCGTGCACCCCGCTTCGAGCGTGGCCATCATCTGCCGCTCCGCCGTCACCGCTGCGCGGGTGGACGGGTCCTCGAGTGGAGCCAGCGCGGCCAGCGCCTCGGCGTCGGCCGACCGGCACTCGATGGCCAGCGCGCCTTGCCCAGGTGCGGGCAGCATCTGGATCGGGTCGAGCGTCTCGGTCACCTCGGCGAGTCGTCCCAGCCGGGACACCCCTGCCCTCGCGACCACCACCGCGTCCAGCTTGCCGTCGGTGACGAGTGCGATCCGGGTGTCCACGTTGCCGCGGACTCCGGTGCACTCGACGCCCAGGCCGAGCGCGTCGATCTGCGAGACGCGGCGCGCAGCCCCGGTGCCGATCACCGAACCGCGCGGCAGCTCGCCGAGGGTCAGCCCGTCGCGGGCGATGAGTACGTCGCGCGGGTCCTCGCGCAGCGGGATGGCGCCGAGCGTCAGACCGTCGACCGGCGCGGTCGGCAGGTCCTTCAGCGAATGCACCGCGATGTCGATCTCGCCGGCCAGCAACGCGTCGCGCAGTGCGCTGACGAAGATGCCGGTGCCGCCGATCTGCTCGACCGGGGCGCGGTTCACGTCGCCGGTGGTGGTGATCAGCGCGAGCTCGACCTCATGGCCGAGCGCGCGCAGCTGGTCCGCGACGAGGGTCGACTGCGCGGTCGCGAGCGCGGAGCGGCGGGTCCCGAGCCGGATCATGCCTGCTCACCTCCGCTGTGCCGGGCGTCCGCGGGTGTCTTGCTGGTCTCCTCGGGAGACTTGGCCGCTGTCACCGCGTCCACTGTTGCCTGGTCGAGCGCGAACAGCTCCCGCAGTGCATCGGCGTACGTCGGGCCGCCGGGGTCACCGCCGAGCTCTTTGACCCGGACCGTCGGCTTGTGCAGCACCTTGTCGACGACGCGGCGGATGGTCCGTGCGACCTCGTGCCGCTGGTGCTCGTCGAGATCGGGCAGCCGGCGGTCCAGGCGGGCCAGCTCGGAGTCGACCAGTTCGGTCGCCATCGTCCGCAGCGCGACCACGGTCGGCGCGACCGAAGCGGCCCGGCGGGTCGCCTCGAACGCTCCGGTCTCCTCGTGGACGATCCGCCGTACCTCGTCGATGTCCGCCTCGCTGCCGCCCGCCGTACCGGCGAGGTCGGCGAGGGTGACCAGCGTGACACCGGGGATCCGGACCACCTCGGGCGCGACGTCCCGCGGCAAGGCGACGTCGAGCACGCCGAGCGGCCGCCCGTCCGTCGCGTTTCGGATCATCTCTTCGGTCAGTACGACGCCGCGGGCGCCGGTGCACGACACGATCAGGTCGGCGTCGTGCAACGCATCCGGTACGTCGGCCAGGCGGATCGCCGTACCGCCGATGCGATCGGTCAGCGTGACCGCGCGGTCGTAGTTGCGGTTGGCAATGGTCACGCTCTTGGCGCCACCGTTGATCAGGGTCTGAGCGGCCAGCGAGGCCATCGAGCCGGCGCCGACGACCAGCGCCCGGCGGTCTTCGAACCCACCGACCGCGTCCAGGCCGGCCGAGACGACCGAGCGGCCGGCGGAGTCGATACCGGTCTCGGTCCGGGCCCGCTTGCCGACCCGCAAAGCGTGCTGGAACAGGGCATTCAGGTCGGTGCCGATCGTCTCCAGGTCCTGGCCGACGCGCAGCGTCTCCTTGACCTGGCCGAGGATCTGGCTCTCGCCGACGATCATCGAGTCCAGCCCGACCGCGACCTGGAACAGGTGCGCGACCGAACCTTCCTCGAAATGCACGTACAGGTGCTCGGCCAGATCCAGCAGCGGTACGCCGGTGACGTCGGCCAGGATCGCGGTGACCTCGTCCATCCCGGCGTGGAACCGGTCGACGGTCGCGTAGACCTCGGTGCGGTTGCAGGTCGCGAGCACTGCGGACTCGGCCACGGCCGGCGTCTGCTTCACGGCCAGGGCCAGCTTGGTCGCGGCGTCCGCGTCGAGCGCCACCCGCTCGAGGACGTTGATGTCAGCGGAACGATGACTGATGCCGACGACCAAGTAGCTCACGCGCCGACACCTCCTCCAACGCTCGGGAGATCCGTCAGACCGTTCATCGCTGGTAGTTCGGGCACCTGGGGGAGCGCCGCCTCTCCGGACTTTCGTTGTTCGTGGTACGCCAGGATCTGCAACTCGATCGAGAGGTCCACCTTGCGGATGTCGACGCCGTCGGGCACGGACAGCACGACGGGCGCGAAATTCAGGATGCTGGTGACGCCGGCGGCGACCAGCCGGTCGCAGACCTCCTGGGCCGGGCCGGCGGGGGTGGTGATGACGCCGATCGAGACCCGGTCGCGCTCGACGATGTCCTCGAGCTCGGCGAAGTCGCGGACCTCCATGTCACCGATCCGCTCGCCGACCAGCTTCGGGTCGGCGTCCAGCAGGGCGACGATGCGGAAGCCGCGGGTGCCGAAGCCGGAGTAGTTCGCCAGCGCGTGGCCCAGGTTTCCGATCCCGACGATGACCACGGCCCAGTCCTGGGTGACGCCGATCTCGCGGGCGATCTGGTAGCGCAGGTACTCGACGTCGTACCCGACGCCGCGGGTGCCGTACGACCCCAGGTAGGACAGGTCCTTGCGGAGCTTGGCCGAGTTCACGCCGGCCGCGGTCGCCAGATCCTCGCTCGACGCGGTCGCGATGCCGCTGTCCGAGAGCGCGGTCAAGGCCCGCAGGTAGACCGGCAAGCGCGCGACAGTCGCCTCGGGGATGCCGCGTTCGGTTCTCGTCGGCGGGCCGGGGCGACGGCTGCTGGCACGCGTCACAATTCTCCTGGGAGCGGTTGGTTCACCGCGGTCTGACGGCCGGCGGCGGTTCTTACTCTAGGAGCTTGTGAACGTGAGAACAAAATCGGCGAGGGTGACCTGCGAGACACGCCCTAACTTGTCAAGGCCTTCCTGAGCCTCGCCGGGTCCACCCGCCAGAAGTCGTGCTGCTTCCCGTCCACGAACGTGACCGGGATCTGTTCGCCGTACTGCGTGAACAGCTGGTCATCCTGCGTGATGTCGACCTCGGTCCACTGCACGCCGAGCTCGGCGCAGACCGCGCGGATGATCTCCCGGGCGTCGTCGCAGAGGTGACAACCGGGCTTGCCGTACATCGTGACCCGGCTCATCGGCCCGCCTCGCGCAGGCGACCCTTGGCGACCTTGCCCGTGACCGAGTGGGGCAACTGGTCCACCACTTCGATCTCGACCGGGCACTTGAACCGCGCCAGCCGCCCCTCGGCGTACTCACGGACCGCCGAGACATCGATCGTGGCGTCCGGCAACGGTACGACGAACGCCTTCACCGCCTCGCCGGTCTCCTCGGACGGCGTGCCGATGACCGCGGCCTCCCGCACGCCGGGAGCCGCAACCAGCACGTCCTCGACCTCGCTCGGGAACACGTTGAACCCGGACACGATGATCAGCTCCCGCAACCGGTCGACCAGGAACAGGTCGCCGTCCGGGTCCAGGTACCCGACGTCACCGGTCCGGTACCAGCCTTCGGCGTCGGGGCCGTCCACACCGTCCGGCCAGTAGCCGGAGAACAGGTTGCGGCCGCGGATCAGGATCTCGCCCGGGTCGTCGCCCTCGACGTCCTCGCCCTGCTCGTCGGCGATCCGGAGCTCGACGTTCGGCAGCGGGCGGCCG